>ONSX01000019.1 GCA_900320615.1 uncultured Eubacteriales bacterium
TCTGGCACATGCAGGAAATACAAAAATTGCCGATGTGACACTTGCCTATGACAAGGCCGCTGATGCGTACCAGAAAGTGATTGATCTGGATCAGAATAGTACGGACGGCTATTACTATCAGGCTGAAGTTTATACAAAAGCCGGAGACGCGGCTAAGAGTACGGCACCGGAGCTTGCATATAATTATTATCAGTCGGCACTCAAGGTATACAAGAAGGTCCAGACCTCCTCTGACAGCAATGATGCAGTGGCAAAAGCGATGAGTGAACTCACTGAAAAGACTGCAGCATCGCAAATCGCTGCGTTCAGTATCGTGGAGTATCACCAGAGCTCGGAAGAAGATTTAGTTGATACTGATGGAACCAATGGGATTCTGCGACTGCACAATGCAGTGATAGCGGTTACGGACTCAAAGCATGCGGCACTTGAAAAATCACTTGGAGAATTGAAGAGCAAGCTGATTGAAATTGCAAAAAAAAATCATCAGCATCATCCTGGATATGATGAGACGATGCGGGCGGAAGTGACGCGCAATGACGGAATAGTATTTTCAGTGAAAGTCACCGATCTGTGCAGTTATACTGGTATGACGCCTGATGCAGATCCATACTATAGAGGCGAATGGGGGTTCAACTACGATGCACGGACGGGAAATTTATTGACACTGGATGATGTCCTCACAGATCCTTCAAATCTGCTGGATACAGCCACGAAGGAATATGCGCTGGAGAACGCTGATGTTGACGCAGATGCTCTGCTGGACAGAATATCTGCCACCAGAGCCCGGCTGGATGAGGCTCCTGTCTGGTGGCTCTCTGACTCTGGTCTTGTGTTAAATGCAGAGGCTAACGCAGATTCCAACGGAGACGGATATTTAGACCGAGCCGATAATATTCCTGAGTTGGACTGGTATTTTTCTGGATATGGTGCCTGGATGGATGAGACAGACTATAATATGTATTTTATAAGTGCTGACAGATTCGATATGTCTCTTCCTTACGATCAATATGGGCCTTTGTTTCAGCCAGACTATCTTCCGGGAGATCATATGGCGATGCTGAATGGTGTTGATTACGTGTCACAGGAAGAGAAGTGTCTGGAAGACGCAATATCGAGAAGCGATGAGACGGACCAGAAATATGCAAGTTGCAGGGCGATGGTCACGAAATTTGATTTCACAGGCGATGGGACAGATGACATCATTGTTGTTATAAAAGAAACTCATGATTACGACAGCAAACAAGCGGCTTACTGCTATGCCTGCGATGGTGGACGCGCAGCCTACGCGGATGAGCTGGATCTGCAAGCGGCAGACGATGCCTGTGGCTTCCAGAATGATCTGATTGTCAGATATGAAAATCCCGATCTTGAATCGGATGGCCCGGAAAAGTTTTGGTATAATCGGCGTTTCACCTGGAATGGAAATGAGCTTGTTAATGCAGATGCTGGTATTCGTGATCATGCAGAAGATTTTTTTATTGAGGATGCTGTAAATATTTCACAACTGACAGATCTGTATGATGCGTCGGTTCATATGGGCTGGAGAAGCTTCTGAGTATGTTATGGTGCCAGATTCCAGCAAAACAGTGAACACTTGCCTGGCCTTCGGGACTTTTGCGAAAAGCTGGACAACAAATTGGACAAAAAACATGCACATACTCGCATTGCCCGCGCATAATTCATTCGCTATAATGTGTATCAACGAGAATAAATGCATTGCAGATTTACTTTAAATGCGCTAAAAGTGAAATGAAAATAAGTGAAATCTGCTGTTTTGCTTACACTTTATGTGAAAGGAAAGTGTATGAGCGAAAATTCATTCAGTTATCTCCTGCAGGAACATATGCGGAGGAGAAAGGTCAGCCGGGGCGAACTGGCAGCAGCGACCGGCGTCGGGCCTGTTATTTTCAAGTATGTCAAGGGAACCAGACCCGTCCCGAAGCTTGAAATCGTTGAGAAGATGGCAGATTGTCTGCAGCTTTCTATTAATGACAGAAAAGAGCTGATCCATGCCTGGAGAGTTAACACTTATGGTCAGGCACGCATGGAAAGATGGGATCATGTCAGTGAGTTCTTCCGTCATTTTCAGGCGGATCCGATGGTCGAGCCGGCCTTTTCATTTCAGCCCGCACTTGAAGAAAGAAAAGAGAACATCTCATTTTTATACAGTGATTTTGATGTACAGCAGGCGATTCTGGCGGTTATGGAAGCTGAGTCTCATCAGGACGGAGGCGGCGATGTCTTTGCGGTGATGGCTGCAGATGACCGGAAGCTGATTGAATGCTTTTATATCGCGGAATCGCATATGAAACAGCTTCACATCCATCATGTTTTGAAGCTGTCCGTGCATTCGGAAGATGCGGCCAGGCAGGAGGCTGGAGAGAAGCTGTCTCCGGAGTCCCTGAAATTTCTGCAGCAGACAATTCCTCTGAACTTGAAGTCTCCGAATTATGAGTCCCGTTACTTTTATTCGGATAATGTACGGAGTGATCACTGGCCGTTAAATGCAAGCTTTATTCTTTCGGAAAAGCGGGCAGTGGTCTATGGAGAGGGCAACAGAGGGCTGTGCGGCATTTATGCAAAGGATCCGGGGCTTGTCTGCTATGTAAGGAGTCTGTTTGATGAGATTTACCATGAGACGCAGCCCTTCCTTGTAAAGTCGATGTCGCCGGAAGAGCTCCTTGACAGAGTGTATCCAAATAAGGAGACGGAAGAAGTACGGCCGGTTTATGGCTATGATGAGCAGCCGTGCCTGAGCGCGTGTCTGACGAGACATATGCTTGAAAAGTATGCCCGGATGGATGAGGTTCCGCCGGAATTAGTTCAGGCGTACTTGCAGTTTATTCAGAGATATAAAAGCGAAAAGAAATTTCCAGAGATGGAATATTCGTATATATCAGGAATCAGCCGGTTTCTGAAGACCGGGCGGCTCGATGAGATCCCGGAAAGTTTATATCTGCCGTGGGAAATGAAAGACCGGATTGCCGTCATAGAAAACTGGCAGAAGGCGCGAAAAGACCATCAGACAAAATTCCTCAGGGAAAATGGTCACAGAAACGTCCATCTGACGGTTGTGATCTGGAAGCAGACGATGACGATTGACTTTCAGGAGAAGGATGAGATCTGCAAGTTCATGACACAGGAGCGGGATCTGATTGACAGCTTTACAGACTACTTTGATCATTTGAATCCTGATCTGATTCTGCCAGAGGAAGAGGCGGATCGTCAGATCAGGGAACTGCTGGATCAGGCGAAAAAGAGCCTGTGATTATGTCAGGATGCGTCTGAAAAATCAGAGGCCGGAGCCTGCAAGCCCCATTCGCGCTAGTGAGGGTTCCAGCTTCCACGTAGATAAAAGAGGCGGATGAGCCGATTTTCGCCTGATTTTTACGAGAAAGCGCTGCCGCATTTCCGCACGAAACCAGTCTTACAATCCCATCCACGCTGGCTTGGGGTGCGGCAGTTTTATTCCTTTTATCCCTCCTGTGCATCATTATTCGCTGGTTGATGGTGCACAGGAAATGGCAAGGTACTGCATGGGTGCAAAAAGTATAGAGTTTTGCATCCGTGCATGGTACCTTTTTTTTGAGCTTTTCAGGTTCATTCTGATACTGAAGGTGCTTTTTTATTGATTCTTTTCTAACAGAATCAAAATGGCAATTAAATTTTTTGGGTTCCGTTTTGAGAGCTGTGAATAAGGAAGAATGGTATATGTGGATATGTCCTGTCTGTGGAACTGAAAATATAGATAACGCGGTTTACTGCAGGGAGTGCGGCGCGAACAGAGATAGTATTCCTGAGACGAAACCGCAGCAGTATCGTCAATGGTATGAAGATCATCAAAATGAGACGGATTATGGGAACCAGCAATGTTCTTCGAGCGATTCATATGACGGCGACTGGAGTAATCAGAAGTCTGCTGACGAGAAGCATCAAAGCAGACACCGCGAGAATTATCATCCGATCTATAATTACACAATCGGACATGTCATTGCACTCGCAGCCTGCTGGGCCGTTACGATAGCGGTCATCCTCTCGCTGCGAAAAGAAATCTTTGGATCCTCTCCGACATCGAAATGGAAGACTTCGCCTGCATCTTCTGTAAGTGCGATGGTTGCGGAATCGGAACAAAATGAAGGCGCAGAGGATCAGTCTGCCAATACCGGTGTGAGTGTGCATGAAGAAAATTCGTCAGCTGAGGAAGAGGCGTCAGAAAGCACGATGGAGGAAATAGCCGGGGGCTCGGGTACAAAGGATGTTACGGATGGAGCGGCGCTTAATACGAAAACAGAGCATCGGTATGAAGCTTACATTGAAGATGTAACCTGGCCGGAGGCCTTTGAAAGGGCCAGAGAAAAGGGAGGCCGCCTCGCGATCATCCGGAATGAGAATGAGTGGAACAAAGTCTGCGCAGCCCTGGATCGGGCCGGCAACCCCAAAGTAAATTATTACATCGGAGCATCCAGAGACGCATCCGGCGACCATGGACCGTATTACTGGGTCTATGATGTAGAAATAACTGGACCGGGCAGCTACGAGTACAGATATTTCAAAGACAGCGATGTGACGCAGCAGGCTTCTCTTTCCGGTCACTGGCTGTCGGGAGAGCCGTCTTATCAGGACACTGTTTCATTGTCCAGTGGAGGAACGGCAACTGTACCGGAATGTTGCCTTACAATCCTCAGACCGGCTGGAGGTACAGGCTGGTGGCTCAATGATGCAAGTGACTATCTGCTTGATTCGTATCCATCGGGCTATGACTTTCACGGAAAAATCGGGTACGTCGTCGAGTACGATCAGTAGCTGCAGGCCTTCCGCCGTAAGAGTTGCAAGGCCAGAGTGTGGAGATGAATCATACAATAATAGATAACCCGGCTTTCACTGGCTGGGCGTGAAAACTCCGATACGTGTTGATGATATGAAAGATAATCGCTCATATGTCAGATTGGTTCTGACTCTGGCAGTCTGCGCTCTGCTGGCTGTGATCTGTATGTTGACAATGAAATATGTTCGCAAGGCTGCAGGCAGTGAGAATGATCCTGATTCGGAGGTATCAGAATCGCAGAGTATATCCGTCGTGGACGGCATATCGAGGAGCGTTTCTGCAGTACCTTCGTTGGAAGAAGGGGCAGCTTCTAACCGGTCTGTCGACTCTGGATCTTCTTCTGTTTTGGAAGACATCCGGAATAGGGACAGTCAGAACTGCCAGAACACAAGCGGTCAGAATGATGTGGAAGCGGTTCTTCAGAGTCTTTCGCTTTCCCAGAAAATCTGTCAGATGTTTTTTGTTACGCCGGAAGCGCTGACGGGAACTTCGCAGGTGATACAGGCCGGAGCAGCAACGGAAAATGCGATTCTTTCATATCCGGTCGGCGGCCTCGTCTATTTTGAGCAGAATCTGAAAGATCCGGACCAGACAAGGGATATGCTCTCGGAGACGCGGACGGATTATCAGAAGGCGGGACTCCCGGCACCATTTCTCGGAGTCGACGAGGAAGGCGGAAGCGTGGCAAGGATCGCGGACAACCCGGCGTTCGGCGTACGTGATGTCGGAGATATGCGGGATGTTGGCGCGGCAGGAGATCCTGTGGGAGCACAGAGCGCCGGGGCGTATATCGGCGCTTACCTGAAGAATCTCGGATTTAATCTGGATTTCGCGCCGGTCGCGGATGTCCTGACTAATCCGGATAATCAGGTTGTCAAGAGAAGGTCATTTGGTTCAGACCCGGCTGCTGTCAGCCAGATGGTCCGGGCAGAGGCAGGAGCCTTGCAGAATCAGGGAATTGTCCCGGTTCTGAAACATTTTCCGGGCCATGGTGCGACAGCTGCGGATACGCACAAGGGATATGCCAGCACGGATAAGACACTGGATGAAATGCTGGCAAGTGATCTTGTTCCATTTGCGGATGCTGTGTCCTGCGCGCCGATAATAATGGCTGCACATATTTCAGCGCCCAATGCCACGGGCGACGAAACGCCGGCTTCCCTTTCCTATGTGATGATTACGGAAGTGCTGCGGGAACGGCTTGGTTACCAGGGAGTTGTCATTACGGATGCCCTGAACATGGGCGCGATTGCCAATGAATATTCCTCGGGAGAGGCGGCGATTAGGGCGGTTCAGGCCGGAGACGATGTGCTGCTTATGCCAAATGACTTTCATGCGGCCGAGGAAGCTCTGCTTCAGGCTGTAGAAAACGGTGAGCTTTCTGAAGAGCGGATCAATGAGTCTGTGCGAAGAATCCTGACAGTTAAGAGTAAATTCGGACTGATGTGAGAGGCAGGTTGTGAAGATTCCTGCCTGAAATTTTATCCAAACCGGATATCTTACGAAGGGCGGACGGGGGGTGACATGCTCACCCAAGTCAGACATTTTCCAGTGCAACAGTATCTTTTGGTTAACGGCGTAAACAGTCGAAACGTCCCGCGGCAGTTCGCGGGGCGTTTCGGTGTTGGAACAAAATCAGGGAAGTAGTGAGGTGTATTTCATTCAGGTGCCCGGCTGGATATCAGACACCAACCGTTACACCGAAATGACTGAAGATCAGGCGCTCTGCCTCCGGATTCCAGAGGCCGTTGTGCTCCTTGCAGCACTCATCCAGCTCCTTGAAGAAGGGGTCCTTTTCTCCGAGCTTTCCGAAGTCTTCGATGGCTGTCATCGGCATATCGAACTGCGTGTAGGCGAGCTTCTTGCCGCCCGGGATGTTCGGCAGATTGCAAGTGCATTCGGCTACAGAATTGAGGCCGCCGACATGTGTGACCATGATAGCCGGATCAATGATGCCCTTTCCGGTCAGTGTATTTGCTTCGATCAGGTCATCATTATTGCCGCCGGTCGTTCCCATAATATGTGTCGCATTGTAGTGGCAGTCATAGAGGTTGACTGTCGCGCTGAAGTTCTTGTCCGCCGGGCCGGAGAAGAAGTTCATGCAGCCGTCATAGGCAAGAACGGAGTTGGCGAGCGTTGCGACGGCCGGGATCGGTACATAGACCATGACGTCGTCGTAGCCATGTCCCTCGCTGATGTCCATGAGACCCTTCTTCGGATCATCCATTTTTGCCGTGTTGACATACATGAGACGGATGCCGAGTTCCTCGGCCTTCTTCGGCGGCAGAACCTGCTCTGCGCGTGCGATCTTGGCGTCGTTTACGTCTGTGACGACGATGAGGTCCGGATGGTACTTTGAGACGAGCGCGTAGGAGACAGCGCCGAGTCCCATCGGTCCGCAGCCGCCCATGATGATAAGGTTGCCGTGCGGTTTCATGCCCATCTCGTGATGATAATTCGCCTGCTTTGTGTGGTACATGGCGTGCATGGCACCAATCGAGCAGGAGAGCGGTTCACCAAGCGAGGACTTGTAGAAGCTGTCGCCCTCGAACGGCATCAGCGCACCGACTTCCATGGCTTCGTGCGGGAAAATGCAATACTCTGTGTCGCCGCCGAAGTACTCATAGGAGTAGCCCGGGGAAGCCATGCTGCCCTTGTAGTTCAGGGCCGGCTGCTGCGCAAAGCGCTCGCCTGGCTTGAACTGGTCCTGCCATTTCCTGCCGACCTTTACAATAATACCGGAAAATTCGTGGCCTGTGATGATCGGGTGTGTGTCGACGTTCTGCGGGCATCTCTTGTGCTTCTTGCCCTGCAGCGCCAGCTTGTACGTTGACATGCACAGGGAATCACTGTAGATCTTCGCAAGGATTTCGTCGTCCTTTATTTCCGGAAGTTCAAACTCTTCAAGTCTTAAATCCATCTTGCCGTACATTCTGACAGCTCTTGTTTTCATAATAAATAACCTCCTTCAGGTGGTTGGTGCGGCCGCAGCGTAGGCGGCCGTGATCGTTGTTTACGGAAGACCCGGCGACGCAGATTGTATTTGCTGCGGCGCCGCAAAGTAAGGAATGGATGATTGTGTTGCCAATAGCTTGCGGGGCTTCAGACCTTGAACATGTCGTAGATCTCGTCGACACTCTTTGTGAGAATGGCGTCTACATCAGCCTGATCTTCACAGGCAGATGCAATCTTGCTGAGTGTAGACACATGCTCATCGCCGGCTGATGCGACGGCGATCACGAGCTTTACGACTTCGCCGTTGCCCCAATTGACACCGGCTGGATACGTGAAGATCGCGAGACCTGCATTTTTAATCTCGCCGACGGCGCTCTCGATGCCGTGCGGGATGGCAAGCGAGTTGCCGATCGCGGTATTGAAGACGTCTTCCTTCGCGATCATCGCGTCGACGTAGGCCGGCGTGACATAGCCGGTTTCCACGAGGGCATTGCCGATGTCGCGGATGATCTGGTTCTTCGGTGCGGATGGAAGGTTCAGGCGGATATTCTTCTTGATGAGAACGCCGCCGTGGTAGTCAGACGCCTCTTCTTTCGCGGTATGTTTGTTTTCTCTTGAATCGAGGATTGCCTGAACAATTTCTTCGTACTCCGGTGCCGTCATGAAATTGTTGATCGTGACAATTCTGGCCTGCGGTGCGCTCTTTCTCGCGCGTTCTACCAGGTCGTGATGACATACGACAAACTGTGTCCCCTTCGGGATTTCAGAGACAGAGGAGTGCGTCACCTTGATGTTGCCAAGACCGGCTGCCTCGAGCTTTTTCTGCAGAATCGCAGCGCCCATGGCCGATGAGCCCATGCCCGCGTCGCAGGCGAAGACAATGTGATCGAGTGTCCGAAGGTCCACTGTTCCTTCCTGTGCCGGGGCAAGTACCGGCTGAGCCTGTCCTCTGGACGCCGCTTTGCTCGCTGCGACTTCCTTCTCCGCGTCGCTGAGGCTCGTCTTTGCGCCTGCCAGTCTCACAATCGGAGCGGCAATGGCAAATGAGACACCTGCGGCGATTGCCGCGCTCAGAAGAACTGCCAGTGTCTGTCCCTTCGGAGCCATGCCAACGAAAGCAAAGATGGAACCCGGGGAAGCCGGGCCCTTGAGACCAAGGCCAAAGATCGTGTTGTAGAACATCGCGGCCATACTGCCTCCGATCGTGGCGATCAGAAGGAGCGGGTTCATCAGGATATACGGAAATGAAATCTCGTGAATGCCGCCGAGCAGATGGACGATCAGAGCGCCCGGCGCTGACTGCTTTGTCGCCTTATCCTTGCAGCAGAACCAGTAGGCAAGCAGAACTCCTGTGCCCGGACCGGGGTTAGTCTCGATCATGTAGAAGACGGACTGGCCGAGTTTCTTGGCTTCCTCTGCTCCGAGTGGGGTGAAGATGCCGTGGTTGATGGCGTTATTGAGGAACAGCACTTTCGCCGGTTCAACGATGATGGAGACCAGCGGCAGGATTCCGTGATGCACCAGAAATGCAGCGCCGGTCTGCAGAGCAGCCAGAATGCCGGCCATGATCGGTCCGAACAGGTAAAATCCGACGATGGCTAGAAGCAGACCGATGATTCCGATCGAGAAGTTGTTGACCAGCATCTCAAAGCCCGGAATGATGTGGCCGTCGACTGCTTTGTCGAACTCCCTGATCACGAGACCTGCCAGCGGTCCCATGATCATGGCGCCCATCAGCATTGTTGTGTCCGGGTTTGAGAGAATGACGCCCATGGCAGCAATGACACCCATGACTGCGCCTCTTGTGCCCGCTACCATCTTGCCGCCGGTGTAGGCGATCAGAAGCGGAAGTGCGTATGTTAAAAATGGTCCGACGATTGTGCTCAGCTGCTTGTTCGGCAGCCAGCCTGTGTCAATAAAAAGCGCCGCGCACAGGCCCCATGCGATGAACGCTCCGATGTTCGGCATGACCATGCCGCTCAAAAAGCGTCCGAAGCTCTGAATCTTTTCCTTCATGATGATCCGTAACCTCCGTTCGTTTGCCAGATTGGATTCCAATTAAATCAAATAATAAATATTGCGATCGCTTGCTGTTAAATACATAATAGCTTGCGAAACATTGCTTGTCAACAAGAAAATGCAATTTTTCGCAACTTAAAAACTTGGCATTTGTTGCTATATGTGCTATAGTCTGATTTGAAAATGAGAAATATCCCAAGATTCTGGTGTGGGACTGGAGGAAAAAGGACAGCAGGAGTTGGGACTGTGATTACCAGAGAACCGCAAGGTCTGAAGCACTACAGAATAGAATGAGGAGTAAAGCATATGGCAGAATTGACAGCTGACCGGCGCAACCAGATTGCGCAGATCCTTCTGCGAGACGGAAGTATCAAGGCTACGGAGATGGCTGAGCTCTTCCATGTCTCGACCGAGACGATCCGGAAGGACATCATTTATCTTGAGGAGGCCGGAATCGCGGAGAAAAATCACGGTGGAGCCATCGCAAAGATAAACGCCGTGGAAAAGACGCTGAGTGAGAAGGATTTTCTTAATAAGGATGCAAAAGCGGAAATTGCGGTGAAAGTGATGGACCTCATTCCGCAGAATGCGACGATCCTTCTCGATGCGGGAAGCACGACCAATGCGATTGCCCGCCAGCTCACGATGCGGAAGGGGCTTACTGTATTTACGAATTCCGTGAATCTCGTCAACATCCTGGCGGAGTCGGATAATGATATTTACCTGACCGGCGGAAAGATCCGGCACAGCAGCAAGGCTACGGTCGGGGGGTGGACGCTGGAAGTACTCTCATCGCTCCACGCCGATCTTGCCTTTCTAGGATCAGACGGGTTCAGGAATTCGGACGGACCGACATCCGTGTCCTACGAGGAAACGAACCTGAAGCAGCTGAGTGTGCAGCGTTCTGACCGGACGTATGTCGTGGCCGACAGCAGCAAGGCTCTGAATCAGGACCGCTTTTCTTATGCGCGCTGGGAAGAGATTACAGGCATCGTGACGGCCGGGAAATTTTCCGACCAGGTCAGAGAACTTCTGAAGGACAAGACGGAAGTGATTTAAGGAGGAGCTTATTATGTGTGGAATTATTGGCTTTACAGGCTTTCATAAGGCGCAGCCCATCCTGCTCGAGGGTTTGAAGCGTCTCGAGTACAGAGGTTATGACAGTGCCGGCATCGCGTACTTTCGCGATAACACGACGCATATTTCTATCCGGAAGACGGCGGGCAAGGTGAGCGATCTCGCGGCCGTCTGCGACGACGAAAATGACAGCATCTGCGGGATTGGGCATACGCGCTGGGCGACGCACGGCGGTGTCTCCACGGCAAATGCCCATCCGCACAAATTCGGCCATGTGGCGCTGATCCACAACGGCATCATCGAAAATTACCAGGAGCTGACGGATACATACGGCTTCGGACCGAAGCTCAAGTCGCAGACCGATACGGAGGTCGCCGCTGCCGTTATTAGTACGAAGTATGACGAGCTCGGCGATCCGGGAGAGGCTCTCAAGGCGGCTGTCCGGGAAATGAAGGGCTCCTTTGCCTTCTGCGCACTCTTCAAGGAGTATCCGGGAAAGATCTTTGCGATCCGCAATGTGAGCCCAATGGTTGCGACATGGACAAAAGAAGACGGAGCCTTCATCGCTTCAGATTTAACTGCATTTATCGACTACTCGAAGCGGTATTTTGCGGTTCCGGAGTATCACCTGCTGACGCTTTCGCCGGAGGGGATCAGACTTGAGGATATGGACGGAAACGAGGTGAAGCCTGAGTATCTCACGGTCGACTGGGACGTGTCTGCGGCCCAGAAGGAGGGATATCCGCATTTCATGCTGAAGGAGATCCACGAACAGCCGGATGCGATTGCAAAGACGATTGCGCCGCGCATCAGGGATTCCCTTCCGGACTTCTCTGTTGACGGCATCGATGATTCTCTCTTTGAAGACGTCCGTGACATCACGGTAATTGCCTGCGGCACGGCTCTCTATGCGGGCATGGTCGGCGCACAGATGATCCGCGAGAATTTTGGAATTCCTGTCAGCTGTGAGATTGCCTCTGAGTTCCGCTATGAGAGGCCTGTTTTGAATGCGCACACGCTTGTCATCGTCTGCTCGCAGTCCGGCGAGACGATCGACACGCTGGCCGCGCTCCGTCTGGCCAAGACACGCACGAAGAAGACGCTCGCGCTTGTCAATGTGAAGGGCTCGTCGATTGCGCGCGAGAGCGACTATGTGATGTACACGCATGCAGGCCCGGAGATCGCCGTTGCCTCCACGAAGGCGTACACGTCGCAGGTCGCTGCCTTTTATTTGATCGGCGTGAAACTCGGTCTTATCGGGAAGAAGATTCTGATTCCGGAGGCGAAGGAATTTGTCGAGACTCTGCGCACGGTTCCGGATATGGTTCACACGATGCTCGGCTATGAGGACAGGGTCGCTGCGCTCACGAAGCGCCTGATCCACGCGTGGGATGTCTTCTACATCGGCCGCGGCCTCGATTACAAGGTCGCGATGGAGGGAGCCCTGAAGCTCAAGGAGATCTCATACATTCATGCGGAGGCCTATGCGGCTGGTGAACTCAAGCACGGGACGATCTCCCTGGTGGAGGATGGTGTTCCGGTCATCGCGATATCCACGCAGAAGAATGTCCACGGAAAGGTTATTTCCAATATCCGCGAGACGAAGGCCAGAGGTGCCTATGTCATTCTTCTGAGCCGTGATGAGAATGTCACCGATCCGGCCCTGTGCGATGTGCATTTTCATATCCCGGATGTGCCGGATGAATTCACGGTGTTCGAGGTTATTGTGATCTGTCAGATGCTGGCCTACTATACATCGACGGGCCGCGGCGTCAATCCGGACCAGCCAAGAAACCTCGCGAAGTCGGTGACGGTGGAATGATTAAATCCATCTATTTTACTGCCACAAAGCATGGGTATATAATGAGCCCCGCGGCATTTCTTGTCACCGCTGTTCCAGTCAGTGTGTCCGCAGAGTACAGCGCGCTTTCCGGTGAGCTGACAGCTGCTGTGAAGCGCGTTCCCCTATCCATTGAGGAGACGCAGAAGAAGTGATATAATTAAAAAGTATGTCTGCAACCATTTCTGAGTGTCTTTGCAGAAAAATCAAGGAAAATGGAGTTATTGTATTGTGGGACTGATAGAGCAAATCAATGCAGCGGTCAACGGATTCATCTGGGGCGTGCCTGCCATGGCGGCGATCCTTGGAGTTGGCCTTATTTTAAGCATCCGAACCCATTTTATCCAGATCCGGAAATTCGGCTACGCCATGAAGGTGACTTTCGGCCGTATGTTTCGGAAACGGGACGCGCAGGAAGGCGCCCTGACTCCCTTTCAGGCGGTCTGTACGGCACTGGCGGCGACCATCGGGACGGGAAATATCGCCGGCGTGGCCGGGGCGATCGCGATTGGCGGTCCCGGAGCTGTTTTCTGGATGTGGATCTCTGCTGTTCTTGGCATGTGCACGAAGTTTTCCGAGGTGACTCTGGCCGTCCGCTTCCGGGAAAAGAATAAGAAGGGGGAGCTGGTCGGCGGCCCGATGTACTATATCAAGAACGGACTGGGGAAGCAGTGGATCTGGCTTGCTTATATTTTCGCCGCTTTCGGAGTCCTGACGGTCTTCGGAACCGGGAATGCAACCCAGGTGAACACGATCACGACGGCCGTTAATTCCGCTCTGTCGAACTATGGCATGGGCGGGCACACGAAGCTTGTGAACCTTGTCGTCGGACTTATTGTCATGGCCCTTGTCGCCGGAATTCTTCTCGGCGGAATCAAGCGTGTCGGCAGGGTGACTGAGCGACTGGTTCCCTTTATGGCTCTGTTTTATGTGATTCTTTCACTGGGAGTCGTCTGTCTGAACATCGGACGGGTTCCGGCTGTTTTTGCTTCTATCTTCGATGGCGCCTTCCATCCGTCAGCGGTGACCGGAGGCGTAGTCGGTTCTATCTTCCTCACGATGAAGAAGGGAGTCTCCCGGGGCATCTTTTCAAATGAGGCTGGTCTTGGTACCGGGTCCATGGCCCATGCGAGTGCAGACACAAGAAAACCGGTTAAGCAGGGCTTCTTTGGGATTTTTGAGGTCTTCGCCGATACGATTGTGATCTGTACACTGACTGCGCTTGTCATTCTCTGCAGCGGAATTCCTGTCCATTATGGACAGGATGCCGGTGCGGCGCTGACGATTCAGGGATTTACGGCGACGTATGGAGGATGGATCTCGATTTTTACCGCAGTCGCGCTGGTCTGCTTTGCATTTTCCACGATTATCGGCTGGGGCGTCTACGGATCCCGCTGCATCGAATTTCTCTTCAATGAGAAGGCGGTGAAGCCCTTCCTTCTGCTCTATTCTCTGGTGGCGATTCTCGGCGCCACGATGGATCTGGGACTTGTCTGGTCGATTGCGGATACCTTCAACGGGATGATGGCTATCCCGAACCTCATCGCGCTCCTTCTTCTTTCCGGAACGGTGGTGAAGATGGTGAAGGAATATAGCGAGTGGAAGGTATGAGCGATCGTATTTCCGGATTCTGAGAGACTGAAACGTATGGGGTGTTGCATGGACAACAGACAGGAGCTTTTATTGCGCGTATAATCTGATCAAAAGCAAAGGAGATTACTACGATGGCAAAGAAACTCGATCTACATAAAACTGTTTTTGAACTGACGCAGGAATACCCGGAACTCGTGCAGATTATGGCAGAGCTCGGATTTACGGAGATTACAAAGGCGCCCATGTTACATTCCGTCGGCAAGGTCATGACGATTCCAAAGGGTGCGAACATGAAGCACATATCCATGGCTGACGTCGCGGCCACTCTGACGGAACATGGATTTGAGCTTGCCGGGGATATGCCTGATTTGACGGCTTCTTCCGCTAAACCTGAGCCGGATTCTGAAAATGCAGCCCGCGCCTCCGGCGGCCGAACAGAACAACTGAAAGCCTATCTCAGGCGGCTTGCTGACGGTGAGTCGCTGGAACGTGTCCGGGCAGATTTTGTCCGTGAGTTCGGCGATGTCGAGGCGTCCGAGATCATGCAGGCGGAGCAGGAGCTGATGAAGGAAGGCATGCCACTGACGGAGGTGCAGAAGCTCTGCGATATTCATTCCGCTCTGTTCCACGGAGCGACGAAGGAAGAGAAGATTGCTAATGCAGAGAAAGAAGTGGAGGCTTCTGTTCTCAGAAAGAAGGCACAGGAGGAGATTAAGAAGCAGAAGGCTTTCCCCCAAAAGAATTATTCGAATAAGAACGAAAGGGCTGCCGCGCTCGAGGCGATTGCAGGTCACCCGCTGTATACACTGACAAGGGAGAACGATGCCCTTGCCGGCCTGATTAAGAAATACAGGGAAACGGGCGATGAATCTCTCATTTCCGAGATCTGCGAAATTTCGATTCACTACGCAAAGAAAGGAGATCTGATCTATCCCCTTCTCAAAGTCAGGTACGGTGTGTCCGGTCCTTCTGATATCATGTGGACGGTGGACGATGAAATCCGTGATGAGATCGGCAGGCTTGCGAAGGTAACGGAGCACAGCGCAACGTGGAAGAAGCAGCTGGATGCTGCGCTGACCCGTGCAGAGGAGATGATTTATAAGGAGCAGAATATCCTGTTCCCGATCTGCGCTGTCAATTTCACGGAAGAAGAGTGGTACGGTATCTATCAGGATTCCAAAGATTACGAGGCCTGCTTCGGAGGCACACGGGCGATCTGGGAAGACGCTGAACAGGCGGCAGCGGCTTCCCCGGCAGATCCGGAGGGAGACATTGTTATGCCCGGCGGTTCCCTGACACGTGAGCAGCTCACTGCGCTTCTCAATACGATTCCGATGGAGATTACCTTCGTCGACGCAGCAAACATCAACCGCTTCTTTAATGAAACGAAAGGTCCGAAGGCATTCAAGCGGCCCGCCATGGCTCTTGGCCGTGAGGTATTTTCCTGCCATCCGCCGAAAGTTGAGCCGATGGTGCGGCAGATCATCGATGATTTCAGAACTGGTCTCCGCGATTCCGTCCAGGTCTGGATGGAAAAAGGCGGGCGCCCGATGCTCGTCAGATATATGGCGGTGCGGGATAAGTCCGGACAATATCTCGGGACTGTTGAGCTCGTGCAGGACATGGAATTTGCAAGAGGGCATTTCGAAGGAAAATCATGAGCGCCTGCTCCGGCCCGTGACGGTGTATAATGATAATATAGCGATCATGGGTTCCGGCTGAGGAGGTGTGCTATGCAGGAAAATCAGAAAGCAGAACAGTCCGGTAGTCTTGCGCCGGAAAATCTGCGCGGACTTGCCAGCGGTGAGGTGCAGGAGCGCGTGGCGCAGGGAAAGACGAATCAGGCGGAGGATCATTCGTCGCAGAGCGTATCGCAGATTATAAGATCCAATGTATTTACCTATTTCAACCTGATCTTTGCGGTGATCGCGGCGCTCCTCATTGCGGTTGGGGCCTTCAGGGGACTGACCTTTCTTCCTGTTATTATCGCAAACATCCTCATCGGTATTGCGCAGCAGATCTATGCGAAGCGCGTCCTTGATAAACTTTCTCTTCTTGATGTGACGAACTACAAAGTGATGCGCGATGGCCGCGAGGAGATTATTTCCTCGGGAGATCTCGTGCAGGACGATGTGGTTCTTCTTGAGAGCGGACAGCAGATTCCGGCGGACGGCATTGTCATTGCCGGCGGACTCTCGGTCAATGAAGCGCTCCTGACCGGCGAGCAGGATGAGATTGTCAGGAAAGAGGGCGCGGAGCTCCGTTCCGGGAGCTTTGTCGTCTCCGGCCGGGCATGGATGAAGCTTATGCGTGTCGGCAGTGAGTCGTATGCGTCACAGCTTACGCACAAGGCGAAGCAGGTGAGCGAGAAGCCGGCGGACATGGTGCGCGATATCGAGCGGATTATCAGGATTTTTGGAATTGCGATTATTCCCGTCGGCGCGCTGCTGCTTTACCAGTCTATCGGCGTAAACGGGACTGGACTGAAGACGGCTGTGACGTCTATGGCCGGCGCACTGACCGGCATGATTCCGGAGGGAATGTATCTGCTTGCGACAGTAGCTCTGGCGATGAGCGCGGCCCGACTTGCCGGAAAGCAGGTTCTGCTCCATGATATGAAGAGCATCGAGACGCTTGCCCGCG
This sequence comes from uncultured Eubacteriales bacterium, assembly GCA_900320615.1. Lineage (GTDB taxonomy): Bacteria > Bacillota > Clostridia > Lachnospirales > Lachnospiraceae > Chordicoccus. The sequence goes on from ONSX01000019.1 coordinate 16,953, forward strand.
TGGACGTTCTGTGCGTGGATAAAACCGGAACGATCACAACTGGCGAAATGTCGGTCTCCGCGGTGCTTTCTCCTGCAGCTGAGGGAGCGGAGATGGCGCTGCTTGCAAGAGAGAGCGAGTCAGGCCGGCTTCTCGCCTGCTATGCGGGCACGGTTCCGGATTCAAACAGCACGATGCGGGCGATCCGCGCGTGGTGCGGCACGGGTGCGTCCATTCCGGCAGAAGAAGTGAGACCGTTCAGTTCAAAGACCAAGTATTCTCAGGTCAGGACAAAGGAGCACCTTTACTGCCTCGGCGCACCGGAATATCTGCTGAGCGCGGATGACCTGAATGCCGGAAAGTCATTTATGGATAAGAAATTGGAGGCCGGCGAGCGCGTTCTGGTGCTCACAAGGGACGGACATGCAGTTCTCTTTATTTGTCTGAAGGATCAGATCCGGGAGACGGCAGGGAGTACGTTCCGGTATTTTCATGAGCGGGGTGTGGAGCTCAAGGTGATCTCCGGCGATAATCCGCATACCGTGTCCCGCATTGCGGCGACCGCGGGCATTGAGCATGCGGACAGATATGTTGACGCTACTTCGCTGACAACACCGGCGATGATCGATGAGGCGATTCAGGATTATACGGTTTTCGGACGGGTCAGGCCGGAGCAGAAGAGGGAGATTGTTGAGGCGCTTCACCGCTGCGGACGGAAGGTGGCCATGACGGGCGATGGTGTGAATGATATCCTGGCGATGAAGGAGGCCGACTGCTCAATCGCGATGGGATCGGGCTCAGATGCGGCAAGGCAGGCGGCACAGGTCGTTCTGATGGATTCGGATTTCTCTCATATGCAGAATATTGTGGCCGAGGGAAGGCGCGACGTCAATAACATCACGAGATCGGCGACGCTATTTCTGTACAAGAATATTTTTTCCCTGCTGCTTGCCGTGTTCTCAATCATGCACAGTTTCACGTATCCGCTTGATTCCAGCCAGGTTTCACTGATTTCTCTGTTCAACATTGGAATTCCGGCCTTTCTTCTCACGCTGGAGGACAACCAGCAGAAGGAGGAGGATGGTTTTCTCAGGAATACGATGCTCCGCGCACTGCCGGCGGCATTGACTTCATTTTTCACAATCGCCGCGCTGATGCAGTTCGGCCTCTTGTTCGCCATTCCGTCGAGAGATATTTCTACAGCGAGCACCTACCTGCTCTCTCTGATTGGCTTTATGATTCTTGCGGAAATCACAAAGCCTCTTAACTGGTACCATGTCTCTGTCTTTATTGTGTGCGCGATTGGCGTTATTCTGGCGTGCACGACTGGATTTAAAACGCTGTTCAGTATGGATGCTATATCGGTGCCGGCTGCGGCACTGTGCGCTGTCTTTGCGATTGCGGAGTTTACGATCATGAGGTGGCTGACAGAGCTGATTGCGTTCCTGAGGAGGCTGCGGAGAAGCAGAGCGAACCGGCTGTGAGCAGGGGATGGTGCGCGCTTTTTGGGGTTGTTCTTCTGGCTATTGTGCGGATGAGAAGTGAGCCCTCGTAAATTTCCGGTAAATTATCGGACCCCCCTTGATTCTTTCTGTGCGGTTCCTTATAATGGCGTTCTGCGAGACGGAATCTGTGCATTTCCTGCATGCGCAGCAGGGATATGCCGTCTTCAGATCGTCTGGAGCGGGCATATCCGGATTGGAATTTCTCAGACAGAAGGAGTACTGGCAGCATGAATCTGGATCTGACGAAGGGGAATCCGATGAAGGTCATCTGGGAGTTTATGATCCCCCTTTTCATCGGTAATGTTTTTCAGCAGCTTTACAACATGTGCGACACGATTATCGTCGGCCGCTTTGTCGGTGCGGGGGCGCTCGGCGCGGTCGGCTCGACGGGCACGATCATGTTCCTTGTCATCGGATTTTCGACAGGCCTCACGCAGGGGTTTACCGTTCTCACGGCCCAGCGGTGCGGCGCGAAGGATGAGGAGGGCATGAAGATCTCCGTGGCAAATGCAATCCTCCTCTCGATCGTTGTGATTCTTGTCATGACGACGGCCTCACTCCTTGCGATGCGGGGAATACTTACGCTCATGAATACGCCAAAGGCTATTTTCAGGGACGCGGAGACCTACATCACGATCATCTGCAAGGGTATCGTCTGCTCTGTGGCGTTCAACCTGTTCTCAGCTTTTCTCCGAAGCGTCGGCAACAGCAAGGCGCCGCTTGTCTTTCTGATTATCTCGGCTGTCCTGAATGTCGTGCTTGATCTTTGTTTTATCATTAATTTCCACATGGGTGTGGCTGGAGCGGCACATGCAACGGTCCTCTCCCAGGGCGTGTCTGCCGCGCTTTGCGTGGTGTATATCCTGAAGAAGGTAAGAATTCTCGTGCCATATAAGGATCAGTGGCATTTTCACAGACATGCGACGAAGGCGCAGCTCACAGTTGGCGTGCCGATGGCTCTCGAGTCAGCGATCACAGCTTCGGGCACCATGATCATGCAGACGGCTGTGAACAGCTTCGGCGCTGTGGCTGTGGAGGCTTTTTCGGCCAGCAATAAGATTCAGAGCCTGCTCACCCAGGGCATGTTCTCGATGGGGCAGGTCATGGCGAGCTACACGGGGCAGAATTACGGCAAGGGCGATGTGGACAGAATCCACAAGGGCGTCAAGGCCGCCGTGCTTTCGATGTGTATCTATTCGGTGGCAGCCGCTGTCCTTGTGATTGTGCTTACGCCCGCGACGATGCGGCTCTTTTTTGCAAGCCATGAAAACTTTACGGAGCTTCTGAAATGGGCAAGGCCCTATGTCTGGTTCTGCACGGTCTGCTACATCCCGCTGAGTTTTATCTTCATTTTCCGGAGCACAATGCAGGGCTGCGGCTATGGGCTTCTGCCAATGTGCAGCGGCATCACGGAGCTCCTTTGCCGCACGGCGACTGCCGGGCTGTCCATGCATTTTCATAATTACCTGCTGGCGGCCTTCTGCGATCCGTCCGCGTGGATCGGCGCGGGTATCTTTACGCTGATCGCCTACAGCTATATTATCCGGCAAGTGGCGAAGCAGATGGGGAAGCCGCTCCGGAAATGAGGAGCCGGCGGATCTGCCGGCTCCAGCTTCAGATTTCTCCGGCTCACTGCGCATGCATCCGGCAGACCGTATAAACAGAACTTTTCTTCAGGCAGCGCATAGGTCAGCTGTCTTCGTCTTCTATCCCGTTCGCAGTCTTCAGATCGCCGGCCTCTTCTTCGTTGAAATCATAGTCCTTATACGGAAGAATTGCATTTAAGGCAATTCCAAAGATAGAGGCAAGGGCAAGGCTTGTCAGCGTGATTGAAGTGGATCCGATCTGGAAGGTCAGTCCGTCGGAGAAACCAAGCCCGGTAACGAGGATGACCGCCGCCACGATCAGATTTCTGGAGTTCTTGAAGTCGACGCGGTTTTCGACGACGTTCCGGACACCAATGGCGGAAATCATTCCGTAGAGGATGAAGCTGATTCCGCCTATGATTGCTGAAGGCATGGTGCCGATCAGCTCCGCCACCTTCGGGAAGAAGGAGAGAATAATGGCATAAATGGCTGCCAGGCGGATGACACGTGGGTCATGTACATGCGAGAGCTCGAGGACGCCGGTGTTTTCTCCGTATGTCGTGTTGGCTGGTCCGCCGATGAAGCCGGCCAGAGCGGTCGCGAGTCCATCGCCGAGCAGAGTCCGGTTGAGTCCGGGATCTGTAATGAAGTCCTTGCCGCATGTGGCGGAGATTGCGGAGATATCTCCGATATGCTCCATCATGGTTGCAATAGAGATCGGGGCCATGACAAGGATCGCGGTGGGGTCAAACTTGCAGATCTGGAAAGGCTGAAGGTTTATGATCGAGGCCTTGGCAATCGCTCCGAACTCGATGATCGAAGATCCGTCCGCGTTGGTCATACCAAAGGCCTGGAAAATTACAGCGCAGATATAGGAAATGATGACGCCCATGAGGATCGGGATGATCTTGAGCATGCCCTTTCCCCAGATGTTAAAGATGATAACGACGGCAAGTGCGATGAGCGCCAGAAGCCAGTTGGTCTTTGCGTTGCTGATTGCCGAGGGGGCAAGGGAGAGGCCAATGCAGATGATGATCGGCCCGGTAACAACCGGGGGCAGGTAGCGCATTACCTTTTTTACGCCGACAAGCTTTATGATAAGGGCCAGAACCAGATAGAGAAGACCGGCGACGACAATTCCGCCGCAGGCATAGGGAAGTTTTTCCCCCATCGTCATATGCTTGTAAATGCCGGTCTTGAGGTTCGCGACGGTCGCAAATCCGCCGAGAAAGGCAAATGAGGATCCCAGGAAGGCCGGAAGTTTTCCTTTTGTAATCAGGTGAAAAAGCAGAGTGCCGATTCCCGCGCAAAAGAGGGTCACCTGGATGTTAAGACCTTCTCCCTTGAAGTAATCATTGACAAGGATGGGGACAAGGATCGTGGCGCCGAACATGGCGAACATATGCTGGAGTCCCAGGACCAGCATTTTGGGTATGCCCAGAGTGCGGGCATCATCAATTGCTTTTACGTCGTTCATAGAAATCTCCTGTTCTCAAAAAGTTTACACAACATTCCAATCCAATACTATAATACAGGTCAACTGGATTTTACAGAGTCTTTACAAAAAGATTTCTGCTGTGAAGAGGCGAACAAGCAAATTTCCATGTCCTTTGAAAGAGGGGAGACGCAATCTGCCGCATCATCTTCCGAAAGGCGGATATACAACACTTGTCATAGGTCTCGTAAGGCTTAACGGCAACCGGTTCATCTTCCATTCTCGAACAGCTTCAGGAAATCTCATCAGCTTGATGAGAAAAACCGCCGAAAGGAACGGTATGAGCGCGTTCCTCTCGGCGGTTTTGCATTAGTCAGTTTGCCTGTGCCGGTCAGCATCCGTTGCCGTCCAGTCGGCAGGCAGGGACCTTTTCCGGTCTTGACTTCAGCCCGACGTCCTCCGGCTTTAACGTCACGGAACCATCTTCCTTTACGAAGCAGGGAATCCCGGCATAGCCATTTGCCTTCGCGCCGGCAAAGGCCGGATTTGTGTCGCGAAGCCTTAAGAAAGCCTTCAGGTTCCTCACATGAGCGCCGATGTCGACCATCTGGAACTGATCATTGCCGCTGACCTGTGATGCTACATAGGAGCAATCCGGGCAGGACGGCATACCATAGATTGTAATCATCATGCATCCTCCTCGTTTCTGGGCGAAATCAATCGTAAATCATGAATGCTCGTCATCTCTGTCTGTCTGCATCCTGACTGCTCCCACGGGCAAGCCCGTGGGGTTCTGATTGCCAAGTGTAGCTTGTAATCGTACACCATTTTCAGGCTTTGGAGTTACAAGTGTAAATCTGCTTTTCAGCAAGGAAGTACAGTCAATCTCCCTATACATAGAGATATATATCTATTCTATGCTACTGTCAAGTCAAAGGGCAGCTTTCATCCCACAGGCAAGCCTGTGGATTTTACGCCGCAATTTATAACACAGAGCTGCAGGTTCAATCAATGATTAATGCCAGAGGAATCCCGTGATTTGAACGGCTTCTTCAGGCGATTGCAAGCATATAGTGGTCTTTGTCAGCCATGGACAGACTGAGCCTGCATGCGGACAGCATCCCGTCCATGACGCTCTTGCGCAGCTGATAGTACGGGTCAACGCTTCCGCCCTGAGATGTCCAGCTTCCGGCATGCAGCTCTTGTGTCTGTTCCCAGGAGAGAGAAGTATCGCTGCTTGCTGTAACGGAGTTGACATGGTCGCAGGGCATTCCGTTTACGAAGAAATCTTCAAATGCCTTGTATGCGTCTTCGGGGCTTGTTCCTGCAGACAGTGCGTGTTCCCTGCCGAAGGCGAAAGCTGCCTCGCAGAATCTGCCAAGCCGCGTGTCATCCTGCCCGACTGCAGCAAGGACGAGGGCAGCATAGCGCCGCTCCGCATCTGAGATCCGGGCCTGAAGCCAGCCGTGAATGTTCTCCTCGTCAATCACTGTCTCAAGCGCCGGCAGGTCACGAATATATTCATTGGCATCTGCGATCCAGCCTTCTTGGACCGCTGTCTCGGACAGCCGGCGGGTCAGCTCCTCCTGATGACCAATCTTGCCGTAAAGCCAGTAGTGAATGGGACCTAAAAACATACTCATTGCAATTACTCCTTATGTTTATATGTTGAATTTCTCTGATTCTGATAAGAGTTTAACGGAAAGAGTGACTTTTTTGTGTTGCACAGACAACATTCGGGCTCCTCGGGTATGTGTATTTTCCTTTTTTTTGCGGTCTGCCTCATGACCACGCGGAAGAAAGGTGCGGAATGGTCGATATGGCGGGCGGACGGAGCTTGCTGTCCCATGACCGCGCGAAAGAAGACGGGCGATGGCTGAGACAGCGAACATGAAGGGAGGAAGCATTGCCTGGTGGATCTCGGCCACGAAATGCAAATTTTTCGCGCAGATGCTGAAAAGTATGCCTGTCCATACCTGGTATTGGAAAAGAACGGTATTGCGGAAGAGACAGTTTCTGATATAGTGAAATCATGCAAATGATCGGAAGATCAAAGGCGGGTGACAGACTTGTCCGGAAAATGAGAAACCATTCCGACAGGACACGCACAGACCGGACGCCGGCCCTGCCGACGGGGATAAGTCATACATGAAAAGGAGAACAGATATGTCAGTGACAGAAGCATTAGCAAAGAGAAGATCTATTTACCAGTTGAACAAGGAGCTGCCGGTCTCTGCGGATAAGGTCGCTCAGACTGTTAAGAAAGTGACGGAGCTTGTGCCGGATGCCTTCAATATGAAGAGCGCGCGGGCTGTTGTCGTGACGGGCGCAAAGCAGGATGAGCTCTGGGACAAAATTTATGACGCGTTCGGAGGCAAAGTCGCGCGGGAGAAGATCGACGGTTTTAAGGCCGCTGCCGGAACGATTCTCTACTTCTACGATGAGACAGTCGTGAAGGCCATGCAGGAGCAGTTCCCGCTCTACGCGGCGAACTTCCCGGTCTGGGCCAATCAGGCAAACGGCATGCTGCAGATTAACATCTGGACAGCTCTCCGCGAGCTCGGTGTCGGCGCGAATCTGCAGCACTACAATCCGGTGATCGACGGCGCTGTGAAGGCTATGCTCGATCTGCCGGAGAGCTGGAAGCTCATCGCGCAGATGCCGTTCGGTGGCATTGTCGCAGAGCCAGACGCAAAGGAGAAAGAGGACATCTCGAAGAGAGTGCTTGTCTTCGACTGACAGAGCATGCAGGCGGCGGGCTTTCGTGCGCTTGTGATTTTCAGACGGCTGCTGCAAAAATCTGTGGAATTCCTCAATTCAGAAAGGCCGGGAATCCCGCTGCTTCAGTCGCGGGCGGCTGACCGGCTGGAAAAGAATACGGACAAATGCAAGGAACCATGCGGGAAAGACCTGCATGGTTCTTTTTCTGCTAAAAAACGGCGGCTGCTTCGCACCGGGATTACCCGGTGCCAATGATATTCAGGGAACCAGAATTTACGAAGGACCTTGACAATTCCACTTAAATCTGATATCAAATTGATATCAGATAAATATCTGATTCCGCGCGACTGGCAACCGGAACCACAGCGGAGCTCATTTCATTTTCTGATGTCCCGGGAAGGGACGGAAAGGTGACACTATGAGTGGAAAGATTGGATCGGAACAGAAACCGATGAAGGAAAAGGTGCTTGAGGGAAAGAAGCATGGCATGCCGGCAATGATTCTGACTATCGCGGTGATAGCGCTTTCGGTCTTTATGATTGTGGAGAGCACAATCATTGGAACAGAGGATGAACCGTTTCTGCCTCTCATACTTGGAGGCTTTATTCTCCTTGGTGTGGGCTGGATCCCGCTTATGGGACTCAAGGTTCTGAAACCTCAGGAGGCGCTGGTTCTCACACTGTTCGGCGAATATGTTGGTACACTGAAGGGCGCAGGTTTCTACTTTGTGAATCCGTTCTGCACATCGGTCAATCCGGCCGCGAAGACGAGGCTCGGCCAGAGCGGCGACGTGGATGACTCGGACCGCGGAGCAGGCCGTATCACGATTATGCAGAGCGCTTCGCAGGGCGCGCAGCAGGCAAATAAAAAGATTTCGCTCAAAGCTATGACGCTCAGCAACGCGAAGCAGAAGGTCAATGACGTGCTCGGCAATCCGGTCGAAATCAGCGTTGCGGTGATCTGGAAGGTGACGGATACGGCGAAGGCTGTGTTCAATGTCGATAATTACAAGGAGTATCTGTCCCTGCAGTGCGACTCCGCAGTTCGCGACATCGTGAAGATCTATCCGTACGATGTCGCGCCGGGAATCGATACGACGGGGGACGGCAAGGCGGACGACGGTTCGCTCCGCGGCTCGACGACGGTCGTCGCTGAGCGGATCCGCGCCATGATTCAGGACAAAGTGGCGGACGCCGGCCTGGAGATCATTGAGGCGAGAATTACGTATCTGGCCTATGCGCCGGAGATTGCGGCCGTCATGCTCCAAAGACAGCAGGCGTCGGCCGTGATCGACGCGCGGAAGATGATCGTTGACGGTGCGGTCGGTATGGTTGAGATGGCGCTCGACCGCTTGAAGGAGAACGGAACCGTCGAGCTCGATGAGGAGCGCAAGGCCGCGATGGTCTCGAACTTGCTCGTCGTTCTGTGCGGAAATCATGACGCACAGCCGGTTGTGAATTCGGGAAGCCTGTATTGATCGGACTGAGAATGGAAAGCCTGTGGCCGACTGTTCCAAAGTCGGAAAATGAGGCACGGTTTATCCCATGGGCTTGCCCGTGAGAGCAGTCAGGCATGCGGGAGATCTGCGTCGGCCGGCTGAAAATAAAATATCCGCCTGCATCCGGCAATTCCGGAAACCGGTGCGGGCGGTCAGGGCATGGCTGTCCGCAGTTGTTTTGAAAAAAGAAGGGATCATATGGCGAAGAAGCAGGTACCGCTCCGGCTCAGCGAAAAACTGTATAATGAGATCGCCGCGTGGGCGGAGGACGATTTCCGCTCTGTGAACGGACAGATCGAATATCTGCTCACAGAGTGCGTGCGCCAGCGTAAGAAGAACGGAAAATACGTCTCTGAGCACCTGGATGAGCCGCCTGAACTCGATATCAGATAAGTTGCCGCGTATCCGGCGATTTCTCCGGGCAGAGGATGGGTGTGGCCCTATGTCAGGTTTCCGGACAGTTCAAACCTGGAACATTGTTGGAGTTCTTTTGAAGAAAAACCTGCACCAGGCTTCTCAGGCGTAGTGGTATACACTTCTGTACCGGATGAGGCAAGTCAGCGTCACGATCAACGCCATGCCCTCTGCGGCCACGATCGACAGCCAGATTCCGTTTATTCCCAGCAGCAGCGGGAGTATTAGAAGACTCGATACCTGAAAGACCAGTGTCCGAAGGAACGAGATGAGGGCAGAGACCGCGCCGTTGTTCATTGCCGTGAAAAATGCGGAGCCGAAGATATTGAACCCCATAATCAGGTACGAGAGTGAGTAGAGTCGGATGGCTTTCGTCGTCATCGCCAGAAGCGCCGGGCTCTTTTGGGCGAAGATTGCTGCCAGTGGTCCGGCCGCTGAAATCGCGGAGGCTGTCATGATGATGCCGGCGGCCGCGATTATTTTTATGCTGCGCGAAAAGACATTCCGGAGCTCGTTTGTGTTTCTTGCTCCCAGATGATAGCCGGCGATCGGCGATACGCCCATCGAGTATCCGAAGTAGACGCCTGTGAAAATGAGATTCGTGTACATGATAATGCCGTAGGCGGAGACGCCATTTTCGCCGGCGAGCCTTATCAGCTGCCAGTTATAGAGCATATTAACGACAGACATCGAGATATTCGAGAGAAACTCCGAGGACCCGTTTGCGATGACCTTCAGCAGGGCTTTTCCGTAGAAATGCGTCTTTGTGAGGCGCAGCTTCGAGTGATTTGGCGCAAAAAAGTAGATCAGAGGAACCAGGGCGCCGATATACTCGCCGATGATGGTGGCGGCAGCGGCACTTCCTATGCCCCGGCGAAAGGCCCCCATGAACAGCGCGTCGAGGATCATATTGGTCACGCCGGCAAGAACTGTGACAATAAGGCCCATCCGCGGCCGCTCCGCCGTGATGAGAAAAGTCTGGAAGCAGTTCTGCAGCATGAAGGCGGGAAGACCCAGCATACTGACTCTTGCGTATGTCACGCAATAGGGTAGCATCCTGGCTGTGGCGCCCAGCAGGACAGCAACTTTTGGCGCGAAGATCATACCGATCACTGCGCAGAGGATGCCGAGAACAAGGCCGGTATAAATGACGAGTGAGAAAATTTCATTTGCCCGCTCCTGATCGCCTTTGCCGAGCGTCAGGGCTGTCAGTGCGCTTCCGCCGGCACCGAGCATGAATCCGATCGCGGCAAACAGCATGATAAATGGCATGATGAGGTTCAGTGACGCAAAGGGCGTGGTCCCGACATAGTTGGACACAAAAAATCCATCCACAACGCCGTAGATGGATATAAAAATCATCATCAGGATAGATGGCAGTGTGAAGCGGATCAGTCGCCGGTATGTAAAATGATCGGACAATTGGATTCGGTTCATGATTTTGCTTTACTCCTTCTCTGGTACAGATAATTGGCTGATTTCCTGCCGCAGGCGATCCAGATAGCGCTGATTGAGCATAAGGAACCGCTGTTGTTCTTCGGATGTCCAATCAGACAGAACCAGGTTTTCAACGTGGACAATCAGGCTGATTCTTTCCCGCATGGCCTTTCTCCCGCGATCAGTCAGCCGGAGTGGTTCATTCCGGAGACCTTCCGGAGGCTCAAGAAGACCTTTCTGCACAAGCTTTCTGACAGCTGAGCTTACCGTCTGTTTACTCATCCCGGTTCGCTCCGTAATTTCCTTCTGGGTGACTGGTTCCCCGTCGTACATGGCATAAAGAATCATGGACTCTCCGTCGGAGAATCCGAGTTTCAGGCTCAGGTTGTGGTAGGCCATGCTGATTGCGTCATTAATGGCGTCGAAGCGCCGGATAAAGGGGGCCTGTTTTTCCATATACTTATTGTCCTTTTCTGTCTGCAAGAATAAAAGTCCGAAATCGGACCAAAGCTATATTAGTCCATTTTCGGACTTGCGTCAAGTGTGAAAATGATATGCAGTGGGAGATCTTGAGATACACGGGACAGAACGCCCGTCAGTCATGAGGCTTGCACAAGGCGGATTAACAGCTGTACCGGTCCACGAGGTTTGTCCCGATCTCAATCTTGACCGGAGGAATCGACGGGTCCTTTATGCGCTGCAGGAGCCGGAGAACCGCCTGTCTGCCGAGATGCTCTTTTGGCACATTGATCGTCGTGAGGTCAAGAATCTGAGAGATCGGGATGTTGTCGAAGCCGACGATTGCAACATCCTCCGGGATGCGGAGCCCTTTCTCCCGGAAGGCCTTGATGGCACCGGCGGCAATTAAGTCGTTGTCCGCAAAATAGCAGCGAGCGAGGGGCTCGTTGCCTGCGAGGAGCTCCTTCATGTCTGCGTAGGCTCCACTCATCGATGGCGTGAGCTCATGGACGATCGACTGCGAGGCTGACATGCCGTGGAGGCGAACAGCCTTGCAGAAACCGTCCTGGCGTTTATTGAAGTCATTACCTGGCTTAAGGATGCGATGCGTCTCATTTCCAGCGCAGGTGAGACGGAGAAGCTTGCCATACATGCAAATCCGGAGGATGGCTCTTACTTCATCCCGGCCTTTACGGGACTCGGCGCGCCGTACTGGGATTCCGAGGCGTCCGGCCTCTTCACTGGGATCACGAGAACAACCGGCCGGAACGAAATGGTGCGGGCATCTCCTGCGGCCTTTACGACCCGGAGCACATCTTCGGGCATGTCCGCCACAGTGTGTACCGGCCGGATATGGATGGAGAGAAACGAGAGATGCTCTACAGCGGCTGGAAGAAAGCTGTTGCGCAGGCGCTCACGCACTGAACGGCAAACGATCAGGTGAATGACCGGACTTTTTCAGCGTCAGAGTGTTTTCTGTGCTATACTATTTTTACTCGGTATCTGTCGTGAGAAGCAGAGAAAGGAGCCTTATGAATTTAAGTATTGCACAGGGAATCGCCATTCCGTTTATCGGGACTTCGCTCGGAGCGATGTGTGTTCTCTTCATGAAGCGGGATCTCGGGCGTGCCGTGCAGCGTGCACTGACCGGCTTTGCGGCCGGTGTCATGGTGGCCGCATCAATCTGGAGCCTGCTCATTCCGGCCATGGAGCAGAGCACTTCCATGGGGAAAATGAGTTTCCTCCCGGCGGTGATCGGATTCTGGCTTGGCACGCTGTTTCTTCTGCTTCTGGATCATGTCATCCCGCATCTTCACATGAATGCGGCGAAGGCTGAAGGTCCGAAAAACCACCTGGCAAAGACGACGATGATGCTTCTTGCGGTGACACTCCACAATATTCCGGAGGGCATGGCGGTCGGAATCGTCTATGCGGGATTTCTGGCAGGCTCGCCGAAGATCACGGCAGGAAGCGCGATGGCGCTCTCGCTCGGCATCGCAATCCAGAACTTTCCGGAAGGCGCGATCGTCTCGATGCCCATTCATGCGCAAGGCAAGGGAAAGGGACAGGCATGCCTGTCCGGCATACTCTCGGGTGCGGTTGAGCCGCTCGGCGCTCTGCTGATGCTTGCGGCGGCCTCCGTGTTTGTTCCGATTATGCCGTATCTCTTAAGCTTCGCGGCAGGTGCGATGATGTACGTTGTTGTCGAGGAGCTGATCCCGGAAATGTCCTCCGGGGAGCACTCGGATATCGGCGTGATCATGTTCGCGGCCGGTTTTTCACTCATGATGGCACTTGATGTGGCGCTCGGGTGAGACGCCGCCTGCGTCCGTTCTTGTCTTGTTTTTTCAAAGCGAAAGGTCTGCCCATCCGGCAGGCCTTTTTGCTGTGTCAACAGATCATCCGGGCTGGGCCTGCCGGAACCGTCTACGTTTCGCTGCAGCCTTGCCGCATGAACCGCAGTTTATTCGCCGCGCCAACTTATACAGGCTGTGTCGGAGAAGACCGGCCTTTTCGACCTGTACAAGTTGACAAAAAGCATACAACTTCTCCTGAAATTGGTCAATATGTACAAACCTGTAGGAGGTTTGTTTGTGTAAGTGTACAAATTTTGTACAGACATGTTGACGAAATGACGACCATGATATATAGTCGATAACAGCAAAGGAACCAAAATAATGCATAGAAAATGCCTGCATCATTAGAATAATGCACAATGATTTCGGCATGAGATGTAAAAATGGGTTCCACAAAAGGTCTGTTTGCAAAACGGGACATGTCTTTACATGTATGTACAACAGACAGGCTTGCCGGATACGGCAGAAGGAGGAAATGAATGAAACTGAAGAAGAAACTCATCAGTACAGCGCTCTGTGCGACGATGGTTGGCGGACTTCTCGCCGGATGTGGCAGTGCCTCATCGACAGGGAGCAAGGCCGGAGAGGCAACGAAATCGATCGATAACAGCAAGATCACGATCGGTGTTTCGATCTGGTCTTCTACAGATGTCCTCGGTTCGCAGTGCAAGAAAGTCCTCGACGAGGCAGCGAAGGCACTCGGCGTCAACGTACAGTACGTTGATCAGGGCCATGTATCTGAGAAGGTTACAGCTTCTGTCGAGACACTCTGCGCGGCAGGATGTCAGGGAATCGTTATCTGCAACTCTTCCGATACAGAGATGACATCTGCGATCAAGACCTGCAATGACAACAAGGTCTATCTGGCACAGTTCTTCCGTATCATCAGCAAGGACAACAGCCCGGACATCTACAAGGCAGCAGAGCAGTCTGCATACTATGTCGGCGCTGTCCATGAAAACGAGGTTGAAAACGGCGAAAAGCTTGTTAAGATCCTCCTCGATAAGGGCGACAGAGATATCGGCCTGATCGGCTGGGAACAGGGCGATGCGACATGGCTCGGCAGATACGAAGGCTATAAGAAGGGCGTTGAAGAGTGGAACAAGGACCATGCAGATGATCAGGCAAAGCTTTCTGAGCCGCAGTACGCCGGTACAACATCCGATGGCGGTGCGAAGGCTGCAAATGCTCTGATGAGCGCAGATCCGAATCTTGACGCGATCATCCCGGCAGGCGGCGGCGGTGACCCGCTTCTTGGTGCGATCTCCGCGATTGAAGCAGCTGGAAAGACGAAAGACATCGATGTTGTCTCGACAGATTTCCTTGATGATCTCGGCGAAAGACTGCAGAATGGTTCTATGGCAGGTGAGTCCGGTGGCCATTACTGCGATCCGCTGTACGCGTTCATGATGGTTTACAACGCCATCAAGGGCACGAACGGATTCACAGATTTCTCCGGAAAGTTTGACGAGATCGAGTTCCCGTATCTGTATGTATCATCCCCGGAGGACTACGCAGAGTACCAGAAGTACTTCGTTGACCAGCTTCCGTACACAGATGATGAGATGGTTGCGCTGTCCAATGAAAACTTCGATGCGCTGAAGAAGTCCGCAGAGTCGCTGTCCATCGAGGACGCGGCACAGCGTGCAGGCGGATCGACCGGAAGTGTTGTGACATCAGCAGGATCCGGTGCGACATCGGCGGCTTCCTGACAATAGACACTCTGCTTTTCATTTTCATGTGAATATACTCCCTCTGAGGTGGCCGGTATCGCGCGGCGGTACCGGCCACTTTCAGTCAGATCAAACTTGTGAATACAACTTTTTAAAATGAGGTAAATGGTATGGGTTCTTCTGCAAAAACAGCAGCCGGTCCGGCGACCGGACGCAAAAAGATCTCGGGCGCAGCGAAGGGATACCTGATCCTGTTCCTTCTCGTCTTTGCAGCCTGGGCAGTCTTCAAGATTATAACGCCCCATAATTTCGGATCTCCGGCAAACCTTCTCTCCTATTTCCAGTCCGGGCTCCTTGCGGCGACCGGCGCGATCGGTTTTTACTTCGTCATGGTCATGGGCATGTTCGACTTCTCCATCGGTGCAAACATCGTTCTCTCCGCGATTGTCGGATGCGTCTTTGCAAACCGCTTCGGCATGGGATATGCGGGACTGATTGTCGGCGCCCTTGTGACTGGCACGATCGTCGGTTTCTGCAATGGCTTCTTCTACACGAAGCTCCGCATTCCGTCCATGATCGTCACAACAGGTCTTGCGCTGATTTATGAATCCCTCGCGAACTATGTAGCGGGCGGCAATGAGCAGACACTTCCGTCCAATATGCGGTGGTTCGGATCGATGGCAGGTTCAATCGTCCTTGCGGCGATCGCGTTCGTTGTCGCATACGTTCTTCTCAAATATACGAAGCTTGGCACCTACACCTACGCGATCGGTTCCAATGAATATGTTGCGAAGAACATGGGCATTAACTGCGACAAGTACAAGCTGATTGCATTTATGGTATCCGGCGCGTTCTTCGGCGCTGAGGCGGTTCTCTCGATTTCCTACGGTTCCTCGATGGTCGCGGTCACGGGCATGAGCTCGATGAGCCGGAACTTTGTTCCGACCATGGGATGCTTCTTCGGACTTGCCTTCAAGAAATACGGCATCCCGCTTCAGGCTATCATCATCGGTGAATTTTTCGTCAACATTATCTTTTATGGCTTTATCGCCCTCGGAGCACCGACAGCTATTCAGGACGTCATCACAGGTCTTGCGCTGCTGGTTATCATCACTCTGACGACGAAGGCACGCAAGGGTGAAATCGTCAAGTAATCGGAGGAGGAACGGATTATGTCAAATGAAGTCAGACTTGAGGTGCAGGACGTAAGCAAGACCTTCGGCATTACGAAGGCGGTCCAGCACGTCTCAGAGAAGTTTTATAAAGGCGAAATTCATGCGCTGATCGGTGAGAACGGATCCGGAAAGTCCACGCTGACAAACATGCTGACCGGCATTTATACGAAGGACAGCGGCAAATTCATTCTCGACGGCGTTGAAGTAAATGCAAAGAACCAGGTTGATGCGAATAATCACGGAATCGCGATTATTGTTCAGGAGCTCGGAACGCTCGACGGCCTGACCGTCGCGGACAATATCTTCCTCGGTCATGAGGACCTGTTCGTCAAGCACGGCATCAAGAACACGGGGGCGATGAACAGGAAGGCAAATGAGCTGCTGAAGCAGTACGGATTCGACCGGATCAAGGCTGCGGACTATGTGGATGATTACAACTTCGAGGACAGAAAGCTCGTCGAGATTGTCAAGTCTACATATTTTAAGCCGAAGGTTCTTGTCGTCGATGAGACGACGACAGCGCTCTCCCAGGAAGGACGTGAGGAGCTCTACAAAGTCATGAATCAGGTCAGGGACTACGGCGGAACAGTAATTTTCATTTCTCATGACCTGCCTGAGGTGCTTGAGAAGTCCGATCGGATCACAATTCTCCGGGATGGTGTCTATATCGGCTGCGTGAAGAGCAGTGATGTGACGGAAAATGACCTGAAGCGTCTCATGGTCGGCCGTGAGGTGACAGGTGATTACTATCGGGCTGATTATGGCGAGCCTGTGTCGAAGGAAGTGACGCTGTCCGTAAAGAATGTCACGGTCCCGGGCAAGATCATGGATGTGTCATTTGATCTCCACAAGGGCGAGATTCTTGGATTCGGCGGTCTGTCCGAATCTGGTATGCATGAGGTCGGCAAGGCCATCTTCGGGGCCTCATTTGACAGAACCGGTACAGTCACGCTGGCTGACGGGACACAGATCAACGATATTCCGACGGCAATCAGGCACAGCGTCGCCTATACATCGAAGGACCGTGACAACGAGTCAGTTGTTATGAACCAGAGTATCGGCGATAACATTGTCCTGCCGTCTCTCGACGACCTCGGCATTGGTCCGCTCAAGATTCAGAGCGACAAGAAACTGAAGGCATTCGCGGAGAAATACGCGAAGGAGCTTTCTGTCAAGATGGTCGATACAAACCAGTTCGTGTCTGAGCTGTCCGGCGGCAACAAGCAGAAGGTCGTGCTGGCGCGCTGGGTCGGAAAAGATTCCGATATCGTCGTTCTGGACAGCCCGACGCGAGGCATTGATATCAAGGTCAAGCAGGATATTTACCAGCTTATGAATGAGATGCGGAAGAGCGGGAAGTCGATCATTATGATCTCCGAGGAGCTCATGGAGCTCATCGGAATGTGCGACCGCATTATCATTATGAAGGATGGCAAGATCAGCGGCGAGCTTGAAAGAAGCAGGGATCTCAGTGAAAACGATCTGATCGCAAGCATGGTATGACGATTCTTTAATGGAGGTAATATATGAATAACAAGGCAAATACAGCTGGACTTAGCAAGGTCGAGCAGCTGAAGAAAGCCTCTATGATGGCAGCAGTCCGTGCCGCGCTGCCGATCATCGGACTGGTTCTCATTTTCATCTGGTTCAATTTTCGCACGGGCGGCCGCATGATCAGCAACCTGTCACTGGCACTCTCATCGGTCTATTCACTCATGATCGCATCAACCGGTGTATTCTTCATCATGACGATGGGCGGTCTTGATTTTTCGCAGGGCTCAATTCTCGGCATCGCATCCATTGTCATCTGCTATGTATCCCAGAAGGCCCCGATTCCGGTCGCAATCTTAAGCGGTATTGCTGCCGGCGCCGCGATCGGTGCCATCAACGCTTTCTTCTATGTCAACCGCAAGATCAAGTCCTTCATCGTCACGATCTGCACGATGTTCCTGTTCCGCGGCATCATCAAATACCTGACATCGAAAGCTCCGGTCACCGGCAATGCATCTCTGTCCCTCTTTTATGACACGGTTCCGATTAAGCTCGGATGCACGCTTCTTGTCATCGCAATCGGATTTTTCTTCTTCCGTTTCACGAAATTCGGAATGTATCTCAAGGCAATCGGTGCAGGTGAGAAGGCGGCAAAATATGCCGGAATCCGCACAGACCGCATGAAGTTCCTGATTTATGTGCTCTCGGGCGCGATCACGGGATTCGCGGCATTTGTCTCGGTTCTGCATACAGGATCCGTTACATCATCGGGCGGCAATCAGCTTGAGACACAAATACTGATCGCACTGGTTCTCGGCGGTATGCCGATTTCCGGCGGCGCGAAGGTTCGATTCGAAAATATCATCGTCGGCTCTCTGCTCTATACCGTCCTGCAGTCCGGCCTCACAATGATCGGCTATACGACGCAGACGATGCAGCTCATCGAGGGCGTGATCTTCCTTGCATTTGTCTATATCTTCGCAGATCGTCAGTCTCTGTCGGTCATCAAGTAAATCTTGCATTAGAAAAGGAGAAACGATATGGAAAAGTTATATTTCATCCCCGGCAGCCAGGATCTCTACGGAGCGGAATGCCTGAAGCAGGTCGCAGCGGACGTCGCTGAGATGGTTGCATTTTTAAATGAGAAGCTGAAGGGCACGATTGTGATCGAGCAGCTCCCGACGGTTGAGACATCGGAGATCTGCCTGAAGGACATGCGCCGCGTCCAGGACGACGATGACTGCGTTGGCGTCATCACATGGATGCACACATTTTCGCCGGCCAAAATGTGGATCAAGGGCCTGCAGGAGCTCAGAAAGCCGCTTCTTCATCTGCACACGCAGGCAAATGAGAAGCTTCCGTATGATGCGATCGATATGGATTTCATGAACCTCAATCAGGCGGCGCACGGAGATCGCGAGTTTGGCTTTATTCTCGCAAAGCTTCATGTCCCGCACGAGGTCGTCGCCGGCTACTACAGACATGACGATGTCGTCGAGAAGATCCGTAAGTTCGCGCAGGTTGCGAAGGCGATCGGTCTCTCCCACAGAATGAGAGTTGCAACCTTCGGCAACAACATGCGCGACGTCGCGGTCACGGACGGCAACCGGCTCGAGTGCGAGATTAAGTATGGCTGGGAGATCAAGTACTGGGGCATCGGCGAGATCGCGGACCTCGCAGAGGCTGCGACCGACGAGGAAGTCGACGCAAAGATGGCTGAGTATGAGAGCAAGTACACGATGGCGACAGACAATATCGACGCCGTGCGTACACAGGCGAGATATGAAGTCGCATTTGACAAGTTCATTGCAGCCAACAAATGCAGTGCCTTCACAGATAACTTCCAGGACCTCCACGGCCTTGACCAGCTGCCGGGCATCGCGGCCCAGAACCTCATGGCGAAGGGAATCGGCTTCGGACCGGAGGGCGACTACAAGATCGCTGCATTTTCGGCGGTTCTCATGAAGATGGCGGAGGGCCGGAAGGGGGCCACAGGCTTCATCGAGGATTACACCTATGATCTCACACCGGGACATGAGGTTGAGCTGGCATCACACATGCTTGAGGTCCCAGCATCGTTTGCGGCGAACAAGCCAGAGATTCAGGTTCATCCGCTTGGAATCGGCGGCAAGGCGGATCCGGCGCGTCTCGTCTTTGACGGTGTGACAGGCGATGGCATTCAGGTGACGCTCATCGATCTCGGCGATCATTTCCGGATCGTCTGCGCGGATGTTGAACTGATTAAGCAGCCGCTGCCGATGCCGAAACTTCCGGTCGCGCGGATCATGTATCGCCACAAGCCGGACTTTGAGATCGGAACGGCAGCATGGTGTTATGCGGGTGGTGCGCATCACAGCGTCATCTCGACGGCACTGAATCGCGCGGATATTGAGATGTTCGCACGACTCACAGGTACAGAACTCGTGACGATCGGCGACGACACGACAGAGGAAGACCTCCGCAGGTTCACGATCTGAGTCCTTGCGCGGCACCGCCAGGGGAGCTGAGAAGGAGGAATTTGAAGCGCTCCAGATCTGGATCTGCTGAAAGCTGCCAATTTGAAAAATATCCGGAGACATTTTGCTGCCTGCGGTATGGCGGAAGGTCTCCGGATTATGGTATGATTGCGAGAATACAAGGAACGGGAGCATACGAACCATCACTCCCGGAGTCCGTATCACAGATGAAACGTGCAACGATAAGGAGGGACAGGATGGGATCGCAGCCGAAATACCAGGAGGTTATCCACTGGGTAAAAGAGAATATCGCGAACGGTACGCTGCACTACGGAGACCGTATGCCCTCTGAAAATGAACTGAGCGAAAAGTTCGGCCTGAGCCGCCAGACGATCCGCCACGCGACGGGGGAACTTGTGAATGAGGGCGTAATTACGCGCGTCCAGGGGAGCGGCACCTACATTGGGGGCAATTACGCGCCTGCGCGGCAGGAGCGGTACATGAACATCGCCGTTGTCAGTACTTTTTATGAAAGCTACATTTTTCCGCCGACGCTGAAGGGAATCGAAAAGGAGCTGTCACACCAGGGGTACACAATGCAGGTTTCATTTACCGACAACAAGGTGATGAATGAGGGAAAGATTCTGCGGAGCCTTCTCGAGAAGGACAATATCGATGGACTCATCATCGAGCCGTCGAAGAGCGCGCTGCCGAATCCGAACATCCCATATTACAGGGAGCTCATGGAACGACATGTGCCGATCCTGTTCTTTAACGCGTCGTACAGGGAACTGAATCTTCCCTGCGTGCGGATCAATGACCGGGACACATTCCGGCAGGCGACGGAGCTTCTCATTGAGAATGGGCACCGGCAGATCGGTGCGGTTCTCAAACTCGATGATATGCAGGGGCTTCTCCGGTATGCGGGCTTCATGGACGCGGTTTTGAACGCAGGTATACATTGTGACTCGTCGCACATCATCTGGCAGGACACGGTGGCGATGCAGCATCCGGAAGAGATGGCGGATTATCTGTTCCAGAGACTTGCCGGATGCACGGCGGTCGTCTGCTATAATGACCAGGTCGCGATGGATTTCATCAACCTCGCGTACCAGCGCGGCATCCGCGTTCCGGAGGACATCAGTGTCATCGGTGTCGATGATTCGAACCTCGCGAGCATCTGCCGCGTGCCATTTACGTCCTTTCCGCATCCGAAGATGGCGCTTGGCGCGAAGGCGGCCGATAATATGATGAAAATGATCGATAACCCGGACTTCGACGGGAATTTCATTTTCCGGACAAAACCGGTGATGAGGCAGTCCGTGAAGCGGTTGAATTCGTGAGAAACAGTGACGTCCGGGACAATATGATCGATCAGCCCGGTGCCAATCGGCATTGCATCCGAATATCGGAAGAACCGGGGATTTGTGAAGGAATAAAAAACAATCACTGGCCGGGACGAGTACCGTCAGGCCGGGCGTATACAAGGGGGATAAACGGCAATGAACGAAAATGAACGGATTCAGGCGGCCCAGACGGCTCTCGGGATCGAGTTTGGCTCGACGAGAATCAAGGCAGTCTTGACAGATCTCAAGGGGCATGTCCTTGCGACCGGATTTCATGACTGGGAGAATTCTCTCGTAAATGGCATCTGGACCTATCCGTTGGAGGAGATCCACGCGGGACTTCAGGACTGCTACGCTTCGCTGAAGAAAACGGTACGGGAGACGTATGGTCTCACACTGAAGAAGGTCGGGGCGATCGGCATCAGCGCGATGATGCACGGATACATGGCATTTGATAAGGACGGAAAGCTCCTTGCGCCCTTCCAGACGTGGCGCAACAGCAACACGGGCGAGGCGGCGGATGAGCTGACAGAGCTCTTTGATTTCAATATCCCGCTCCGCTGGACGATCGCGCACATCTATCAGTGCATTCTGGACAATGAGGAGCATGTACAGCATCTTGACTTTGTGACGACACTTGATTCCTACATCCACTGGCAGCTTACGGGCCGGAAGGTGACGGGTATTGGCGATGCCGCGGGCATTTTCCCGATCGACTCGGAGAAGAGGGATTACGACGCAGATATGCTGGACAAGTTCGATACGCTGATCGAACCGAAGCACTATCCGTGGAAGATAAGGGACATTCTTCCGAAGGTGCTTGTCGCGGGAGAAGAGGCCGGGACGCTTACGGAGGCGGGTGCAAAGCTTCTCGACCCGGAAGGAGATCTGGAGGCCGGAATTTTGCTCTGCCCGCCGGAAGGTGATGCCGGAACCGGCATGGTCGCAACGAATTCTGTCGCGCCCAGGACGGGCAATGTCTCCGCTGGAACATCGACGTTCGCGATGATTGTCCTCGAGAAGAAGCTCTCGAAGCTTTACCGCGAGATCGATATGGTGACGACGCCGACGGGATTCCCGGTTGCGATGTCTCACGCCAATAATGGCACGTCCGATCTCAACGCGTGGGTCGGTCTCTTTCAGGAGTTCTCGGAGCTCATGGGACATTCCGTTGATATGGGGGAGCTCTATGGAAAACTGTATACGAATTCGCTCAAGGGAGATCCGGACTGCGGCGGACTGCTCGCGTATGGCTATTACTCCGGCGAGGGCGTCACGCATTTAAATGAGGGCCGTCCGCTCTTTGCGCGGATGCCGGACAGCCATTTTAATCTCGCGAATTTCATGCGCGTTCATCTCTACACGTCGCTCGGCGCCGTCAAGCTCGGACTAGATATTCTCTTCAAGCAGGAGCACGTCCGCGTCGACCGGATTATGGGTCACGGCGGTCTTTTCAAGACAAAAGGCGTCGGGCAGCGGTATCTCGCGGCGGCTGTGAACGCACCGGTAACGGTCATGGACACGGCCTCTGAGGGTGGTCCGTGGGGTGAGGCACTTCTTGCGGCATTCATGCTCGCAAAGAAGAAGGAGCCGGATCTTTCGCTCGAGAGCTTCCTTGACGATCAGATTTTCGCCGGAATGAAGGGCAGCACCATGGACCCGGATCCAAAGGATGTCGAGGGATTTGAGACATTTACGGAGCACTACAGGGCGGGGCTTGCCGCGGAGAAAGCGGCGATCGAGTCGATGAAATGGTAAATGATTCTTGCAATCATGCAGAAACGGAGGGCCTTATCGGCCCTCCGTTTCTAATATCACAGTCTTTTCGGATTGCCAGTAAGCTCTCTCCTGCCGTCAATGAATAGCAGCAAAAGTGTGCCAAATGTCAATAAAAAATAGCACACGAAGTATTCTTAAAAAAAACGCCTGCACAAATTTTCAAAGTTGTGTTAAAATATCAAAAAAAAGAACAGGGGTTTGTTATGCTGGGTAAAACACATTTCTTTGTCGGGATCGCGGCGGCGCTGGCCATTCAGCAGCCGCGGACATTTCCCGTCCTCGTGGCCGGTACGGGAGCGGCTGCGATTGGCGGCGTGATTCCGGATATTGATTCCAGTTCATCGGAGGCGCACCGCGGTGCGGATAAGGCCATTCTGGTGTCTGTCCTCGCGGCACTTGCTGTTATTGTCGCAGACCGCGTGTTTCACGCGGGAATCTACGAAAAGATCAGGAGTGACAGCAGCATTGTACGCGTTGTCATCGGTATTGCGCTGTTTCTTGCGGTCTGTGTGTTCGGGAGGAAGCAGCCGCACAGGGCATTTATGCATTCTTTTGCGGCGCTCCTTCTCCTTACGGCCTGCATCAGCATTATTCTTCCGGCGGCCGCTCCGTATTTTGCGACTGCGTTTGGCTCTCACATGTTTATCGATCTCTTAAACTATAAGGGCGAGCAGTTGTTCTGGCCCTGGAGGCGCAGGTTCTGTCTGCATATGTGCGAGTCGGACGGCATTATCAACAAGGCGCTCATGGAGGTCGGCATTGTGGGGATGATCCTTCTTCTGGTGATGTCCGCGCCGGCGAGAAATGCGCTGGGGGCTGCGCTGACGCATCTGCCGGGGTGAGATGATCCGGGCGGAGCCCGCATTCAGGAATTTGTCAGTATCTTCCCAGAAAATCAAAAAGAACGCCAGAGGAGAAATCTTTTTCTTCTCTGACGTTCTTGTTATCTGATGGCTGCGCTGTGCCGCAAAAGGCCGGTTCAGACAACCAACGAAATGTGAGGCGCCTCAACTGACGGTTGAGACGCCTCTATATGCGTTTTACGGGCCGCCCCATCGATTGTCTGCGCTTTGTGCGGAAATTTCCTTCCGGAACAGAGCAGGAGCCCTCACTCAGATCTCTGCCTTCCAGAGGCCGTGCAGGTTGCAATACGCATATGCTGCGACCGGCGCATCACCGTCTGTGAGTTCGAACTCGGCGACCGGCTGATCGCCCGGCTTCAGGTCTTTCTTCTGGAATCCCTGCTTTGTTTCAAGGACGATGAACTGGATATAGTGGTTGTCGAGCATCGGATGAAGCGCGAGGCCGACTGTGACGGTGACGTGATTTTTGTCTGTTTTGACAACCGGAACATGTTTCTCCTGCGCTGCGTCTGTTGTGTTCGGAACGAGCTCGGTCATCGGCTTGCCGCAGCAGGTCGGTGTACAGGCTGTCTTCTCAGTCAGAAATGTGACGAAATTGCCGCAGGACATACATCTGTAAAATAACATGGCATAACTCCTTTCTGTAGATTTAAATTCAAATATGTCAGAAGTGTTGTTCGTTCGAAATCCGGTAAAGCGATATTTCTGTATCGTGTTCCCGACCTCTCCGATATTCTTGTCCGGTCAGAGAGGCCGGGGGGGGTGAAAAACTTTCGTATGAATCACAGCCCATGCAGAATGTTCAGCATAGCAGATGGAAGCGCTGTGATTTTTATACGATGAACATTATCCGGCGGATCAGTAGTTCTCTTCGTGTACCTCGAAGAAGGACTGCGGATGGCCGCAGACCGGGCAGACTGCCGGTGCTTCCGTGCCGACGACGATGTGTCCGCAGTTCCGGCACTCCCAGACTTTGACCTCGCTCTTCTTAAAGACTTCTTTCATTTCGACGTTGTGAAGAAGCTTTCTGTAGCGCTCCTCATGCGTCTTCTCGATAGCTGCGACACCGCGGAACTTCTCAGCCAGCTCATGGAAGCCTTCCTCGTCTGCCTCCTTTGCCATGCGGACATACATATCTGTCCACTCGTAATTCTCGCCGGCAGCGCCCTCCTTGAGGTTCTGCTCTGTGTCGCCGAGAAGGCCGAGCTCCTTGAACCAGATCTTTGCGTGTTCCTTCTCATTCTCTGCCGTCTTCAGGAAGAGAGCGGCGATCTGCTCAAAGCCCTGCTTTTTTGCGACAGAAGCGAAATATGTGTACTTGTTGCGGGCCTGTGACTCGCCGGCAAATGCCTCAAGCAGGTTTTTTTCTGTCTTTGTTCCGGCGTACGGGTTCTTCTTGTCATCCGCAACCGGCTCAAAGACGTCAACCTGATGACACTTCGGGCACTCCTTCGGCGCCTTGTCTCCCTCGTAAATGTAACCGCAGATCTTGCATTTGAATTTCATATGTTTTCCTCCTTTGCAGCGGGTGTTCGTGTTTCTTTTGATGATTGTATTATAACGCATAAAAACGGATGTTAATAGTATTATTTACATTTATTATTGCATTATATTTTCGTTTAACGTGACACATATATACTCCTGTGCTACAATGGACGCATGCTGATAGGGCGGAGACTTCCGCCGGATGGCACAGACGATTGTCACTTTCCCCGCCTCTGGATGCCTGCATATCCCCGCTTGAGAATTCTGAAGAAACCATCTGATATTATGAAAGGATAGCCTGATGAACGTTGTACAGGGAAATGCGGTGCCGGCCAGTTCCGGCGCGCCGCTTAAAAAATACGTGTTCCGCCTGATTCCGGTCACGATGGAACACAAGCTGGTCGATTCGAAGAACCGGCACGAGGAACTTCTGCACTGGCAGGATGAGATCGAGGTGATCCGGATTAGGCGCGGAGAAATTCACTGCCATGTCAATGACTCGGATTTTCTGCTGCATCCGGGTGAGGTTTGCTTCATTAATTACGAGCAGATGCACCGGGTTTACAACCTGGAGAAGTTCGCGTGTGACATGGATGTCCTCACGGTCAAGACGACGCTTCTCTCGCAGGAGTCAGCTCTCTATAATAAGTATGTGAAACCGGTCATCAGCGATCGGGATTTTGCACATGTGCAGATGAGCGGTCGAAACAGTTGCGCGAAACTCATTTCTAATTTCTTTGATCAACTCTATGATTTGGCGCGCGCGCAGACCGATGGCTTTGAGCTCGACATGATCGGGTATATCTATTTGATGTTCCGGCAACTGTACCTTGCATATCGGTCGCAGGATATGATCCCGGTCACGTACAGCAGCGAGGTTTCTTTGCAGCGTCGGATGACGGATTATATTTATGAACATTATGCAAAGAAGATATCACTCGACGACATCGCGTCGGCAGCGGGTGTGAACCGTTCAAAGTGCTCGGCACTGTTCCGAAAATATGCACAGAAGACACCATTTGAGTTCCTGAACAGCTACCGTCTTGAAATGGCGGCAAAGCTTCTCGCGGATACAGAGGAGTCGGCGCTCTTCATTTCTCAGTCGTGCGGATTTGCGGGGCAGAGCTATTTTAACCGGATGTTTATGAAGGAATATGGCGTGACGCCGCTCGAATGGAGGAAAAATCATCAGGGAGAGTCAGCTTGAAGATGAAGAGAAGAAAAGCAGAGAAGAAAAGTCTTGAAAAAATATCAATTTTCTGTTGACGCGCCCGGAAAACGCTGGTATTATAGCATTCGTTCGCCAAACGGAACGCTTGGAGCGGTCTTTGCGGCGGGCGGGAAGAGAAGAAATATTTCGAATTCTTCCGAAAATAAAATCAAAAAGCTGTTGACAGAGGCGATGCGAAATGATAAAATATCATTCGTTGTCACGAAAGAAGACAGCACACAGTTCTTTGAAAACTGAACAGTGAAACACATACAAAACCCGAACG
>ONSX01000013.1 GCA_900320615.1 uncultured Eubacteriales bacterium
GCACGTAAAACCGGGCAAGGGCGCAGCCTTCGTTCGTACTAAATTAAAGAACGTCATCAACGGCGGTGTGGTTGAGAAGACCTTCCGTCCGACCGAGAAGTTCCCGGCTGCACGTATTGATCGCAAGACATATCAGTATCTCTACAACGACGGCGATCTTTACTACTTCATGGATCCGGAGAGCTTCGAGCAGACGATGGTTAACAAGGACACGATCGGCGATTCGATGAAGTTCGTCAAGGAGAACGAGGAAGTCAAGCTTGATTCATACAACGGCGAAGTCTTCACAGTTGAGCCGCCGCTTTTCGTCGAGCTTGAGATTTCCGAGACCGAGCCGGGATTCGCGGGCAACACAGCACAGGGTGCTACAAAGCCGGCGACTGTTGAGACAGGCGCTCAGATCCAGGTTCCGCTGTTTGTCAACATCGGTGACAAAGTCAAGATCGATACAAGAACAGGCGAATACCTCTCCAGAGTATAAACGTGAGACGGGCCATCCTTATGGATGGCCCGTAATTTTCTGCAATTTTTTGCTCCTTTCTATTCCCATACCTATATTCCATACCTATATTCCATACCTTCCCTGTATTCATCATTTTTTTGTATTTCGCCGGGTTCAGTATCTGAAAGGCGAATATACGGCCTTTGTCAGTGTGCCATTTCGGCAGATATCACATGCTTTCAATCACTTTTTCCTTCGCAGAATTTGCGGCTGGCTGGCAGAATGACTTTGCTATCTGCCGGCGCGAAACGGCTGCTCTGTCCGACCTGTCCCCGGGATCTGCGGGAATAAAGCCAATATCCATATACATTCCACAGCGGAGCCTGCCGGAGCGGTTCAGGCCGCCCCTGCCAGCCTGAGAAATGAGGTGACCATGCAGCAGACCTACGAACAATTCAGAAACGATCTTGCCGATTCGATCCGGTCCATTCCCGGAGAAATGAGGAACGTCTCCGTACAGCGGGTGCCGAAGTTAAACGGCGTCTCGTACTACGGACTTACGATTCTCGGCGAGGGGGAGAACATCTCTCCCGCAATTTATCTGGAGCCTTACTACGAGATGTATCGGGCGGGAATGCCGCTCGAGACGATTGCGGATCTTATCCTTAAAGAGCATGAGAGTCATGCCCTGCCGATTCCGATGAAGCCGCTGACGGCATTTTCCGAGGTCAGGGACAGGATCCGCTACCGCGTGATCAATTATGAGCTGAACCGAGAATTTTTACGAGACATTCCGTTCCGTCGTGTGCTCGATCTGGCAGTTGTTCTCTACTATACGGTCAACCTCGGGATCAGCGAGACGGCGACCGTCTTTGTGCGCCGGGAGACTGTGAGGAGATGGGGAGTATCAGAGGAGGACCTCTTTAGCCTTGCGGAGAGCACAACGCCAGTCGCAGATCCGCCGTGCGTGTGCCCCCTGAAGAGAATACTCAGTGAATTCGGCTTTGAAGAAGACTCCCCGGATGAACCTGGAGACGTACCGCTCTGGATCATTACAAATGAACGGCGCACTTTCGGATCGGCCTGCATGTTCTATCCGAAGGTCCTCGCGAAGGCGGCGGATGCCATCAGGGCAGACCTCTTTCTTCTACCGAGCAGTATCCACGAGGTGCTGGTGACGCCCGACATCGGGAATCTCAGCCGGGAGGAGCTTGAGAGGATGGTGAGGGAAATCAACGCAACCCAGGTGAAACGGACAGAAGTCCTGTCCGACCATGTCTATTCGTACCGGCGCGGCGAGCGGGCTCTCACGCTGCTGTGACGGATTTCCTGATCGCATCCCTTTATGAATGCGCGCGGAGAACCGTACGGCCAGTCTGCATTGGACTGGTGCTTCGGAAGCCGGGGACCCGCTGGTCTGAATGCAGAGTGAACTGTAGCCAATAGTAGCGACAAATCCGAAAAATTGGAAAATAACCCTTGCGTATCCCCGGAAACTGATGTATCATATCTTTTGTTCGGGGATGTGGCTCAGTGGGAGAGCGTTCGGTTCGCATCCGAAAGGTCGAGGGTTCAAATCCCTTCATCTCCATCGCGAAGACTCAGATCATGATGTGGTCTGAGTCTTTTTGTGTCAGTCCCGGTTTTGGAGCAATCCGCCGGGACTATTCTATATAATCAGCATTCGCGCACCAGTTGGCACGTATTGGCACACATTGTCAGTAGATCCGTCCAGTTTCCGGATGCTACCATGAATTCGGCAATATCAAACATGAGAGCCGGATGCAGGCGGCAGGGTCAGGATCCGGCCGGAAGGAAGGTGTCAATGAAAAAAATACTGAAACTGGCAGCTGTGGCGGTTCTTGCATCAGTCCTCCTGCTGACCGGGGCCGGAAGCGCGTACGCGGATGAAGATCGGCTTCTGCAGCCCTATGACACACTGGACTGGCATTACTATCTCCGGAAGAACGGCATCGGTCTGGGTTTTCGCACTCTGGTTCTGGAGGGAACATACGAGTCTTTGTATTGCATGAACCCCGACAAGAAGTGCAGGCGGACTCCGTACAGCGGAATCGGCGAGCTGGGAAGTGAACCGGTCACGACCGCCATGGTCTACTGCATGATGAACGGACCGAAGCGCTATGACGGAACCTCATGTTCAGGCCAAGCCTATACGACAGGCGATTTCCGCAAGGACTACTACATCACGCAGGTTGCGATCTGGTGCCTGCATGCGTACTACACCGGCTATCATGGGCCGGGATCGACTGGAACACCCGATCAACTGACACCGGATACAGGCTGTGAGGACATCTGGCAGCATGTA
Source organism: uncultured Eubacteriales bacterium (assembly GCA_900320615.1). GTDB lineage: Bacteria > Bacillota > Clostridia > Lachnospirales > Lachnospiraceae > Chordicoccus. The sequence continues at coordinate 2,769 of ONSX01000013.1, forward strand.
TCGGACCTGTATACAGACGCGATTGCGTATGCCCGGGAGCATCCGGACGGCTACGAGTACGGACTTTCGGTCACGGCGGAGCCCTCCGACGGAGACGGCAGGATGCACCTGAACGCAGATTGCACTGCATTTGAAAAGAGCATTGATGTGACTTGGACCGGAAATGGCATCAGTTCGTCAGATATCACCTGCCAGCTTGCGAATGCACCGGAAGGGACTGAGTGGCTTCTTACGGAGAAAGACGAAGAGGCGTGCCGCGCGAAAATTCTTGTGCGCGTGCCGGTCTCAGCAGGAATTCAGGCGGGGCAGAGTATTTTGTGCAATGTGAAGGCGGAATTCGGTCAGTGGCGCGTGCGGCAGCTGATCCCTCCGCTGGAAGAGCTGCAGACGCTTATGTGTTACACCAACGTCATTCCGGAGAGTCTTATGACTTCTGCGGAGCTGTCTGTTCCGACCGGACACATTCGCGTCGCCAAGGTCACGGAGCGGCCGGCGCATATTGTCAGCGCGTCTTCCCTGAAAGGAGCCGTCTACGAGGTGCGCGACCAGCTGACGGGAGAGACCGTCGGGACGCTGACGACAGATGAACAGGGCATGTCGGAGACTCTTCCTCTCAGGGAGGGCGTGTACAGTCTGCGAGAGGTCAGTGCCCCGGAGGGATACGGTCTCGATGAATGTGAATACAGTGACATCCTGATTATGGATCAGTATACGGCGGAGCATCCGTTCACTGTGACGTCGGTTGAGCCAATACTTTCCCCGCCGACGCCGACACCAGCCGCAACTCCGACGGTCACGCCGACACCAGCCGCAACTCCGACGGTCACGCCGACACCAGCCACAACTCCGACGGTCACACCGACAACAACTCCGGCAGTGACGCCGACTATTACACATCCGGTCACGCCGACTGAAATGGTCCGTGAGCCGGAGCCGAAGAAGGCAGACGCAAAGACAGTCACGACAAAACCGGCGGACACAGGAGATCGCGAGAATGTTCTGTCCCTTGTGCTTCTTATGGTCGGAGCGGGCGGTCTGATTGCCCTGCTGGCATATGTGAGAAGTCAGGAGAAAAAATCCTGAAGCGGATAATTCATGCAACTTGGCATTGCCCATATGGAATTAATCTGCTATAATAGCTGAGGTTCAGGAACAGAGAGCTTCTGTTCCTGACATATAATATGCGTCTGTAGCTCAGTGGATAGAGCACCGGATTCCGGTTCCGGGTGCGCGGGTTCGACTCCTGTCAGACGCGTAGCGAGACCTCGCGGAGCAAATCAGCTCGTGTGCCTGACATCCTGCCGGGATTTCCGGGGAACGAGAAGCAATTACGACAGAATATGACGATCCGGGGCGCAAGGCCCGGTATGGAGGAAAAGGTTTGAATAAGTTCAGAGAGTGGATCTCGGATAATCTCCGGTATATCGGATTGATCCTGGGAATTCTGGCGGCGCTTGTCGCGATGTTCTTCGGAATCCGGGCCATTGCGGGAAAATTCGGAGGAAAATTGTCTTCCCTGACAGATTCGGAAAATAAGACCGTCAGTTCACCGGTGGCGGGATCTGTCGTCACGTCGGCTGAGTCAGCAGCGTCTTCTGCTGTTTCTCCTCTCTCATCTGCAGAGAGCGAGGCTTCATCCGACGGAGGCGCACTCACGAAAAATGAGGCGAACGACGTATCGAATCTCATTAACTCGTACTATGCAGCGCTGAATGCGCGCGATTTTGACAAGCTCTCAGATCTTGTCGATGTGCTGACAGAAGAAAAGAAGCAGGATATTAACAATGAAGGCATGGGATACAGCTATGTGACCGTCTACACGAAGACAGGCCTAACAAAGAATTCCTACGTCGTCTATGCGACGTATTCCTGGCAGAAGCAGGGCATGGCATCGGTTCTCCCGGGACTTGACCAGCTCTATGTAAAGAAGGCAAAGAGTGGATCTCTTGAGATCGTACTCTCGGCTCTCGATGCCAGAACACAGGCCTATGTCGATCAAATTGCGCAGACGAGCGATGTGCAGGCCCTGTATGCGACGTACCAATCGAACCTGAGTGCCGCGACTGCTTCATCCGATCAGGCGGCAGCGGAGTCTGAGGCCGCGGCGGAGTCTGAAGCGGCAGCAGAATCAGCGGCGCAGGCGGCAGCGGAGTCAGCAGCGGCGCAGGCGGCGGCGGAATCAGCGGCGGCGCAGGCGGCAGCAGAGTCGGCGGCAGCGCAGGCGGCGGCGGAATCAGCGGCGGCACAGGCGGCAGCAGAATCAGCGGCACAGGCAGCAGCAGAGCAGGCAGCCCGGGAACAGGCGGCTCTTGCGGCGGCAGCAGGAGGACAGGCAACCCGCCAGGCGACGATCGTGAGAGACTGCTTCCTTCGCGCACAGCCGAACGGCACCGTCATTACGACGCTTCACGCGGGCGACAGCGTCTATGTCATCGGTGACGTACAGAACGGATGGTACCATATCTGGACGCCGTCATACTCCGGATACTGTGGCAAGAGCTTTGTTTCATAATAAGCCCTGTGGCCGGCTGAGGGCCGGTTGACGGCAGAAAGAGGACAACATGAAAAATGAAAGCAAGCGCCTCAACAAATTCATCGCGGACGCGGGCGTATGCTCAAGACGCGAGGCGGATCGCCTGATCAAAGAGGGTAGAGTTCAGATCAGACGGAAGGCAAGAAAGGGCGAAGAGGAAAATGAGCCGAGACGCGCATCCCTCGGGGACCGCGTCTTCCCGAATGATACAGTCTACGTGAACGGAGAGCCTCTCCCGCACAAGAAGGCGGAGCGTGTCTATCTCATGTACAACAAACCGGCGGGCGTTATCTGCACGGCGGACTCGTCCGTCGAAAACAATGTCATCGACGCAATCGGTTTTGATAAGCGCGTGACATACGCAGGGCGTCTTGATAAGGACTCAGAGGGGCTCCTGATTCTTACGAACGATGGGGATCTGATCGATCGCGTGATGCGCGCGGGCAACCGCCACGAGAAGGAATATATCGTGAGCGTCAACAAACTGGTCACACAGGAGTTTCTGGAGAAGATGGCCGGCGGCGTGAAGATTTTGCTCGACGACGATGCGTCCGTCCGTGAGGCGGAGAAAAAGAGCGGTGGAAAAGAGACGAAGGGGCTGTTTGTTACAACACGTCCCTGCTATGTGCGTCAGCTCGGAGAAAAAAAGTTCTCGATTGTTCTTACGCAGGGGTACAACCGGCAGATTCGCCGTATGTGCCGCGCGCTCGGCTACGGAGTGAACGCGATCCGGCGCGTCAGGATCATGAACCTTACGCTCGGCGATCTGAAGCAGGGCGAGTATCGGTTCCTCACGCGGACGGAAGTTGCGGAGCTGGAGCACGACCTCGAGAAGCCGGAGAAGAGCACGCGGACGGGGATGTATCTCGGGAGCCGCGGTGAAAAACTGCACACTTCCGAGGGCGATCACAGAGGACACGGTGGCCGGCCGCATGTGTCCGGGAATAGGCGCCGCGACAGCAGCCTCGGATCGCGTGAAAAGGGGCATGCATCTTACGGCGCGGGAAAGAGTGTGCACGTCGATCGTGCCGGAAAGAACAAGTCATCTTTCGGGAGCCGGAAGCGTCTTGAAGAAGGCAGAAAGAGAAATGGCAATAACCGGAGAGGCGATTCCTATGGCGGCAGAAGTAACTTCAGAAAATGAATACAAGGCGCTCGCAGCCAGGATCAGACACTACAACGAGTTATATGAGGCAGCGGTTCCGGAGATCACTGACTATGAATATGACCAGCTGATGCTCCGTCTGAAGGCGGCGGAAAAGGCGCATCCCGAATGGAGAACGCCCGATTCGCCGACACAGAGGGCGGGCGCTCCTGTTAAACGGGAAAACGGCGTCACGGTTGAGCACGACGTGCCGATGCTCTCGATTCAGGATGTCTTCACGAAAGAGGAGGTCCTCGAGTGGGTTCGCGGAGTGCGGGAGCTTCATCCGGACGCGCTCTTCCGCGTTGAGCACAAGATCGACGGACTCTCAATGAGCATCCGTTACGAGAACGGGGAGATGATTCTCGCGGAGACGCGCGGGGATGGCTATATTGGCGAGGATGTTACGGCCAACGCGAGAGTGATTCCGGATGTTGTGCAGAAGCTGAAGGACATCTCATTTCCAATCGAAGTGCGAGGAGAGGTCTACATGAAGCTCGCCGATTTTGACCGGACAAATGAGGAGCAGGAGCTGAACGGAAGGAAGAAATTCGCGAATCCGAGAAACTGCGCGGCGGGAACGCTCCGGCAGCTGAACCCGGCAGAGACAAAGAAGCGCGGCCTGTCGATGTTTATTTTCAATGTACAGCGGTCGGAGGATCCGGATTATATTCTATCGCAGGACAGGGGACTCGCTCTTCTTGCAAGAGAGGGCATGAAGACGGTACCTGGCACGCTGTGCCGGACGGATGATGAAATTGTGAGCGCGATCGACGCGATCGGCGAGTCGAGAGGAGATCTCGGGTACGACATCGACGGCGCGGTCGTCAAGATCGACCAGATTGCCTACCGAAATGATTTTCCGGCCGGTTCAAAGTACAGCGCGGGCCATATCGCGTACAAGTACCCGCCCGAGGAGAAGGAGACAGTCATCCGCGATATCGAGGTGTCGATTGGCATGACGGGCCGCGTCAATCCGACAGCCGTCTTTGATCCGATCCGCCTGTGCGGGACGACGGTGAGCCGCGCGACACTCCACAACCAGGACTTTATCGATGAACTCGGCATCGGAATCGGCGACACAGTCGTCGTCTATAAATCTGGCGAGATCATCCCGAAAATCAAGCGCGCTGTACACGAAAAACGGCCGGCCGGCGTTCGGAATTTTCGTCTTCCGGATCGCTGTCCGGTCTGCGGGGCCCCGATCGTCCGGGAGGAAGGCGCCGCCGATATGCGCTGCGTCAATCCGTCATGTCCGGCCCAGCTCGTGCGCCACGTGATCAATTTCGTCGGGCGGGACGCCATGGACATCAAGGGCTTCGGAGAAGAGATCGCAAAGAAACTTACGGACAAGGGCTACATAAGAAACGTGGGGGATATTTACTCACTGAAGGATGTACGGCAGGAGCTGATCGACGGGCGCCTCACGGGCAGGGAAAAAAATACAGACAAGCTGCTCGCCGCGATCGAGGCGTCGAAGCAGAACGAGCCGTACCGGCTGCTCACAGGCCTTGCCGTCCCGAACGTGGGACGGACATCCGCGAAGACACTGCTCGACCACTTCGGCTCGATGGATGCACTGGAACATGCAGGTGTCGAGGAACTCACAGCGGTGCCGGATATCGGCGAGGTAACGGCGCGGGCCATCTGCAACTATTTCCGTGAGGACGCCAACAGGGAGCTTCTTGAGAGGCTGAAAAAGGCCGGCCTCCGCATGGAGGAGAGTGCACAGGAGACCTCTGATGAACTCGCCGGGATGACCTACGTGATCACCGGGGACGTCTCTCATTTCAGGAACAGACATGAGCTGAAGGAGTTCATCGCAAGCCGCGGTGGAAAGGTCACGGGAAGCGTATCAAAGAAGACGACGGCGCTGATCAACAATGACATCGCGTCGGTTTCCGGAAAGAACCGGAAAGCAAAGGAACTCGGAATCCCGATCATCAGCGAGGAGGAATTTCTTGCATCACTCGGGACGGACGGGACGAAGAATGCGCGCTGATAGGAGAACAATATGCCTGTAAAGATACCAGACAATATTCCAGTCAGGGAGATTCTCGAGAGGGAGAATATCTTTGTCATGGACGAGAGCCGGGCCGTGCACCAGGATATCCGGCCGATTCAGATCTGTATTCTCAATCTGATGCCGCTTAAGGAGGACACGGAACTGCAGATTCTGCGCGAGCTGTCCAACACGCCGTTGCAGATTGACGTGACATTCATGCGCATGTCGACGCACAAGTCGAAGCACACATCAAAGAGTCATCTCGACTCGTTCTACGAGCCGTTCGACGATCTGCGCGGCCGCTATTTTGACGGCATGATCATCACGGGCGCGCCTGTCGAACTGCTCCCGTTCGAACAGGTCGACTACTGGAATGAGCTGGAGGGCGTCTTCTCGTGGTGCAATACACATGTGACATCGACATTATTTCTGTGCTGGGGAGCGCAGGCAGCGATGTACCACTACTACGGCTTTGAGAAACATCTTCTTCATGAGAAGCTCTTCGGAATTTTCTACCACAAGGTCTACAACCGGAAGGTTCCGCTTCTCCGCGGCTTTGACGATGTCTTCTATATGCCGCACTCACGCTACACGGAGGTTGCGGCGCGCGACATCATCCGCTGCGAAGATATTACGATACTCGCCCAGTCGGACGAGGCGGGCGTCGCACTGTGCATGGCGGAGAACGGAAGGAAGATCTTTGTGATGGGCCATCCGGAGTACGACCGCATGCAGCTCAGAAGAGAATACGAGAGGGACAGGCGCAAGGGACTCGATACGGCGCTCCCGAAACACTATTTTCCGAATGATGACCCGGGGAAACGGCCGGTTCTCACCTGGAGGTCGGTCGCGAACAATCTCTACACGAACTGGCTGAACTACTATGTCTACCAGTCGACGCCCTTCAATCTCGACGGAACGCCGTGGGGGGATGAGCTCCCGGACACATACAGGTCGTGAACATTCAGAACGAAACGTATAAGTGAGAGGAGGCAGCATGCCGGCTTCATCGGTATTGATTAAATTCATAGGCAGCTCTCCGGTCAGCAATGTCATCGGAGGTATCGCAACGGCCCCGGAACTTCTGATTTTTGTCGGTTACGGACACTTTCTTACGGACAGGCAGAGGATGCAGTACAACCGGTTCTTCAGCCGACGGAACCTCGTGACGGCCGTCGCGGAGGCGGTTGAGCTGACGCCCGGCGATGAGCCGGGAATGGAAAAGAAGCTCATGACGCTGCTGGACCGCCACATCGTCTTAAAGCCTGTAATCGATATCACGGACGCGGATCACACGGAGGCATTTGCGCTCGGCGCGGTGATGAACAACAAGCTGTTCGAGAATATTCCGCTCATGGACTTCAGCATTGAAAAGAGGCGCTTCTTGCCACAGAAAAATGCGGATCGGCTTCGGCATCTGCCATTTCCGTCTCTGACATATGCGGAAATCCGGTTTCTGAACTTCGGAACGGATTTTCAGATTCCGCCGGAGGATGGGAGGCGGGTCTGGAAACGAAAGGACCTGACGCGGCCGACCGTCCGGGCAATCCGGACGCTGTACTCATTTTTCGGAGAAAGGCCGGATTTCTGGACTGGGGTCTCCGACAGCATGCGGCTTATGTTTGTCTCTGAATCGGGCCGGAGCGGAGAGACCGCAGAGTCTGCGGAGAAGATCTCTTATGTGTTCGATGAGAAAGAATTCTCTATTCCGGGCGATGCGCTCGAGGATCTCAACCAGAGCGGCCTGATCACGGCACTCTCAAAGCGAAACGGGGTCGTGAGCGTGACCTTTGCCGCGCCGTCTGTTATACGTCTTCTTCTTGACATCAGGAGGATCGGCATCTATGTCGCCTTCCTTGCGATGGCCTATATCAGAAACGCGCGCCGTACAGCCGCCTATCACGACCTGATGCTGATGGACGGAAGATATGCGGTGGGGATCACCGGCTGCCTTCCGGTTATCGTCTCCTGCTTCGGCGGAGGCGCTGACGGCGCAGATCTCTTTTCGGCGTATGAGGATATGCGGGACATCTTTCCGGCCCCGTGTCGCAGAATTGCGGTCTTCTCGGGCGGAAAGATACCGGAGGGCGCCGCGCGTGCGGCGGAAATGCTGAATATGGAGACGTGTCCGCTCGCGGAGCTCTCCGATAAACTAGAACTGAGGTAATTGCTATGAAAACAACGATTGAAATCATGTCGGAGCAGTTGGGCTCCGCATTTGCCGAGGCGGGTTATGACAAAGAGCTCGGCAGAGTCCGCGTATCGGACAGACCGGATCTCGCTGAATATCAGTGCAACGGCGCAATGGCTGGCGCCAGACTCTGCCACAAGGCACCGTTTCTTATCGCGGAGGATGTCGCGGCAGTCTGTGAGAAACACAGCGAGTTCGTCTTCACAGCCGCCGTCATGAAGCCGGGATTCATCAACCTCCGTGTGAAAAATGAGTTTCTCGCGGACTATCTGAAAATGATCGCGGCCGATCCGCATCTGTCGATTCCGCAGGAGGATAAGCCGAAAAAGATCATCGTCGATTACGGCGGACCGAATGTCGCAAAGCCGCTCCATGTCGGCCACCTGCGCAGCGCGGTTATCGGAGAGAGCATCAAGCGAATCTGCCGCGCGACAGGAAATGAGGTGCTCGGCGATGTCCATCTCGGGGACTGGGGACTTCAGATGGGTCTCATCATCACGGAGCTGAGACATGAGCAGCCGAATCTCCCGTATTTTGACGAGAATGCAGAAAGTTTTCCGGAGGAGGCTCCGTTCACGATCTCTGAGCTTGAGAAGATCTACCCGACAGCGTCCGCAAAATCCAAGAAGGATGAGGCGTACCGGGCAGAGGCACTCGAGGCGACGAAGGAGCTGCAGCTTGGCCGGAAGGGCTACATGGCTCTCTGGAGACAGATCATGAAGATCTCGGTCGCGGACTTAAAGCGCAACTATGAGCGGCTCGACGTTCATTTTGATCTCTGGAAGGCGGAGTCTGACGCACAGCCGATCATCCCGTGGATGATTGACGACCTGAAGAAGCGCGGCATCGCGCACGAGGATCAGGGCGCTCTCATTGTGGACGTCACGGAGCCGACGGACAAGAAGGAGGTGCCGCCATGCCTCATCCAGAAGTCGGATGGCTCTTCGCTCTATGCGACGACGGACCTCGCGACGGTTGTCGACCGGATGCGCAATTTCCATCCGGACGCGATGATTTACCTCGCGGACAAACGGCAGGCACTCCACTACACACAATTCTTCCGCGTATCGAGAATCGCCGGCTATGTCGATAAGGACACCGAGCTCGACTACATCGGCTTCGGTACAATGAACGGCAAGGACGGCAAGCCGTTCAAGACGAGAGAGGGCGGCGTCATGCGCCTCGAGATCCTTCTCGACGATATTGAGACCGAGATGAAGAAGAAGATCATGGATAACCGGAATGTCCGCAGCGAGGACGCGGATGAGACAGCGAAGATCGTCTCGCTGGCGGCCGTCAAGTACGGAGATCTCTCGAATCAGGCGTCCAAGGATTATGTATTTGATGTAGATAAATTTACGTCCTTCGAGGGCAATACGGGCCCGTATATTCTGTACACGATAGTCCGCATCAAGTCGATCCTCGCGAAGGCGTCGGAGGAAGACCGCGCGGCTGCGGAAGAATGCGCCCTTCTGCCTGCGGACGGAGAGGCCGGCAAGGCTCTGATGCTTGATATCTCCGGATTCGGCGCCGCGATCCATGACGCGAGACGGGAGCTTGCACCGCATAAGATCTGTGCGTATATTTATCAGCTCTCGAATGATTTTAACCGTGCTTACCATGAGACGAAGATTCTTGCGGAGAAAAATGATGCGAAGCGCAGAAGCTACCTGTCTCTGCTTCGTCTCACGGAGAGAGTTCTTGAGACCAGCATTGATCTTCTGGGGTTCTCCGCGCCGGATCACATGTAAGGAGGGACGCATATCGGAATGTGGAATACAGTCTTACTGGATCTCGACGGAACACTGACGGCTTCCGGAGAGGGCATCACGAAGTGCGTGCAGTATGCGATGAAGAAGGGATGGAACCGGGATATTGCCTTAAGTGACCTCGCTTGTTTCGTCGGTCCCCCGCTCAAGGAATCGTTCATGCGCTTTGAGGGACTCTCGGACGAGGAGGCTGGCCGTGCTGTCGCACTCTACCGTGAGCGCTATGAGGAGACGGGCATCTATGAAAACAGTCTTTACGGAGGCATCCGTGAGCTTCTTGAGGAGCTTGACAGGCGCCATTTTACACTGGCGCTCGCTTCCTCGAAGCCGACTGTTTACTGCCGCCGGATTCTTCAGTATTTCGGGATTGATCAGTATTTTACGGCTGTCTTCGGTTCGGAAATGAACGGCGAGCGCACGGAGAAGGCCGAAGTCATCGGGGAGGCGATCTCCGTCCTTGGCATGCAGGATCTGCGCTCCGAGGTCGTGATGATCGGCGACCGGTACTACGACATCGAGGGGGCAAGAGAGAACGGGATCGCCTCGATCGGTGTGACATACGGCTACGGAAGCCAAAGAGAACTCGAGGAGGCGCGGCCGGAGTGCATCGTTGACTCCCCGCTGGAGCTTCGGAATGTCCTTGTCGGACAGGCGCTCGCGGAGAGCGGGGGACGCCATGAGGAGGGCGGAAGAAGGGAACGTGACCCGCGAAAGGTGGGCTTTTTTATTCCGCCGGACGGCTCTGTTCCGTTCCGCATCTGGAGGACGGTCTATCCGCTTCTGCTCGCAGTCGTTGGTCTCAACGGGATCGGTTTCCTCTTTACGGTGGTTCTTGAGGTCATCTGGAGCGTGACGGGATCGGCGGCGATTGCGGATCTTCTGCATTCGGACAGCATAACGGTCATCATGACGGGCATCGCGGATGCGGCTCTCATTCCTGTTGCCTGGCTGTTTTTCAAGGCGGATGAGAGGACGAGAAGCGCGTATATTCCGAAGATAAGGATTCCGGAGAAATGCAGATGCGGCGCGAAGGAAATCGCAATGGTCATTGTCTTTACGCTCGGAACGGCGACGCTCCTCAATCTGCTGACGAGCGTTCTCATCCCGTTTGAGGACAGCGCCTATGAGGCGGTCAATGAAGCGCTCGCCGCGCCAAATCTCGCTGTCCAGATTGTCGTGGTCGGTATCATCGGTCCGATCTGTGAGGAGTTCATTTACAGGGGGCTCATTTACAGGAGAATCAGGGATTACCTCGGCGTGTACTGGGGGGCTGTCCTGAGCGGCGTGCTCTTCGGGATTTCGCATGGGAACCTGACGCAGGGCGTGTTCACGGCGCTTTTTGGCATCGTGCTCGCGCTGATCTATGAGCACTATGGCTCTATGAAGGCCAATATTGCGGCCCATATCGCAAACAATGTCTATGCCTGTGCTGCGCCGTATATCCCGCTTATTAATCGCAACGAGTATATGGCAGCTGCGTGGGCGCTGCTGCTCCTGACGCTCGGCGCACTCGCCTGCGCCCGCATCTTCCGAAAGGAAGGCCGTGCGAATGTGGTGTGATTCCATCGCCTATGATGTCGCTTGCACGAGAAACTGCGAGTAATATCCGGAACGGCCTTGACGGATAGGAGACCTGCGTGATAAACTAAATAAGTACGTGGGCATATCTGCGCACGAAACAGTAATCACATATGCGGATTCCGGCCGTGGTGCCTTCGGGTTGGCCGGAGGGAAACATATGGCAGACATTAACCATTTTTTAAAGGAGAAACAAAATGAGTGTTATTTCCATGAAACAGCTGCTCGAGGCAGGCGTCCATTTCGGTCATCAGACAAAGCGTTGGAACCCGAAGATGAAGCCGTACATCTACACAGAGCGCAACGGCATCTACATCATTGATCTTCAGAAGACAGTCGGTATGATCGACGATGCTTACAATGCTGTCGGCGATATCGTCGCGAACGGCGGAAAGATTCTCTTCGTCGGCACGAAGAAGCAGGCGCAGGACGCGATCAAGACAGAGGCTGAGAGATGCGGCATGTACTATGTCAACGAGAGATGGCTCGGCGGCGAGCTTACAAACTTCCGCACGATTCAGACTCGTATCAAGCGCATGAAGGACATCGAGCAGATGGCTGAGGATGGCACATTTGATGTTCTTCCGAAGAAGGAAGTCATCAATCTGAAGAAGGAGCATGAGAAGCTCGAGAAGAACCTCGGTGGTATCCGCGAGATGAAGAAGCTCCCGGACGCAATCTTCGTCGTCGATCCGAAGAAGGAGAGAATCTGTGTACAGGAGGCTCACGCTCTGAACATTCCGCTCATCGGTATCTGCGATACGAACTGCGATCCGGAGGAGCTCACATACGTTATCCCGGGCAACGACGACGCGATTCGCGCTGTCAAGCTGATTGTCGGCAAGATGGCGGACGCTGTCATCGAGGCAAATCAGGGCGCTACGGATGCTGATGATGTTCCGGCAGAAGGCTACACAGCTTATCCGGATGAGGAGTCCGAGAAAGCAGCGGCTGAGCAGCAGTAAAACAAAGTTTCTGGATACCCCGGATTTCGGTTCGGAGCAACAGAAACCTGTGAAGGAACCGCTCATGCGCGGCGGGGAGACCTGCCGCGCATTCTTTATCAGGTGAAATTTCATTTTCTAACTTTTTCTAACATGGAGGAAAACAAGATGGCAATCACAGCCAAGATGGTAAAAGAGCTTCGCGAGAAGTCCGGCGCCGGCATGATGGACTGCAAGAAGGCGCTTGTAGCGACAGACGGCGATATGGACAAGGCAATCGATTATCTTCGTGAGAACGGGCAGATGAAGGCGGCGAAGAAGGCTGACAGAATCGCTGCCGAGGGTCTCTGCGAGGGGCTCGTGAGCGAGGACGGAAAGCATGCGGCAGTTGTCGAGGTTAACTCCGAGACAGATTTCGTCGCGAGAAATGAGAAGTTCCAGGCTTATGTCAACGAGGTTGCCAGACAGGCACTCGCTACAAAGGCTTCTGATCTCGACGCATTCATGGAGGAGGCATGGCTTGCTGATCCATCCAAGACTGTCAAGGAAGCTCTGGTCGAGGAGATCGCTGTCATCAGCGAGAACCTGAAGATCCGCCGCTTCGCAACGATGGATGAGCCGAATGGCTTCATTACATCCTACACACATGCAGGCGGAAAGATTGTTGTTCTTGTCGACGTTGAGTCTGACGTTGTAAACGACGAGATGAAGGAAATGGCAAAGAACGTCGCGATGCAGGCTGCCGCTATGCGCCCGAAGTACAATACACGCGACGAGGTTGACCAGGACTACATCGCAAAGGAGAAGGAGATCCTTCTTGCAGCGGCCAAAAACGAGAAGCCGAATGCAAATGAGAAGATCCTGAACGGCATGGTTATGGGCCGCCTGAACAAGGAGATGGCAGAGATCTGCCTTCAGGATCAGGTCTATGTCAAGGCTGAAGACGGAAAGCAGACTGTCGCGAAGTATGTCGCACAGGTCGCGAAGGCAAATGGCGCGAAGGCTAAGGTAAAGAGCTTCATCCGCTTTGAGACAGGCGAAGGTATCGAGAAGAAAAAGGAGAACTTCGCAGAGGAAGTCGCAGCTCAGATGAAGGGCTGATCGAAGATTACTGCATAGAAGAAGTTGAAAGAGAGGATCGCTTTCCGGCCGTCCTCTCTTTTTCGTGCGTGCATGGCGCACAAAAAAAGGCGCTCCTGCAGATCGCAGGGGCGCCTTTTCGACTGTTATGCAGATTCTCCGGCTTTCCGGCAGGTCTCTTATCTCAGGGAGAAGAGCATAGCTCCATATGTCGGATACGGGAGATACTGATCCGGGATGAGTTTTTCAGCTCCGTCGACAACCGCGCGAAGCGCGTCCATGTCGGCGAGGACGGATGCGTGATAATCATTTGCCTTCTCAAGCAGATCATCCTTTGCTTCAGCCGCATCTGTATCTGCTGCAAGCTTGTCGAGCGCTGTCATCATAGAGGCAGCAGCCGTGTCGAGCTTTGTCAATGTCGACTCCTCAAGCGTGCATGCACTGGACGGCATCAAGGCCTTCTTCTGGGAAGCCTCTGCCGTGAGATCCTTCGTGTAGGCGACGAGGCCGGCCGTGAAGTCCTTGCGGACCATCTCCTGCATAGCGAGAGATTCGATGTGAACCGTCTTGACGTAGTTCTCAAGGTTGATCTCATAGCGTGACCGGAGCTCCTCCTCAGTGAAGACGCCGTGCTTCTTGAAGAGATCGATGCTCTTTCCGGAAATAAGACGCGGCATTGCCTCCGGAAGGGACTTCAGATTGTCGAGACCACGTCTCTCAGCCTCTGCGACCCACTCGTCTGTGTAGCCGTTGCCGTTGAAGAGAATTCGCTTGTGGTTCTGCAGAGCTTCCTTTGCGATCTCAAGAACCTTCGCGTCGCGCTCGCCGGCCGGAACATCCTTCAGGATGTCAGCAATTCTGGAGAGCGTCTCAGCGACAGCCGTGTTGAGAACGATGTTTGCGTTCGCGACAGAGACAGCGGAACCCGGCATGCGGAATTCGAACTTGTTGCCAGTGAAGGCAAACGGTGACGTTCTGTTGCGGTCTGTGTTGTCCTTCGTGATATGCGGAAGAACCGGAGCGCCCATCGCCATCTTGACTTTGCCCGGCTCTGTAAATACCGTTCCGGACTCGATGGACTTGAGGACTGCGTCAAGCTCGTCTCCGACGAAGATAGAGATGATCGCCGGCGGTGCCTCGTTCGCGCCGAGACGATGGTCATTTCCTGCCGTGGCGACGGAGCAGCGAAGCAGATCAGCGTACTCATCGACAGCGGAGATAATTGCAGTCAGGAACGCGATGAAGCTCGTGTTCTTGGACGGATCCTTGCCCGGATCGAGGAGGTTCACACCTGTATCCGTTACAATGGACCAGTTGTTGTGCTTTCCGGAACCATTGATTCCTTCAAATGGTTTCTCGTGGAGCAGGCATGCGAGATGGTGCTTGTCAGCGACCTTCTTCATGATCTCCATCGTCAGCTGGTTGTGATCGACAGCGACATTGGCAGTCTCGAAGACCGGTGCCAGCTCGTGCTGAGACGGAGCGACCTCATTGTGCTTCGTCTTGGCCGGAACACCGAGCTTCCAGAGCTCTTCATCGAGATCGTGCATGAAGGAGGAAACCTTCGGCTTCAGGACACCGAAGTAATGGTCTTCCATCTCCTGGCCCTTCGCCGCCGGCGCACCGATCAGCGTGCGGCCTGTGAAGACGAGATCCTTTCTCTTCATGTACATGTCCTTGTCAATCAGGAAATATTCCTGCTCGGAGCCGACTGTTGTGGAGACATGTCTTACTTCGTTGTGTCCGAGAAGATGAAGAACCTTGACGGCCTCATCGCTCAGAGCGTTCATGGAGCGAAGAAGAGGAGTCTTCTTGTCGAGCGCCTCGCCGCCGTAAGAGCAGAAGGCTGTCGGAATGTAGAGAGAGCCATCCTTGATGAACGCCGGTGAAGACGGATCCCACGCCGTATAACCTCTTGCCTCGAATGTAGCGCGGAGACCGCCCGACGGGAAGCTGGACGCGTCAGGCTCTCCCTTGACAAGCTCCTTGCCGGAGAATTCCATGATGACCGTTCCGTCCGGTTCCGGTGAAATGAAGCTGTCGTGCTTCTCGGCCGTGAGACCAGTCATCGGCTGGAACCAGTGTGTGAAATGAGTGGCGCCATGCTCGATGGCCCATTCCTTCATGACAGCGGCAACAGAATTCGCGACGTCGAGTTCCAGATGTGTGCCATTCTGGATGGTCTTGTGAACCGCCTTGTAGACGTCCTTCGGGAGGCGCTCGCGCATAACTGTATCGTTGAACACGAGACTCCCGTAAATTTCAGGAATTGACTTTGTTTCCATAAATCGCCCTCCTATCAGATTCGCGCGTCGAAGCACGATCACGCCGTAGCGTTTGAGAGCAATATAGTTTGTCTGCAAGGAAAAGTCAATTTGAGGAGGGGGATTCATTGAAATTGTTCACGATAGAATACAATTTTATGACAATGCACATTATAAAAAACAAAATAAGACTTCGAGACTGTCCCATTCCGACTCCGGTGAAGTACGATGCGGAGAAATAACTGTGAATTGAACCCGGGACTGCCTCACGGCGGTTCCGGGCAGGGAAACCATGGAATGCCGGAACTACAGACAATTTATAAGATCATCTGTTGACCGGATATTATTTCATTGTTAAAATATGGGTAATTTGTGTTACGGTATTTTTACAAAAAGTCGGCATAGAAAGTCAGGTATGGTTCATGGTGCTTCACCCTGATGGCTTTATAAATAGGAACAAAAGGCAAAGAAATACTCCGGCAGATGATGAAGAGGATATTATCATTGAGCTGACGGACGATGAGGAGCCGGAGAATACCGGGACGGACGGAGAGCAGGCGTCAGGACGTGCGGAGCGGACATCTGCGGGATCCGGTGAGGAGCGGGGTACTTCCGGAGAAGACGTACATAAGGGACAAGAGAAGATGCCCGGGCGGAAACTGTCTCTCGGCGTGATCATGGAAGAGGCAGAGTCTGCTGCCGCACGGCGGAAGAACCCGGAGTACAGGCGGGAGGCCGCAAAGAGACGGGCGGAAGCGAAGATCCGCCGTGCCGGGAAGAAGAGAGCGTATCTGGCTCTTCAGAACAGGAAGCGTTCACCGCTTGAGACACTCCTCTGGTTTCTTCCGGAGATTGTCAAGTATGTCTATGCCGTCGTGATGACTATAAGGGGTGCGACAATAGCCGGAGACGCATCCTATGCGTGGATCGGCTTTCTTGAGCTCGCGGCGATCTTTGCACTCTCAAATGCGATTGTCGGAAGGAACAGAGTGGCCGCGTATGTGGTCAATTACGCGCTGATGCTGGCCTATAACCTGCAGTATATGTTCCTGTATTTCTCAGGCTCTTATTTGACACTCGTTATGATCACGAACACGGACTCCCTCAATGGCCTGTCGGGAAGAACGGTGCTGTATGGCTTTGCACTCATTCTGATGATTGTGTGCTCCTGCCTGCCGATCCGCCATGTGCGCATGAGAGGACTTTCCAGCACGGGCGCGCTGTCTGTGGCGCTCGCTGTCGAGCTCGCGGCGACAATGATGATCGGAAGCCAGTACTCGGCCTTCTACGGCCTGTATTCGCTGTATATGGCGGGAGAGAAGCAGGCCAAGCTTGCGTCGGACGCTGCGTCTGGCGACAATGTGACGTCTGAGTTTTATCAGGGTGAGGTCCAGAGCAATATCACAAAACCGCAGAACCTCGGTGAGAAGCCGAATGTGGTACTCATTTTCACGGAGGGAATCTCGCAGAATATCGTTGAGGATGACCGCAACATCATGCCGAATGTGAAGGCATATGAGAACAAGTCGGTCAATTTCACAAATTATTATAATCACACATTTGCGACATACCGTGGACTGATCGGACAGCTCTACTCCGGATATCAGCTGGAAAATTACGACACGAGCACGCTGGTGTCGATTGAGGATATTTTTAAGGAAGAAGGGTATCAGACTGCGTTCATCAACACGGAGCCTCTGAACCTTCATTTTTCGGCGTATCTCGACAGCATGAATTTTGATATGGTTGTCGCGGACAAAAAGAATCTCGACGGACCGAACCAGTCGATGTCCGACAAGGACGCATATTCCCTGCTCTATGAGACGATTTCGGATCAGAGCACGACGGGAAAGCCGTTCTTTACATGCATCTACACGTACGGGACGCATCTGTCGCTTGATTCACCGGATGAGAAATTCGGAGATGGAAGTAACACGCTTCTCAATAAGTTCTACAATGCCGATGTCCAGTTTGGAAAATTCATGGACAAGCTGTATTCCGGAGCGCTCGGCGACAATACGATTGTTGTCTTCACGGGTGACCACTGCGCGTACGCGGACCAGCAGTACCTCGATACCTTCCCGGATTATTCAAGAAAGTTCGGAAGCCTCGACCGCATACCGCTCTTCATTTATTACAAGGGTATTGAGAAGTCGAACGTCGATGCGGCCGGACGGAATTCCCTCGATCTTGCACCGACGATCCTTGATTACCTAGATATGAGTGAGCCGAACTATTTTCTTGGCTGCACGCTGTTTGCAGATGCCGCGAACAACAACTCGTACGATACGATCTATTATGACGCGGAGCGGATGCTTACATCCGGAGGTGGAGATGTGGCGCAGCTGACGGATACGGAGTCGGGCATCATGGAGACCCAGCTTGCTGACTACTTCAAGGCGAAGAAGCAGAAGCCGGAGACCGTGGAAGATGCGATTAACAGAAAGAACGCCAGGAAAAATGCTGCAGGGAAGAAGGCGGAGAGCGCCGCAGAATCTGCATCCGCTGCGTCAGGCGGTTTGAAATGAAAAGAAAATAAGCGCAGGCCATCCAGAACGAGCCGCAAGAGAAGCACCCCGGAATTTCCAGGGTGCTTCTCTTACTCATGTCGTATGATTTTCATCGTCTGCCACTGCCTGCTCGTCAGCCTCTTTTCCGGAACCAGGTTCCGGGGCGTCGGATGGATGCTTGCCGGAATTTTCATCGCAGGCTTCGTCCGCTTTCTTTCGGGCCTTTTCCTGAGCGAGATCCGCCACGTCCCTGAGACCCTGCCCCACCTTGTCTGCAAAATCCTTTGATTTTGCCTTCAGATCGGCCTCATCGATCATGCCTCGGAGCAAGTCGCGCTGTTCCTGTGTGAGTTTTGTCAGACTCTGCACAAGCTCGCTGCCTCGGAGCTTATCTGCCTGTTCCCTGACGTCCTCCATCGTACCATCAACCGTCAGCCGGATACTGTCAAACGTATCCGGGTGCTTTTTTACGGTGTCCGCTCCTTTTTCTACCAGCGCATCAACTGTCTTTTTTACGTGCTCGCTGACAAGTACGGCAGCTCCGACGTTGGCGTAGAGCCATTTCTCCATCACATCCTGAATATCCATGGTGTATCCTCCATTATGTTTTGCAGGGTCGTATGCTGTCTTAAGTATACCTGAAAGAGGCCGGTTTTGTCAGACCTTTGCTGCCTGATTTTGCTGACTGCTCCATGAGCCCGGGGAACTGGCAGGCGGGGACAGAAACAGATCCCGGAGAGTCGGACAAGTGAACGACTGATACTGTAAAACACATAGGAAACGTGTTATACTTAAATTCAAATGTGTATCGGCAGGCGATGCCGGCAAAGAATCTGAAAGGGGACAGATATGGCAGATATAGGGAGCATCCTGATGGGACTGCAGAACGGCAATGATGTGCGCGGCGCAGCGATCGCGACGGATAGGGAAAAGCTGAATCTGACGCCTGCGGCGGCGCAGTTCATTTCCGAGGCTTTCATCGAATTTCTGGCAGAGAGGCTCGGAAAAGAGCCTGCGGAACTCAGGGTCGGTGTCGGCCATGACAGCCGCCTGACGGCGGAAATTCTGAAACAGGGTGTGATCAGAGGCATGAGCCTTGCGCAGGTCTTTGACTGCGGACTTGTGTCGACGCCGGCCATGTTCCAATCCACGGTGCTGGAGGGCAGCAGCTTCGACGGCGCGGTCATGATCACGGCGAGCCATCTGCCGTTCAACCGGAATGGCCTCAAGTTCTTTACAAAAGACGGCGGTCTTGAACATGATGAGCTGACAGCTGTTTTGAAGCGGGCAGTGGCTATCGCGGAGCGTGCCGGCGCCTCGGCGGAGGATATGGCCATCACAGGAGAGTATCCGGCCGCAGGAGAGAAGAAGCCGCAGAAGTTTGATCTCGTTTCTCTCTACTGCGACCATATGCGGAGGATCATTATGGATTCCGTGCGCGCGGATGACTATGAGCATCCGCTAAAGGGCCTTCATATCGTCGAGGACGCGGGAAATGGAGCAGCAGGCTTTTTCGCAAAGGACATTCTGGAGCCGCTCGGTGCGAATACGGCGGGAAGCGTCTTCCTTGAGCCGGACGGGACATTTCCGAACCATATCCCGAACCCGGAGAACAAGCAGGCGATGGACGCAGCGCGGCGCGCGACGGTGGAGAACCACGCGGATCTCGGCGTGATCTTTGACTGTGACGGCGACCGCGGCGCTGTCGTGTTTGCGGACGGAACGGAAGTCAATCGGAATACGCTGATCGCCCTTCTTGCAGTCATTGTGTCTGAGCAGCATCCGCACTCCACGATCGTCACGGATTCCGTCACGTCAGATGAGCTCGCAGAGTTTCTAAAGCGGCACGGTCTGAAGCACTATCGCTACATGCGCGGATACAAGAACGTGATTGACAAGGGGATCGAACTGAATCGTGAGGGTGAGGACTGCGAGCTTGCCATCGAGACATCGGGGCACGGTGCGTTCAGGGAAAATTATTTTTCAGACGACGGCGCCTATATTTCCGTGAAGATCATCTGCAAGATGGCGCAGCTGCGGAAAGAGGGAAAGCGGATTGAATCCCTGATCGCTGATCTCGGTCAGCCGGCTGAGGCGCGTGAAATCCGCTTCTCGATTGAAGGAGACGACTACAGGGCCTACGGCGAGAATGTCCTCAGAGAATTCCGGAAATTCGCAGAGGAGCAGCCGCTCTTCCACGTCGTGGAACCGAACTATGAGGGCGTGCGGGTCTCATTTCATGACAGCGGGGTGAAAGGCTGGGCGCTTCTCCGCATGTCACTTCATGATCCGCAGATGCCGATGAATCTCGAAGCTGAGTCCGGGGGCGGTACGGACATTATCTGGAAACGAGTGGAGCCTTTCTTTGAAAGATTCCCGAGGCTCACACGCTGATCTATATCTATCAGGAAGGAATATATTATGAGAAAGAGACTGATTGCCAAGACTATATTGCTTGCGGCACTGCTTGCTCTGTTGGTCGGCATACTCATCGTTCACCAGCGCATGAAAATGAACGGCACGGAAGATGCCTCTTCATCTCCGAAGGAAGATACAGTATCAGCGGCGGAAAGCGCAATGGACAATATGGCGGTATCGTCCGATACATCAGAAGTTCCCTCGACGGCCGACGAGGCACTGGCCATGTCGAAAAAATATGAGGAACAGTATGATTACGACAAGGCGATCTCTGTCATCGAGAGCTTTCCCGGATATGACCAGAACCAGGACCTTCTGGCAGCGATTCAGACATATACAGACGAGAAGGCGTCCTGCGTCGCTGTCGATGTGACAAAGGTTCCGCATATTTTCTTCCACTCGCTGATCAATGATGACAGAGGTCTCGAGGCCAGCGTGGTCGGCGAGGATCGCGCGAAGCGCAACGGGACGGCAATGGTCACGGCAGATGAGTTCGACCATATCATTCAGGATATGTATGACGCCGGATATGTCCTTGTCTCACTCGACGATCTGTGCATCAAGACGCCGAATGCCGATGGAACAACAACGGTCACGAAGAATACGTCGCTCCTTCTGCCTGCGGGCAAGAAGGCATTTGTTCTGTCCGAGGACGACCTGAGCTACTACCACACGTATGGCGAGGGCACCCAGGGGTACGCGACGAAGATGGTTCTCGATAAAAAGGGAAATGTCAAGTGCGAGTACACCGATGAGAATGGCGACACAAAGATCGGCGACTATGACGTCGCGCCGCGACTCAATACATTTATTGAAAAACATCCGGATTTCAGCTATCACGGCGCAAGGGGAACCATTGCGCTGACAGGCTATGACGGCGTCTTCGGCTACCGCACGAATGACTATTACAAGGACATCAACAATCCGCATCTTGACAAGGATCAGGTCGACTGGCTGAAAGAGCATCCGGACTTTGACTGGAACAAGGACGTCGCGAATGCAACAAAGATCGCTGATGCGCTGAAGGCGGAGGGATGGACCTTTGCGAGCCACACCTACGCGCACTGGAACGCGTCGGAAAAGACGGCGGATGAGCTGAAGGCCGACAACGAGAGGTGGATGACGGTCAACCACAATATTGTCGGTGATATTGACAAGATTATCTTCGCGTTTGGCGGAGATATTCAGGATGCGACTCCGTATACGACGGCCAACCCGAAGTTTTCTTACTTCCAGAGTCAGGGCTATGTCATCTACTGCAATGTCGACGGCAACATCGGCTGGACTCAGTTCGGCGACACTTATCTCCGGACAGGACGTGTTGCCATGGATGGGTACACCCTGTACCAGGCGATGACAGAGGGAGAGAAGTCCCACGACACTTATGCCTATGACTATCAGCTCCTCGGCATTAGCGATATTTCGTCGTTCTTTAACCAGCACAGGATCACTCCGATCGAGAGCGAGTAATCAGTGCGGATTCATACAGCAAAAAAACGACCTCCGGTCCGCGAACGCGGCCGGGGGTCGTTTTTTGCCATCATTCCGTATCGTAAAGAGGCTGATCAGCGGATATCCTCGCCTGTCAGCATCTTGTAAGCTTCCTTGTACTTGGCAATCGTCTTGTCGATGACGTCCTGCGGAAGATTGTAATCGCTGTCCGGATGAGCTTTCAGCCAGTTGCGGACGAACTGCTTGTCGAAGGACGGCTGGTCATGGCCTGCCTCGTAGCCTTCCACCGGCCAGAAGCGGCTGGAGTCCGGCGTCAGCATTTCGTCACCGAGGACAACCCTGCCGTTCTCATCGAGACCGAATTCGAACTTCGTGTCGGCAATGATGATGCCTCTTGTGAGTGCGTAATCGGCACATTTTTTGTAGAGCGCGATTGTGCAGTCACGGATCGTCTTTGCATACTCCTCACCGTGCCCCGGGAATTTCTTCTCAAGCACCTCAACGGACTTCTCGAAATTGATGTTTTCGTCGTGGTCACCGATTTCAGCCTTCGTGGACGGAGTGTAAATCGGCTCAGGGAGCTTGTCGCACTCCTTCAGACCTTCCGGAAGGCGGATGCCGCAGACCGTGCCGTTCTCCTTGTAGCTCTTCCAGCCTGAACCCGTGATATAGCCGCGGACGATGCACTCGATCGGAAGCATGGTGAGCTTTCTGCATTTCATGCTGTTCCCGTCGAATTCCGGCTTCCGGAAGAACTCCGGCATGTCGTTTACGTCTGTGCTGATCATGTGGTTCGGGATAATATCCTTCGTGTAATTGAACCAGAAGCGGGACATTTGTGTGAGAACAGTTCCCTTCTTCGTGACCTTGTTCTTCAGGATGACGTCAAATGCGGAGATCCTGTCGGTAGCGACCATGATCAGGCTGTCGCCTGCGTCGTAGATTTCACGGACCTTGCCTTCCTTGATCGGTGAATACTCTTTCATTCTCTGCTTGTTCCTTTCTGTACAAGAGCTATTGATGTGACCCATGACCGGCCGGTGCCGGCCAACGCCTTGATTCTAGCATATTCACTCCGTGAAATCCATAGTCTTGGGGCGCATTGCATTTGCAGATGTTATGCGGTATAGTATGGAATACGCTGATATTCGGATTTGCAATCAGATGTCGGCGGCTTATAATAGAGAAACATACTTTGATGAAGAGGAGACCCGGGATGGAAGAATTACTCAGAATCATCGAAAAAAATCCAAAGCTTCCGCTGGAGGATCTTGCGGCAATGCTTGACCGCACTCCTGAGGAGACGGCGAAGCTTCTCGACGAGGCCGAACAGAAGGGATATATCCGCGGCTACGAGACGCTCGTGGACTGGGAGGAAGCCGGAATCAACCGGGTCACTGCATTTATTGAACTCCACGTGACACCCCGGAAGTCGTGCGGCTTTGATGAGATTGCCGATGACATCGCGGCATTTCCGGAGGTCGACAGCGTATTTTTGATGAGCGGGACCTATGACCTGATGGTCATGCTGAATGGAAAGAGCTTTCAGGACATCGCTCTTTTCGTCGCGAAGCGGCTGGCGCCTCTCGATGACGTGCTTTCGACATCGACGAGTTTTCTTCTCCGGACATACAAGCGGGGCGGAAGGCTGTATCAGGCGCAGGAAATTGATGAAAGAGAGTGTACCGTTTTATGATGGACTATGAATCTCTTCTCTCGGCGGGGGCCAGAGAGATGAGACCTTCCGGGATTCGGAAGTTTTTTGATCTCGCGGCAGACATGCCGGACTGTATTTCGCTCGGCGTCGGCGAGCCAGATTTCAAGACCCCGTGGAGCATCCGGGACACGGCGATCCGGACTCTGGAGCAGGGTAGAACGAGATATACGGCTAATGCGGGGCTAAGGGAGCTCCGCGAGGAAATCTGCCGCTATCTTAAGCGGAGATTTGCGCTGACATATAGCGAGGACAATGTCGTTGTGACAGTCGGAGGAAGTGAGGCGATCGATCTTGCGATCCGCGCACTCGTGGAACCGGGAGATGAGGTGATTATCCCGGAGCCGTGCTTCGTCTGCTACGAGCCGATCACATCCCTGACGGGAGGTGTTCCCATCCATGTCGCGACGAGAGCGGAGGACCAGTTCCGACTGACGGCTGACGAGCTGAAGAAGGCGATTTCGCCGAAGACCAAGCTTCTGATCATGCCCTACCCGAATAATCCGACCGGATCGATTATGACAAGGGAGGATCTCGAAGCTGTCGCGGATGTGCTCCGCGGGACCGATATTATGGTGTTGTCCGATGAGATTTACTCTGAGCTGACATACGGGGCTGAGCGGCATGTATCGATCGCCTCTCTGCCGGACATGGCCGAGAGAACGATTCTTGTCAACGGGTTTTCGAAGACCTACGCGATGACCGGGTGGAGACTCGGCTACGCGGCTGGTCCGCGGCCGATTATCAGGGTCATGACGAAGATCCATCAGAGCTGCATAATGTCAGCCCCGACGACAAGTCAGTACGCGGCGATCACGGCACTCCGGAGCTGTGATGACGAGGTCGCAGCCATGCGGGCGGAATATAATGCGAGACGCCGGTATGTTGTGAAGAAGCTCAATGACATGGGACTCACCTGTTTTAATCCGGAGGGAGCCTTCTATGTCTTTCCGTATATAGGCGGAAGCGGACTTTCAAGCGAGGCTTTCTGTACCGAACTTCTGAACGAGGAGCATGTGGCGATTGTGCCGGGCAGCGCGTTCGGAGGCTGCGGCGAGGGCTATGCGCGAATCAGCTATGCCTACAGTGTCGATCATCTGACAAAAGCCATGGAAAGAATTCGAAGATTCCTCACGGCGCACGGCTGGCTTGTCTGAAGCGGCTGCGCTAAGGGGGCGCCTGAAGAAGAAAATGAGCGTTTATGCCCGGTGAGACGGGCATGCGATTTGACTTTGAATGGTGTACATGTTACTTTTGACATAGAACGACCATCCAGCGGGACTATCTTCATTTTCCGGCTGGAGGAGCAAAGGAGTTGAGATTATGTTTGATTACAGAAAATACAAGCGTCAGTATTACATGCCGCCGGTGGAGTGCCTGGACTGGGTTAAGAAGGATCACGTGGAGAAGGCACCGATCTGGTGCAGCGTCGACCTTAGGGACGGCAACCAGAGCCTTGTCATTCCGATGAGTCTCGAGCAGAAGCTGAAGTTCTATGAGCTTCTGATCAAACTCGGCTTCAAGGAGATTGAGATCGGCTTCCCTGCTGCCTCCGAGACGGAGTATGTACTCTGCCGCACGCTGATCGAGCGGCACATGATTCCGGACGATGTCACGATCCAGGTCCTGACACAGGCGAGGGAGCACATCATCCGCAAGACATTTGAGGCAATCAAGGGAGCTCCGCATGCAATCGTCCATGTCTATAATTCGACATCTGTCGCGCAGCGGCAGCAGGTTTTCAGAAAGTCCAAGGAAGATATCAAGAAGCTGGCGACAGACGGCGCACAGCTCCTCGAGGATCTCGGGAAGGTATCCGGTCAGGATCTGCGCTTCGAGTATTCACCGGAGTCCTTCACGGGAACAGAGCCGGAGTACGCACTTGATGTGTGCAATGCTGTGCTCGATATCTGGCATCCGGACACACTGGATGACGATCACAAGCCGATTATCAATCTGCCGGTCACAGTGGAGCTTTCCGAGCCGCATGTCTTCGCGCAGCAGGTCGAGTACATGAGCAAGTATCTGAAGTACCGTGACCACGTCGTGCTGTCTCTGCACCCGCACAATGACCGCGGTGAGAGCGCCGCTGATTCCATGCTGGGACTTCTTGCCGGTGCGGACCGCATCGAGGGCACGCTTTTTGGAAATGGCGAGCGCACGGGCAATGTCGATGTCGTGACACTTGCAATGGATCTCTATTCCCAGGGCGTTGACCCGAAGCTTGACTTCTCCGATATGCCGGAGATCACAGAGACCTATGAGGAGTGCACGGGCATGAAGGTCTACGAGCGCACACCGTATGCAGGCCAGCTTGTCTTTGCTGCGTTCTCAGGGTCTCACCAGGATGCAATTGCGAAGGGTATGAAGTGGAGAGAGGAACGCCATCCGGACAAGTGGACCGTTCCGTATCTGCCGATCGATCCGAAAGATGTCGGAAGAAGCTACGACTCGGACGTCATCCGCATCAACAGCCAGTCCGGGAAGGGCGGCGTCGGCTATATTCTCGAGACGAAGTTCGGCCTGACGCTCCCGAAGAAGATGAAAGAGGCCATGGGCTATGCGTGCAAGGCTGTCTCTGACAGAAAGCACGAGGAATTGCAGCCGGATGAGATCTTCGAGATCTTCAAGAGCGAGTTCGAGGGTCTGTCGGATCCGATCGACATCACGGAAGTTCATTTTGAGCAGATCGACGGCATCACGGCGCATGTTACATCCTCCTACAACGACGAGACCCCGACTGTCACAGATGCGACAGGAAATGGTCGTCTTGATGCTGTCAGCAATGCGCTGAAGAAGGCCTACAACCTCGAATATTCTCTGGAAACCTATACTGAGCACGCACTGGAGAAGAGCTCTTCCTCAAGAGCAATCGCGTATGTCGGGCTGAAGTGGCCGGACGGAAAGATGACATGGGGAGCAGGACTCGACCCGGATATCATCAAGGCGTCCATCGACGCACTTGTCACAGCTGTCAACAACCGGTAAGGCAACACTGCCTGCCGGCAGCGCATACCGGCAGGCTTATTTCTACATCATCGCATCGATAGGAGAAACCACATGGAAGTACGGTACAAATCGACCAGAAGCGACATTGAAGTATCCGCATCCCAGGCAGTTCTGCAGGGACTCTCAAAGGACGGCGGCCTGTTCGTCCCGACAGCGATTCCGACTCTCACAGAGCCGATGGAGGAGCTGGCGGACATGAGCTATCAGGAACTCGCCTATGTTGTCATGAGCAAGTTTCTGTCTGATTATACGGAGGAGGAGCTGAAGGCCTGCATCGCGGGAGCTTACGATTCGAAATTCGATACGCCGGCCATTGCACCGCTTGTAAAGAAGGACGGCGTCTACTATCTGGAATTGTTCCATGGCGCGACGATCGCCTTCAAGGACATGGCCCTGTCTATTCTGCCGCATCTCATGACAACGGCGGCGAAGAAGAACAACGTGAAGGGGAAGATCGTGATCCTGACAGCGACGTCCGGAGACACAGGCAAGGCGGCTATGGCGGGCTTTGCCGATGTTCCGGGAACGGAGATCATTGTCTTTTATCCGAAGGACGGCGTCTCCCACATTCAGGAGAGACAGATGGTGACGCAGCGCGGCGCCAACACACATGTCGTTGCGATCAGAGGAAATTTCGATGACGCCCAGTCTGCTGTGAAGCGCATGTTCAATGACCCTGCGCTGGGTGAAGAAGTCCATGCGGCGGGATATCAGTTCTCATCCGCCAATTCCATCAACATCGGGCGTCTCGTCCCGCAGATCGTCTACTATGTATATGCATATGCGCAGCTCGTAAAGAGCGGAGAGATCAAGGCCGGAGAGAAGATCAATATCACGGTTCCAACGGGCAATTTCGGAAACATCCTCGCAGCTTATTATGCGAAGCAGATGGGCCTTCCGGTCGGAAAGCTGATCTGCGCGTCCAATGAGAACAAGGTTCTGACCGACTTTTTCGCGACTGGAGAATACAATAAAAACCGCGAGTTCATTCTCACATCATCTCCGTCGATGGATATTCTCATTTCCAGCAACCTGGAGCGCCTGATCTACCGGATCTGCGGCGACGACGCGGCTGAGTGCCGGAAACTGATGGAGAGCCTTGCTTCAAAGGGTGTCTACAAGATCACACCGGCAATGAAGGAAAGGCTCGATGATTTCCGCGGAGGCTTTGCGACAGAGAAGGAGAATTTCGCGGGGATCAGGGCTCTCTATGAGAAGACTGGCTATGTGATCGATACACACACAGGTGTCGCCAATGCCGTTTATCGTGCGTATGCGGAGAAGACAGGGGATAAGACAAAGACTGTCATCGCATCTACGGCGAGCCCCTATAAGTTCGCGGCAGCCGTCATCGGCGCCATCGCGCCGGATGAGGTCGCCGGGAAGAGCGATTTCGAGCTGATTGATGAGCTTCACAGAATCTCGGGTGTCGCAGAGCCACCGGCAATCACAGATATCCGCACGGCCCCCGTGCGCCACAGCACGGTCTGCGCTGTTGATGAGATGCCGGATACGGTCCGGAAGATACTCGGCGTGCAGTAAAATGCAGAAATAAAAATGAAAGGGCGTCCGCCGCGAGGGCGGGCGCCTTTTTACGCAGACCCGTCTTTTTGTGCCGCGCAGGAGATGCACGGCCCGGAGGAGGGGCAGGCTGATCGGAGGCGGAAACTATGGAATGGCAGCGGCTTCTTTGCACAGAACGCGCAAGACAGGAAATGAGGGGCGGGCGCGATCTGCGGTCAGAATTCGAGAAGGATTACCACAGGATCATTGAGAGCGCCGCGTTCCGGCGTCTGCAGGATAAGACACAGGTCTTTCCACTTGACAGAAGTGATTTTATCCGGACGAGACTCACACACTCTCTCGAAGTGTCCTCCATAGGTCGGTCGCTCGCCAACAATATCGGCGAATCGATGATCGAGAGCGGGCTTGATCCCTCCTTCGATGAGAATGCGAAGTCGGATGTCTGTGAGCTCACGGCTTGTGCGGGACTGATCCACGATATTGGCAATCCTCCCTTTGGCCATTTCGGCGAAGAAGCGATCCGCGCCTGGTTTGCGGAGCAGCTCCCTGTCCTTACGGTTCCGTCCGGAGAGGGAACTGTGCCTCTTGAGAAGGCACTCAGCCCGCAGCAGGCCATGGATTTCCGCCATTTTGAGGGCAACGCGCAGGGACTCAGGGTTGTCTCAAGGCTCGAGCATCCGATCCGCGGAGGCGGACTCAACCTTACATACGGCCTTCTGTCTGCGGTGATCAAATATCCGGTTTCCTCGCTGGATATGAATCCCGCGTCTCCTGACGTGCAGATGAAAAAGAATGGCTATATGGCGTCAGAGCAGGATCTTTTCGATACGGTGCAGCGCGTGACGGGGACAGACGGCAGAAGAAATCCGGTCGCTTTTATCCTCGAGGCGGCTGATGATATTGCCTACGCGACAGCAGATATCGAGGACGCCTATAAGAAAGGTTTCTTCAGCTACCAGATCTTTGAGGAAGAGCTGAGGGCGCGGGGCGTCGGCAAAGCGCATCTGAAGGTCCTCGGCGATCACTACGATATGGCGAGGCTGGAGGGAACGGTTGACCCTGGCGGATACGCGATCAGGAGCTGGCTGAGAGATGTGCAAGATCTGTTGATCTATGCCGCGACTGACGGCTTTATCAGGCACTACAGGGCGATTATGAGCGGAAGCTGGGGAAAGGAGCTGATTGCAGACCGGGGAAGCAGGGCTGTCCTCGAGGCGCTGAAGGGGATCGCGTGGGATTTTGCGTTCACGTCCTCTTCCATCTACAGGACGGAGATTGCGGCAAATACGATTATCTCGTATCTTCTCGGAATTCTCGTTCCGGCCGCGGTCTGCTACCGGGGAGACGAGAAATGGACGTACGGTGCGATGCGGACACCGGAAGCAGGGCATGGCGCCCTGCTCGAGGAAAAATACCTGTCCCTCATACCGGAAAATTACAGACAGGTCTACCTGAGAAGCGCGGAGCATGCCTCTCATACGGATCAGATGTACCTGCGGGTTCTCATGGCGACCGATTCCGTCAGCGGCATGACAGATTCTTATGCAAGGAATCTGTATATGGAGTTGAAAGGATTCAATGTTTAGTTTATAATCAAGACATCCACCTGGGATGTGCGATCCCCTTGTTTTTCTGATCCTACAATTCACTAAAGGGATTCTTACATGACCGGTACCAATGTCAGGCCCCATCTTCGTACAGGGGAAGGCAGCGGACAGGCTGCGGAATACAAAAGACGGCAGTGCTGTCGAGGCATACAGAATCACGAATTCACACGGTGCCTATATCACGGTTTTAAGCTACGGCGCGATCGTAAAAGACGTCGCAGTCCCGGATAAAAATGGAAAAATCACGGATGTTGCCCTCGGATATGACACGCTGGACAAATACGAGACAAACCCGAACTTCTTCGGAGCATGCATCGGCCGGAGCGGCAACCGCATCGCGGATTCGACGTTCACAATTGATGGAAAGGAATATCACCTGACAGAAAATGAAGGCCGGAACAATCTGCACAGCGGGCCGGACGGCTTTGAAAAGCGCGTCTGGAAGGCTGTTCCGCAGGAGCGGAATGGGTGCGTCTCATTTTCTCTTGTCAGTCCGGACGGGGACCAGGGCTTCCCGGGCAATTTCAAGGTGACGGTGACCTACATGTTCACAGAGCAAAATAAGTTCAAGATCCATTATGAGGGGATCTCGGACGCGGACACGGTCGCCAATATGACGAACCACTCTTATTTCAATTTGAACGGGGAGGGTTCCGGGAACATCTTAAGCCACAAGGTTCTGATCCATGCGGACGGATATACTCCTGTTGGCGAGGGCCTGATCCCGGTCGGAAGCGTGGAGCCTGTTGCGGGCACGCCATTCGACTTCCGCGAGATGAAGACAATCGGCCACGATATCGCTGTATCCGGAAATGAGCAGCTCTCTCTGGCGGGAGGATTCGACCACAATTTCGCGCTGAATGGAACGGGGCTTCGCAATGTCGCGGAGGCTGTCGGAGACCGCAGCGGGATTGTCATGACGGTCATGACCGATCAGCCAGGCATGCAGTTTTATGCAGGCAATTACATCTCGGGACCGGCCGGAAAGCATAGCCACGAGTACAAGCCGCGTGACGGGTTCGCGATGGAGACGCAGCATTTCCCGAACAGCGTCAATACACCGGCTTTTGAGAGCCCGATCATTGCCGCAGGTGCGAAATACAGCACGACGACCTGCTATACTTTCGGAACTGAGCAGTGAGCTCCGATGGTTCGCAAAGAGATGCCGCGTTTTGGCACATGGCGGGAAAAGCGAGACTTAAGAACAGGAATGATTTGAACAGTTCATGCTGAAGGATATAATGAAGGTATTCGGCGGCTTCGGCCGCCGGACAACAGAAGATCACTTAGGCGCATATGCAACCACATGCGCCTATTTTCTTATGATTTCATTTGTCCCTTTCTTTATGATCTTCATCGCGTTCAGTCAGAGGGCCAATGTGGACATCACGGCGCTGACAGACGGAATCATCGCGATCATTCCGTCAGGTCTCAAGGAATACGTCATGACGATTATTGCAGAAGTCCAGTCGAGGTCCTATGCATACGTCCCGATTTCCGTGATCATTCTGATCTGGTCAGCGGCGAAGGTGTTTCACGCACTGACGAACGGGCTCAACGTCATCAGCAAGACGTCGGAGACACGTGGCTGGCTGTATCTGCGTCTCCGATCGATGATGTATGTCTGCATTTTCTTTGCGCTCATCGCGGTCGCGCTGTTTATTTCCTTCAAGAGCAAGCGGATTCAGGAAATTGCGATGACGACACCGTGGGTTGACGACCTGATCAGCTTTCTGTATTCGTTCCGCGTCCTGTTCGCCTATGTCGGCCTGATTTTTGTCTTTCTGT
This sequence comes from uncultured Eubacteriales bacterium, assembly GCA_900320615.1. Classification (GTDB taxonomy): domain Bacteria; phylum Bacillota; class Clostridia; order Lachnospirales; family Lachnospiraceae; genus Chordicoccus. The sequence continues at coordinate 34,299 of ONSX01000013.1, forward strand.
TTATCTACAAATTTCTGCCGAACTGCCACTATACCTTCCGATCGCAGCTGCCCGGAGCTCTGATCACATCAACGGTGTGGGTCTTTTTCTCGTACCTCATGTCCCTGTATTACGAGCACAACCGGAACTTCAGTAATATTTACGGCAGTCTGACCGGCGTTGTGCTCGCGATGATCTGGCTGTACTTCTGCATGTGGTTTGTGCTCCTCGGCGCGGAATTGAACCGCGTGCTCTACGAGGACCCCGACCAGAATTTCATGGTCGAGGCGGTCGATGTCATGCGCGACGCCAATGTGAAGAAGCGCCGGGAGATCGAGAACAACCTGGATGAACATTCGATCTGGAGACCGCTGCGCGACGATGACGTGGAGACGGAGGACCGGCAGCCGGAGGATATTGATATCCCCTGGGAACAGGAAGAGGCGGGCACAGGAAGCGGAGGGAGGGCAGACCCCGACGCAAAATCATGATTTACAGGCTTTCGACCTTCGGAGGATTCTTCCCGGAAGCCTCTGAAGGAGAAACATATATACTACGTATCACCGGAGGTTCACATGAGTGAAATTGAGAAGAAAGTAAAGGAGATTGAGGCCGGTGCTGCCGATGCGATCCGCAATGCGGACACGGTTGACAGACTGAATGAAATCAAGGTCTCGTTTCTCGGCAAAAAGGGATCACTGACATCCGTTCTCAAGGGAATGAAGAACGTTCCCGCCGAAGAGCGCCCGAAGGTAGGCAAGTGGGTAAATGACGCCCGCCAGTCCATCGAGAGCGCGCTTGCGGAAAGACGCGCGAAGTTTGAGGAGGAAATGCTCACAAGGCGGCTTGAGGCTGAAAAGATCGATGTCACTCTGCCTGCGAAAAAGCAGAGAATGGGCCACCGCCATCCCAATACGATCGCACTCGAGGAGGTCGAGCGCATCTTTATCGGCATGGGCTACGAGGTCGTCGAGGGTCCGGAAATCGAATACGACGAGTACAACTTCACGAAGCTGAATATTCCGCCGAATCATCCGGCGAAGGATGAGCAGGATACATTCTATATCACGGACGATATTCTTCTCCGCACACAGACATCTCCGGTTCAGGCGCGAATTATGGAGCAGGGGAAAATTCCGATCCGCATGATCGCTCCCGGCCGCGTCTTCCGCTCGGATGAGGTCGATGCGACGCATTCCCCGTCCTTCCATCAGATCGAGGGCCTTGTGATCGACAAGGGCATTACATTTGCTGATCTGAAGGGAACACTTGATGTGTTCGCGAAGAAAATGTTCGGAGAGGACACGAAGACAAAGTTCCGTCCGCATCATTTCCCGTTCACAGAGCCGTCCGCGGAGATGGATGTCTCCTGCTTCAAATGCGGCGGAAAAGGCTGCCGGTTCTGCAAGGGAGAGGGCTGGATCGAGATCCTCGGCTGCGGTATGGTTCATCCGCATGTGCTTGAGATGTGCGGGCTGGACCCGGAGGAGTACGGCGGATTTGCCTTCGGCGTAGGTCTCGAGCGCATTGCGCTTCTGAAGTATGAGATCGACTCAATGTCATGGATTAAGAGATATGTACCGGATCTCGATGTGACGCCGAAGGAGTACTGCGACGCTATGACGCTTTCCGGAACAAAGGTTGAGACCTGCACTTATCTCGACAAGGATCTTGACAAGATCGTCGTCGGAAAGGTGCTCACCTGTGAGCCGCATCCGGACGCAGACCACCTTCATGTGTGCAAGGTGGATATCGGGAGCGGAGAGCCGCTGCAGATCGTCTGCGGAGCCCCGAATGTCGCGGCGGGAGAACTGGTTCCGGTCGTTCTGGCCGGCGGTCATGTTGCGGGGACACACGCAGGCGGAGGTGCCGTCGAGGGCGGTGTTGCCATCAAGAAGGGAAAGCTTCGTGGTGTTGAGTCCGACGGCATGATCTGCTCGATCGAGGAGCTCGGTTCTTCTCATGAATTTTATCCCGAGGCGGATCCGAACGGAATTTATATCTTCCCGGAAGGAACACCGGTAGGAGCGGATGCCATCGGAGAGCTCGGTCTTCACGACGCAGTGGTTGAATATGAGATCACCTCGAACCGCGTTGACTGCTACAGTGTGATCGGCATCGCAAGAGAGGCGGCGGCGACTTTCCATAAGGAGTTCAGACCGCCTGTTGTCAGGGAGACGGGCAACAGCGAGGATGTGCACGACTACATCAGCGTCCGTGTGGAGGATCCGAAGCTCTGCCCGCGCTATACGGCGAGGGTTGTCAAACATGTGAAGCTCGGCCCGTCCCCGAAGTGGATGCAGAGGTGCCTGGCATCAAACGGCATCCGTCCGATCAATAATGTCGTTGATATCACGAATTTTATCATGGAAGAGTACGGCCAGCCGATGCACTCCTATGATTACGATGCGATCAAGGGGCATGAGATTATTGTGAAGCGCGCGAAGAACGGCGAGAAGTTCACGACGCTTGACGGCCAGGTAAGGGATCTCGACGACCAGATGCTTATGATCGCGGACAGGGAGCGCTACGTCGGACTTGCAGGTATTATGGGCGGCGAGGACTCGATGATCACGGACAATGTTCACACGGTTCTCTTCGAGGCTGCAACATTTGACGGGACAAACATCCGCCTTACATCCAAGCGGATCGGCCTGCAGACGGACGCATCCCAGAAATTTGACAAAGGACTCGATCCGAATACAGCCAGGGAGGCGATCGACCGCGCGTGCCAGCTCATGGAAGAGTTCGGGGCCGGCGAGGTCGTCGGTGGCTGTGTCGATATTTATCCGGAGGTCCGCAAGCCGTCTGAAGTCGTCTTTGAACCGGACAAAATCAATGCGATGCTCGGCACGGATATTTCCCCGGAGCAGATGATCCGTTATTTCGAGAAGGAAGAGCTGGTCTACGACAAGGAGAGAAATGTCGTCATAGCGCCGACGTTTCGCCAGGACATTCACAGAACCTGTGATCTCGCGGAGGAAGTGGCGAGATTCTACGGCTATGCGAATATCGGAACGACACTGCCGCACGGCGCGGCGACGGCCGGCGGCATTACATTTGACATGAGAGTGCTCGCAACGGCCCGCGACATTGCCGAGGACTGCGGGTTCTCCCAGGGCTACTGCTACAGCTTTGAGTCGCCGAAGGCGTTCGACAAGCTCCTCTTCCCGGAGAACGCGCCGGAGAGACGCGCGATTGCAATCCGCAATCCGCTCGGCCCTGATTTCTCGATCATGCGGACGACGCCGCTGAATGGCATGCTCACCTCTCTCTCGACAAACTATAATCGCCGCAACAAGGCTGTCAGGCTCTACGAGACGGGCAATGTCTATCTTGCCAAGAGCCTTCCGCTCACGGAGCTTCCGGATGAGCGCATGAAGATCACGCTCGGCATGTACGGCGACGGGGATTTCTTCGACATGAAGGGTGTCATCGAGCTGTTCTTCGAGAAGATCGGCATGATGAAGAAGCCGGAGTACCGCGCGGATCTCGGAAGATGCTATTACCATCCGGGACGTCAGGCTGAGATTCTGTACGACGGCCAGTCTGTCGGTGAGCTCGGCGAGGTTCATCCGAAGGTCATGAAAAACTACGGTATCGGAGAACGAACCTATATCGCGATCCTTGACCTGAAGAACATACTTCCGTTTGCCACTTATGACAGAAAGTATGTCGGCATCGCAAAGTACCCGGCAGTCACCCGGGACATCTCGATGCTCGTTCCGAAAACAGTCACAGCCGCTGAGATCGAGCACATCCTTTCACAGCGCGGAGGCAAGATCCTCGAGAGCTACCGGCTCTTTGACATCTACGAGGGAACCGGCATTGCGGACGGATATAAGTCGATGGCATACAGCCTGGTATTCCGTCACAAGGACAAGACGCTCGAGGATCAGGAGATCCAGAGTGCGATGAAGAAGATCCTGAATGGTCTTCAGGGACTCGGAATCGAACTGAGAAAGTAATGCAAACCTTGTCAGGGCCATCTCGCGGGATGGCCCTTTTTTGCGGAATGTGTCGGAGGCCGATGATGGAACTATATATATTGAGGCACGGAACAACGGAGTGGAACGAGAAGCACTTGCTTCAAGGCAGGAGCGATATCCCTCTTGACGAGGGAGGAAGGCGTCTTGCGGCGGAGGTCGGTGAGGAGTTGTCTCGCCGCCGCATCATATTTGACCGGTGTTATTCCTCGCCTCTGAGGCGTGCCTATGAGACGGCGGAGCTTGCTCTTGGAAAGAAGAAACTGTCCGGGGAGGATGTGGCGAAAGAGGGGAGTGCATCTATTTCGATCGAGACAGATCCCAGAATCGAAGAGATGTGCTTCGGCGACTACGAGGGGATGAACTGCTCGAAGAATAATCCGGACACGGACCCCCGCGTGCTGGAGACACTTTCCTTTGACATTGATCACTACAAGGCGCCGAGGAACGGCGAGACCATGGAACATCTGCTCGGCAGGACCCACGAGTTCTATGAGGACGTGACCCATGACCCGGCGAATAAAGGAAAACGGATCCTCGTCTCGACACACGGGGGCGCGGGGCGCGCACTCATGCACTCTGTCTGGGGAGGAGATTTCTGGCACGGCTGTGTGCCGCCGAACTGTTCGATCTGTATCGTGTCGATCGATGATGAGACGGGGAAGGTTAAGGATGTGAAGCAGGACGTTGTTCTCTATAAGGAGAAGGTTCTCGATTTCTATGGCTGAGGAACCGCCCCGTATTTTGATGAAAGGAAATGAGATTTTCATGGAGAAGAGTGATTTTTATTATGATTTACCGAAGGAGCTGATCGCGCAGGACCCGCTTGAGCAGCGCGATGCGTCGCGCCTTCTCTACATGGACCGCGTGACCGGAAGATACGAGGACCACACGTTCCGCGATGTGACAGACTGGCTGAATCCGGGCGATACGCTTGTCATTAACGACACAAAGGTGATCCCGGCGCGTCTTCTCGGCGTCAAGGCCGGGACCGGCGCACATGTCGAGATCCTTCTGCTCCGCCGTCTCACGGACACGGAGTGGGAGACGCTTGTTCGTCCGGGCAAGAAAATGAGACCCGGAACGCTCGTCGTTTTCGGGGAAAAAGACCCGTCGACCGGAAAGTATCCGCTTACCGCTTATGTTGAGGACATCCTCGATGAGGGCAACCGGAAGGTGCGCTTTGAATTTGACGGCGTCTTTGAGGAGATCCTCTCACAGCTTGGAGAGATGCCTCTCCCGCCGTATATTCATCACCAGCTGAAGGACAAGGATCGCTACAATACGGTCTATGCAAAATATAACGGCTCCGCGGCCGCACCGACAGCGGGACTTCATTTTACGAAAGAGCTGCTTGAGGAGATCAGGGAAAAGGGCGTCAATATCGCGCATGTGACGCTTCACGTCGGTCTCGGGACGTTCCGCCCGGTCAAGACGGAGAACATCGAAGATCATCATATGCACTCGGAATTCTACATCGTGAGCGAAGAGACGGCGAAGCTCCTGAATGACACGAAGGCGTCCGGCCACAAAGTTATCTGCGTCGGGACGACCTCCTGCAGGACGGTTGAGTCCGCGACAGATGAGAACGGCATTATCCATGCGGGATCGTCGTGGACGAGCATCTTCATTTATCCGGGATATCATTTCAAGATGATGGACGGTCTGATCACGAATTTCCATCTGCCGGAATCGACGCTCGTCATGCTTGTGTCCGCGTTTGCGGGACGGGAGCACATCCTGAACGCGTATAAGCATGCGGTCGAGGAGCGCTACAGATTTTTCTCCTTTGGAGATGCGATGCTTCTGATCTGAAGGACGCGTCTATCGTCCCGGAGCGATGGTGCGAAAAAATATGCAAAAAAAAGAGCACTCAGGCAGTGCTCTTTTTTGTCTTTACCGGGTGGAAAATATGCGCGCAGGAGCCGTCAGCTCAGGCTGTACAGGTCATGGAAGAATCCCGGATAGGAGACGCTTACGCATTCACTGTTTGTGATGTCGACGCCGTCCCGCGCGATGAGACCTGCCACAGCGAAGGCCATCGCGAGTCGGTGGTCACCTTTCGGATCGATCTTCGCCGAGCGGAGTTTTCCGCCTGTTATAATCATGCCGTCGTCCGTCTCGGTGACTGTGATGCCCATGAGACGGAGGTCCGTGACGATCTCGTGAAGCCTGTCCGATTCTTTGACCTTGAGCTCCGCTGCGTCACGAATCGTTGTGACGCCATCCGCCGCCGCGGCCATGACTGCAATGACAGGAATTTCATCAATCAGCGTCGGAATCAGCGCGCCGCCGATCTCTGTGCCGTGAAGCTGCGAGCAGCGGACTGTAATGTCCGCGACAGGCTCGCGGCCCTCCATCCTGACATTTCCGAGTTCCATGTCTCCGCCCATCGCGCGGATGACGCGCAGGATTCCGTCGCGCGTCGTATTGATGCCCACATTTCTGAGTGTCACCTCGGAGCCGGGTACGAGAAGCGCGGCGGCGAGAAAGTAGGCGGCAGAGGAAATATCGCCCGGGACGCGGACGTCCTGGCCGAGGAGAATTGTATTCGGATAGAGAATCGTCGTCACGGCACCTGAATCTGCCTTCTTTCTGACCTTCAGATTTCCGCCGAAGCTCTGCAGCATCAGCTCCGTGTGATTCCGGGAAAGAAAAGGCTCCGTGAAGAAGGTCGGATCATCTGCATAGAGGCCCGCAAGAAGCACGCAGGACTTGACCTGTGCGGACGCGATCGGGCTTCTATAGTGGATGCCCTCGGGCTTTCCGCCGGTGATTGTCAGCGGCACGCAGTTATTGCCCCTGTCAGAGACGACAGAAATCCCCATTTCCCCGAGAGGCCGGATGATTCGCGCCATCGGGCGCTTCTTGAGAGAGCCGTCACCGGTCAGGTGGCTTACGAACGGCTGACCGGCGAGAATGCCGGACATAAGCCGGACCGTCGTTCCACTGTTCTTCGCATCGAGCGGAACAGATCCGGGATCCTTCAGACCGTGAAGACCGGCTCCACGGATGACAAGGACAGGTTCCCCGGGATCTGCCTCCTGAAAATGAGAGCCGTTTTCAACTTCGCGGATATCTACTCCGAGATGGCGGAAGCAGTCGATGGTCGCCAGGCAGTCGGCGCTCTTCAGGAACCCGCGGACATAGGTACTGCCCTCGGAGATCGCACCGAGCATAACGCTCCTGTGAGAGATGGATTTATCCCCGGGAACCGTGATAGTTCCGTGGAGAGCGGATACATTGCTGATATGCATAACAGAAAGCCCCTTTCTGATCAAGTCTCGTAGATGCGGTATTTCTTTTCTTTGAGGACACTGACGGCAGCCTTCTGCGCGTTCTCATTGTAAAACTCGACACCAAGCGCGCCCTGTTCAAAATCGCGGTTGTGCACGATGCCGATATTCCGGATGGAGATGTCCTTCTCTGCAAGAAGCGTTGCGACCTCGGCGATGGCACCTGCCTCATCGGCGACATCGAGATAGATCCGGTAGCTCTTCTTGATCGGGCCGGTGGACTCGTCGCTGAAGCTGTCCCGGTATTCCTTGCACGCCGTAAAATATTTGAGGAGCTTGTCTCCGTCGCTGTTTTTGATCGCAAATCGGAAATCTGTCAGCTTGCGGATGAAGCGGTCGAGCACGACACAGATATTTTCGCCATTGGCAAGGCAGATCTCCTGCCACATCTGCGGCGAGGATGAGGAGATGCGCGTGATATCCTTGAAACCGCCGGCCGCAATCTGCTTCATATACTCCTCGGGTCCGTCGAGGTCGTGAACCATATTGACGAGAGAGGCGGAGATGACATGCGGGACGTGGCTGATCGCCGCTGTGATATAGTCGTGGTCCTCGGCGGAGAGCACAAGCGGAAGGGCACCGAGAGAGCTGATAAATGCGGAGAAAGCGCTCACCTGGCGGATCGGCATGTCCGCTCCCGGCGTCAGAATATAGTACGCATTTTCGATCATGCGGTCTGTCGCGTTAGCGTAGCCGGTCTTCTCCGATCCGGCCATCGGGTGTCCCCCGATGAACTGTTTCTCGAGGCCCATGCTTCGGACAACCTCGTGAATGTCACACTTCGTTGATCCGACGTCCGTCAGAATCGTTGTCTCGCTGATCCAGGATTTCAGTTTCTCCAGAATCCCGTGCATTGTGACGACGGGAACACACACGAAAATGTAATCACATCTCCGGAACGGCTCGCCGATTTCCGGGACAGCCAGGTCAATGGTGCCGTCCGCGAGCGCTGCGTCAAGCACGGATTTTGTGCGGTTGTAAGCGATAATTGTGATGTCCGGATGCGTCCGGCGGGCCGTCTTTGCGATGGACCCTCCGATTAGTCCGAGACCGATAAAACCGATGACCATAAGTATGCTCCTTTAAGCGTTTGTCTATATATAATAGCACAGGATCCGTCTTTGCGAAAGTATGCCTGCTATGATATACTGAGCGCAGGAAAACGGCACTTATTTAAGGAGGCTAAACGAATGAGAATTACAGATGACATCAAGTATGTCGGCGTCAACGATCATCAGATCGATCTGTTTGAAGGCCAGTACAGAGTTCCAAACGGCATGGCTTATAACTCGTATGTGGTCCTTGATGAGAAAATCGCAGTTTTCGATACAGTTGATCAGCATTTTGCAACAGAGTGGCTCGCTAATCTCGAGAAGGTCCTCGGCGATAGAAAACCGGACTATCTGATTGTCCAGCACATGGAGCCGGATCATTCCGCCAACATCAAGGTCTTCACGGAGAAGTATCCGGACGCGACGGTTGTCGGAAATGCAAAGACCTTCGCGATGATGGACCAGTTCTTCGATCTGGATCCGTCACTTAAGAGAAAGGAAGTCAGGAACAACGAGACTCTTTCCCTTGGAAAACATGTCCTCACCTTTGTCTTCGCGCCAATGGTTCACTGGCCGGAAGTCATGGTCACCTACGACAGCACGGACAAGGTCCTGTTCTCGGCAGACGCGTTCGGAAAATTCGGCGCCAACGACGTCCAGGAGCCGTGGGACGATGAAGCGAGACGCTACTACATCGGCATCGTCGGAAAATACGGCGCGCAGGTTCAGCGGCTTTTGAAGATCGCAAAAACTTTGGACATTCAGACGATCTGTTCCCTTCACGGCCCCGTCCTCGTCGAGAACCTGGGTCATTACATTGATCTTTACGATACCTGGTCCTCCTACACGCCGGAGACAGACGGCATCTGTGTCGCCTATACATCTGTATACGGGCACACGAAAGCTGCGGTTGAGAAATTCGTAAAGAGTCTGCACGACAAGGGCTGCCCGAACGTCGCAGTCTACGATCTTGCGCGCGACGATATGTCTCAGGCGGTCGCAGATGCGTTCCGGTACAGCAGACTTGTCCTTGCGACGACGACCTACAACGCTGATATTTATCCGTTCATGCGCGACTTCATCGACCGCCTGACGGAGAGAGGATTCCAGAAGCGAACGGTCGGCATCATCGAGAACGGCACATGGGCGCCGCAGGTCATAAAGATTATCAGGGGACTCTTTGCAAAGAGCCGAGACATTGATTTCGCGGAGAATGAAGTGACGATCCGCTCTGCGCTCAAGGAGGACTCTGCCGAAAAGCTCGAGGCCCTCGCCAATGAGCTCTGCCAGGATTACATCGCCCGTTCCAGCGAAAAGGCGGACAAGAACGACCTGAAGGCTCTTTTCAAGATCGGCTACGGTCTCTACGTCGTCACCTGCAACGACGGCAGGAAGGACAACGGCCTCATCGTAAACACGGTCACACAGCTCACCAGTAGCCCGAACCGCATCGCAGTCGGCATCAACAAGCAGAACTACTCGCACGATGTGATCAAGAAGACAGGTATTCTGAACGTCAACTGCCTGTCTGTCGATGCTCCGTTCTCCGTCTTCCAGCACTTCGGGTTCCAGAGCGGAAAAAATGTCGACAAGTTCGCTGACTTTGAGTGCCTGCACTCGGACAACGGCCTTCCGTTCCTGACGCATTATATCAACGCGTTCATGTCCCTCAAGGTCGAGCAGTATCTCGATCTCGGGACACACGGCATGTTTATCTGCTCCGTCACGGAGGCGCGCGTCATGTCCGATAAGGACACTATGACATACACGTACTACCAGAAGAACGTGAAGCCAAAGCCGGAGACAAAGGGAAAGAAGGGATGGGTCTGCAAGGTTTGCGGCTATGTCTATGAAGGCGAGACGCTTCCGGAAGATTTCATCTGCCCGCTCTGCAAGCACGGCGCGGTCGATTTCGAACCGATCAGGTAACAAAAAACAAATGGCACGCAACCAGAGAGGGGGCCCGTATGTGCGGAGCCCCCTCTTTATTCTTCAGCCGACAGCTTCTCGACCAGATCTTCCAGTTCCAAATAGCGCTCCATGCGCTCATCGAGCCTTGCGTCTGTCTCTTCTTTCTCCTTTGTGAGCTCAGTCAGCTTTCCGTAATCGGTGGCGCACGAGAGCATTTCACTAGCCAGCTCTTCGGACCGCGCCGTCAGCTGATTGATCTCGTCCTCAATGGTGTCATATTCCCGCTGCTCCTTGTAGGAGAGTTTCTGGCGGTGCTGCCCGCGCCCGGAGGAGGCGGATGTTTCTGAAACAGGGGCGCGCTTCCCGGAGGCTGCGCCTTTTTCGCCCGGCAGGGCGGAGCCGAAGAGCAGATCCTTTCCGTTTGCCATGCAGTGCTCGCGGTACTCCGCGTACCCGCCTTCACTCTGCCAGAGGGTTCCGTCTTCCTGGAAGGCGAAAATTCTCGTCACAACGCGGTCCAGAAAATACCGGTCGTGGGAGACGACGATGACGATGCCGGCGAAGTGGTCGAGATAGTCCTCGAGCACCTGGAGCGCCTGAATATCGAGGTCGTTCGTCGGCTCATCGAGGATCAGGACATTCGGGGCACCCATCAGAACCTTGAGAAGGCTGAGCCGGCGTCTCTCTCCGCCGGAGAGTTTCCCGATGAGAGAGTACTGCATATCCTGGTCGAAGAGAAAACGTTCGCACATGACGGATGCCGATGTCAGCCCGTCCTCTGTGCGGATGTATTCCGCTGTGTCCCGGATGAAGTCGATGACGCGAGCCTCGTCGTCGAGGGCCTCATTTTCCTGACCGAAATACCCGATGTTTACGGTCTGACCAATCTCGACCGTGCCTTTGTCGGGCTTTACAAGACCAGTGATACATTTGAGAAGGGTCGACTTTCCGCAGCCGTTTGGGCCGATGATGCCGATGCGGTCGGTCTTCAGGAACCGGTAGGTAAAATCCCGGAAGAGGAGATGATCGCCGTAGGACTTGCTGATTCCCTCGAGCTCAATCGTCTTATTTCCGAGGCGGGACTGAAGGGAGTTCAGCTCCATCTGGCGCTCCTCGACGATTTTATCCCTGTTTTTCAGGTCCTCAAACCGCTGAATATGCGCCTTCTGTTTCGTCCGGCGAGCCTGCGCGCCGCGCATCATCCATTTGAGATCCTGGCGGTAGAGCGCGGCCATCTTCCGCTCGGCTGCCTTCGCATAGTCGAGGCGCTGCGCCTTCATGTCCAGATAGACGGAAAATCCGCCCTTGTAGCGATACGCGCATCCCCTGTCGAGCTCGATGGTCTGGTCTGTCACCCGGTCGAGAAAATACCGGTCATGTGTGACCATGAGGAGAGCTGCACGCATATGGATGAGACGGGTCTCGAGCCATTCGATCATGCGGCTGTCCAGGTGGTTTGTCGGCTCATCGAGAATGAGGAGATCACACGGCGTGAGCAGAGCCGCGACGAGCGCAGCCCGCTTCTTCTGCCCGCCGGAGAGTGTGTCGGGCGACGCGTCCGGGTCGGGGATGCCGAAGTCGGTGAGGCGTGCCCTGGCCTCGCCGGTTGTGTCCCAGTGATCGGCCTTTCCGTGAATCGCCTTCTCGACATTAGCAAGGACGGACATTGACCCGTCGAAGACGGGGTTCTGCGGAAGATAGGAGATGCGGACATCTCTTCCTTTCACGACCTGGCCGCTGTCCGGCGTGAGGGCGCCGGCGGCGATCGCGAGCAGAGTCGATTTTCCTGTCCCGTTGATGCCGACAACTCCGATCTTGTCTGTGTCGTCGATCCCGAAAGTCACATCTTTAAGGACGGGTCTTGAGACGAAAGTTTTTGCTATATGTTCAAAATTGAGAAGATTCAATGTAGATCCCCCTGTGGATTGCCGCGCGGCATGACCCGCTGCGCTCTCTGTACGGATAAAGTATTTACCCGGCGGGTGCGGCAAGATACGATTTAAGTTCGGGAATACGCCTCTTCATTTCCGTGTATCCCCTCTCATAGAGTGCGCCGAGTTTCTCGACGTCTCCCTCAAAACGGCTGATCTCCACTGGCTCCTCCGGGGCCTGGCAGAAGGTTCTGCCGGTTTTTGTGTCTTTCTCGATTAAATCGATGACCTCGTTGTACTCGACAGATGCGCGGTCCATGGCGCGGACCAGCTCCGGATATTTCCGGTAGAGGAGCCGGTCGGCTGCGTTTTCTTTCTTCTCCGTCTTGCGGTAGGCGAGGTACTGCGTGCGGATGACCATGATTTTTCCCGGGCAGTTCCGAAGGGCCCAGCCGTAGGGAATCTTATCGGAAGAACCGCCATCGAGATAGGCCTGTCCGTCGATAGTGACGGGTCGGGAGACATAGGGAACGGTCGCGGACGCGCGGATCGCGCGGAAAATGCGGCACTTCCCCTTCTCGAAATATTCCGGCTGACCGGTTGCGATATTGGTCGCCACAACCACGAGGCGCCTTGACCGATCAAAGAAGCGCTTTCTGTTGAGAGGATCCTGCTGCATCAGTGTCCCAAAGAGATAAGAGAAACCTGTCACACCGTGGTCATTCTTCAGCGCGCCAACTCCGGTATATTCCGGGTCGTGGCGGTAGGTGAGATTGATGCGCGGCGCCCAGCCGATCTGTCCCGACAAATAGCCGATGGCGGAGAGAGCGCCTGCCGAGACGCCGATCGTTGTGCGGAAATTAATGCCGGCCTCCATCAGCGCATCGAGCGCGCCCTGCGTGTAAATACCTCTCCAGGCGCCGCCCTCGAGCACAAGGCATCCCTCCGTGACTGTATCAGGAGCGGTTCCCTTCGGAATGCGGTCAATTCCGCTGTATACGTGCTGCGTGTTTTCCATGTATGTTCCTCCTCAGATGTTCAGTACATGCTTTATGTGAGCGAGTCTTCCGTAGAAATCCGGATAGAAATCCCTGTACGGCGTCAGATAAAATGTCTTGAGAACAAGCAGGTTGGAGCAGCGCACAGTCTCGCTGCCGGCTGCCTTGCTGAGATGGCCGGCAAGACTTACCTGAAACTTGTGCCAGTCGAGCTTGAACTCCTCGTAGACGGAAATATCGGGGATGCCGAGCCAACGGTCGATGCGCACTTTCGTGCGCGCCTTCTCCGAACAGGCATCTTCCAGAAGAAAATAGCGGACCTTTCCATCCTTATAATCGCGCCCCAGTGGGAACAGCCGGCAGATGCCCGGTCTCGCCCCGTGGATCTGGCAGCGGCCGTCCGCGCCGAGAAAGGCACAGTCCGGATCCATTCTGAGGGCTGGCACCATGAGCCCTCCCTCAAAATGAAGAGCGATCTCGCAGTCAAGGAGGGCGGAGAACGGGCGGCCAGACTCCTTCGTCAGCATAAAGCAGTCGTACGGGTCGACGTGCACCGTGTCGCCCATGCCGCGGCAGCACTTGCCGCAGCCCTCGCAGGCTCGGCTTGAGACGCGCGCCATGTCCCGCGATGTGAAATATCTTCTGATCTGATCGGCCATAATCCCTCTCTCGAAATTTCTCGAATTTTCGTCTATATTACCACAAACATCCAGTTTCTGCCAACCGCTGTACGCAGTGTATGATGCCTGTGATGATGCCCGCTGAATTGTATAAAACACAGGAAATATGCAGCTTCCGCCCTGTAATCATTGTCCAAAACGCACATAATACTTGATTAAAGTTAGACTGTTTAGTACAATATTTCCATAATGAATGCGGCATTTGTGATGCCGGGTCAAATATGTATTTCGGAGGTAACGTGTATGGATGTTTACAGAACAGACAGGGTCAGAAATGTAGTGTTACTCGGTCATGGCGGCGCCGGCAAGACGACACTGGCGGAAGCCATGGCGTATCGAAGTGGAAGAGGCTGTCGGCGTCGCCGATGCGGCAATCATCGTTGTCTCTGGTAAGGACGGCGTACAGGTCGGAACGGAGAAGGCATGGGAACTCTGCGAGGAGCACAACCTGCCGAGAATGATTTTTGTCACGGAGATGGACAACGACGACGTGAGCTATCGCGAGGTTGTCGAGAAGCTGCAGGAGCTCTTCGGAAAGAAGATCGCGCCGCTCCACATGCCGATCCGTGAGAACGGCAAGTTCGTCGGCTATGTCAACATCGTAAAGAAGGCCGGAAGACATTACATCGCAAAGGGCAGGAAGGAGGAGTGCCCTGTCCCGGATTACCTGAAGGAATATCTGGACAAGTACAGAGAAACTCTTCTTGAGTCAGTCGCAGAGACATCCGATGAGTATATGGATCGCTATTTCAGCGGCGATGAGTTCTCGGTTGCCGAGATCTCCGCGGCGCTCGCGACAAACATCGATGCGTGCGCGATTGTTCCTGTCTGCATGGGATCTCCGGTCAACCTGCAGGGTGTCTCGAACCTGCTCGATGATATCTGTGAGTATTTTCCGGATCCGTCGAAGCGCCCGTGCACCGGCATTAACACGAAGACGAATGAGATATTTGAGGCCAATTACGACTTCCAGAAGGCGAAGAGCGCTTATGTCTGGAAGACGATTTCGGATCCGTTCATCGGAAAATACAGCCTGATCAAGGTCTGCTCCGGTACCTTAAAGAGCGACGACACCCTCTTTGACGTCGACAAGGGAAATGAGGAGCGCCTCTCGCAAAGCTCGGCGACGTGTCGACAGGCGATTCTCTCGCGACGAAGCAGACGATGGTCTCGTATCCGAAGACACTTCTGTCCGTCCCATACACGGCAAAGCGCTACAAGGCCGTCAATAAGGGCGACGACGACAAAATCGCGCAGGCGCTCGCAAAGCTGGCCATTGAGGATCGGACGTTCCACAATGTCATTGATTCCGCAAACCATCAGAGCCTTCTCTATGGAATCGGCGATCAGCAGATCGAGGTTATAAAGAGCAAGCTCGAGGACAGATACAAAGTGAAGATCGAGCTTTGCGAGCCGAAGGTCGCGTTCCGCGAGACGATCCGCAAGAAGTCTGACGTCGAGGGCAAATACAAGAAACAGACGGGCGGCCACGGACAGTACGGTGACGTCAAGATGCGGTTTGAGCCGAGCGGCAACATGGACAAGCCATATGAATTCGTGATCGAGGTTGTCGGAGGCGCTGTTCCGAAGAATTATTATCCGGCTGTCGAGAAGGGACTTGCGGAGTGCATGGACGCCGGACCGCTTGCAGGATATCCAGTCGTCGGCGTCAGGGCGACTCTGTATGACGGGTCCTATCATCCGGTCGACTCTTCTGAGCAGGCATTCAAGACAGCGACCCACATGGCTTTCAAGGACGGTTTCATGAAGGCAGACCCGGTTCTCCTTGAGCCGATCGTCACACTTCGTGTGAAGGTGAAGGATCAGTACACGGGCGATGTCATGGGAGACCTCAACAAGAGACGCGGCCGTGTCCTCGGAATGAATCCGGACAAGAACGGCACGACGATCATTGAGGCTGATGTCCCGCAGACAGAGATCTACGGATATGGCACGGTTCTTCGCTCCATGACGGGCGGATCGGGAGATTTCTCCTATGAGTTCGCGCGCTACGAGCAGGCTCCGGCCGATGTTCAGAAGAAGCAGATCGAGGCCCGCGCCGACAAGGTCGGACGGGACGAGGAATAATTCTTTATAAAGAAAGGGGCCGCCGCACTAATTACTTAGTGCGGCAGCCCCTTCTTTTTTTACCTGATTGTCAAAGAGAAAGCAAAGCGCTCACTGGCGGTCCACCTGGTCCGTATCGATGACAACCGGACTGTGGTCCTGCACCTTGCCGAGCATCTTTGTGATCTTCTTTGTCGTGCTCTTGACTTTCTCGATCGACTCGTCATGGTTGAGCGTATTGATGATGCTGGCGAGATACTTGTACATATTCGCGGTCTCGTAGTAAGGCTTCTTCAGAAGTTCAGGCTGACGATAGCAGACATTTGTCGTGATGAGCTTGGTGAACATGCCTTTCTCGTAGTATTCGTCGAACTTCTCGAAACCGTCCGTGAAGAGGCCGAATGTCGTGCAGATAAATACACGGTTTGCGCCGCGCTTCTTCATCTGCGCGCAGCAGTCGAGCATCGAGCCGCCGGAGGAGATCATGTCGTCGATGATGACGCAGTCCTTTCCGGCAACAGAGTCGCCGAGGAACTCGTGAGCGACGATCGGGTTCTTGCCGTTGACAACCTTCGAGTAGTCGCGGCGCTTGTAGAACATACCAATGTCAGCGCCGAGAATGTTCGCAAAGTAGACGGCACGATTCATCGCTCCCTCATCCGGGGAGATAACCATGAAGTGATCGCTGTCGAACTGAAGGTCCGGCGCGGACTTGAGAAGTGCTCTCAGGAACTGGTAGGTCGGCATGAAGTTGTCAAATCCGCAGAACGGCGTCGCATTTCTTACGCGGGGATCATGTGCGTCAAATGTAATGATCTCAGAGACGCCGCAGTTCTGCAGTTCCCGGAGAGCCATGGCCGCATCGAGGGACTCGCGTCCGGTTCTCTTGTGCTGGCGGCTCTCATAGAGGAACGGCATGACAACGCTGATCCGGTGCGCCTTTCCATTCGCCGCGGAGATAATTCGTTTCAGGTCCTGAAAATGATTGTCCGGTGACATGTGATTGATCCGGCCGCAGACCTTGTAGGTGATGCTGTAATTCATGACGTCTGCGACGATATAGAGATCCGCTCCGCGGACGCTTTCGTTGATGACCGCGCGGCCTTCGCCTGTTCCGTAGCGGGTTAATTTTGTATCGAGCAGGTAGGATGGTTCGATGTATCCCTGGAGCTGCAGAGAGGATGGATCCTTCTCTGCGATTGACTTACGCATCTTCACGAGAGACGAGTTGACCTGACGGGCAAGCGGTCTTGAACCTTCGATGTAAGCAATTTTAAGCGGTGCGACCGGTCTGGTCTTTTTGATTGTTTCGGAAGTTGCCATATTTTCCTCCGTATGAAATTAGATAGAATCTTTCAAGACAGGAATAACAGTCAGAAAATCAGGGGCCTGTCACGTAAAGCTTGTGTAAAATGCGCATTTCATTTCCTGTAAGTGACTTCAGAGGAAAAAAATGGTATAGTGTAAAAAAGTATTTTCAGGAGAGAGTATGCGCGATTCACGGAATCTGGGACATGAGATCAAGTCGGTGAAGAAAGGATCGATTGCCTGGGAAATGGGCGTTGAGCCCGGCATGTACGTCGCTGAGGTGAACGGTCACGAGCTGAAGGACGTCTTCGACTATCAGTATTATATGGCGAATGAGTCCGTCACCGTTCTCATCCGGGAAAAGAGCGGCGAGGAGACATTGCTTGAGATTGAGAAGGATGAAAACGAGGATTTCGGCGTCGAATTCGTGAGCCCCCTCATGGACGACTACAGACACTGCAGCAATAACTGCGTATTCTGCTTCATCGACCAGATGCCGCCGGGCATGCGGGATACGCTGTATTTCAAGGATGACGACTCCCGTCTTTCCTTTCTGCAGGGCAATTATGTGACGCTGACAAATATGTCGGACGAGGATATTGACCGCATCATCCGCTTCCGCCTCGAGCCGATTAATGTATCGGTTCAGACGACAAACCCGTCTCTCCGCGTGAGGATGCTTCACAACCGGTTCGCGGGCACGGCCCTCAGTAAAATGAAGCGCCTGAAGGACGCGGGGATTGTGATGAACGGTCAGATTGTGCTCTGCAAGGGATGGAACGACGGCGCGGAGCTCGACCGGACGATTCGTGATCTGACGGCATATCTGCCGGAGATGCAGAGCGTGTCCGTTGTTCCCGTGGGGCTTTCGAAATTCCGGAAGGGGCTCGAGAAGCTCGAGCCGTTCACAAAGGAGGACGCCGGGAATGTCATCGATCTCATTGAGTCGTGGCAGAAGAAAATCTGGAATGAGCTCGCCGCATCCTATGTCCCCGAGGAGGGAGAGGTTGTGCCGGATCTTACGCGCGGAGCGCCGCGCCACTTCATTCATGCTTCCGACGAGTGGTATATCCTCGCGGGGCGGCCGCTGCCGCCGGCGGAGCAGTACGACGGATTTGTCCAGTACGAGAACGGCGTCGGCATGCTGCGCCTTCTGCAGATGGAAGTGGATGCCGCGATCGACAGGTACAAGGCTCTGCTGGCGGACGGAGACGACCCCGGGGACGGACGGGGCGACCACCACTCGAGAATCTGGCGCAGCAATACAGAGGGCGAAAAGGCAGAGCCGGGCGATCCGGAGGCGGCGCGTCTTGCCGCGGGTTCTGCAGACGAAGAGGATGAGAACGACCCCGTCGGCGGCCGTGTCTTCGCGGAAGGCGCGGAGAGGGCACGCGACGCGCTCATCAGGGCCATTCGGATGCCCCGCCGCGCGACGTCTGTCACGGGAAGGCTGGCGGATCCGTACATCCGTGAGCTGGCCGGTCATGTGGAGAAGGCTTTTCCCGGCCACACCTTGAATGTTGTCCCGATACGGAATGATTTCTTTGGTGAGATGATCACGGTGGCCGGACTTGTGACCGGGCGGGACTTGATCCGCCAGCTGAAGGGGCGGCAGGAGGCCGGAGAGGATCTCGGAAGCGCGATTCTTGTTCCCATCACCATGCTGAAGCGCGGCGACAGGATTTTCCTCGACGATCTCTCGATTGATGATGTCGAGAGAGAGACGGGGCTTCCCGTGCGCGTCATCGAGGACAGCGGAGAGGATCTTGTGAGAGCGCAACTTGGACTGAAACCTGTAAAGAAAGAGGAAAGGCAGCTTTATGAGTAAACCGATTGTAGCGATTGTCGGCAGGCCGAACGTAGGAAAATCAACACTTTTCAATGCGCTTGCCGGAAAGAATATTTCCATTGTCGAGGATACGCCGGGCGTGACGAGGGACAGAATCTACGCGGAGGTCGACTGGTCAGGGTATCATTTCACACTGATTGACACGGGCGGCATCGAGCCGGAGTCCGGAGACATTATTCTGAAACAGATGCGCGAGCAGGCTGAGATCGCGATTGAGACGGCGGATGTCATCATCTTTATGGTTGACCTGAGGACCGGCCTGCAGGACAGCGACGGAAAGGTTGCCGATATGCTCCGGAAATCCGGCAAACCGATCGTCCTCTGCGTCAACGCCGTCGATAATTTCAAGGTACAGGAGCCGTACATTTACGAATTCTATGAACTTGGCATCGGCGATCCGGTGGCGGTCAGCGCCGCGAACCGCATGGGCATCGGTGAGCTTCTCGATCAGGTTACGTCCTACTTCAGCGAGGAGGACCTCGAGGACGAGGAGAGCGACGTTCCGCGCGTCGCCGTGATCGGACGCCCGAATGTCGGAAAATCGAGTATCATCAATAAACTGATCGGCTCGAACCGCGTCATTGTCTCCAATGTGGCCGGTACGACGCGCGACGCGATCGACACGCCGGTCCGCTATCAGGGGCGGGACTATGTTTTCATTGACACGGCGGGTCTCCGCCGCAAGAGCCGCATCAGAGAGGAACTTGAGCGGTATACCGTGATCCGGACCATCGCGGCCGTCGAGCGCTGCGACGTCGCGGTTATCGTCATCGACGCTGTCGAGGGCATCTCGGAGCAGGACGCAAAGATCGCAGGAATCGCGCACGAGCGAGGCAAGGGAATTGTCATCGCCGTCAATAAATGGGACGCCGTGAAGGACAAGGATGCGCAGAGCACGAGGGATTATGAGAAGAAGGTGCGCCAGATTCTCTCATATCTGAACTACGCGGAGATTATCTTCATTTCCGCGGAGACAGGTCAGCGGCTCGGCAAACTCTTCTCATCGATCGACATGGTGCTTGAGAACCAGAAGAGACGAATTCCGACCGGCGTTCTGAATGAGATCATGACCGAGGCTGTCGCGCTGCAGGCGCCCCCGACGGACAAGGGCAGGAGGCTCAAGCTCTATTACATCACGCAGGTGTCTGTGGAGCCGCCGACGTTCGTCATCTTTGTCAATGACAAAAAGCTCATGCATTTTTCCTATACGCGCTATATCGAGAACCAGATCCGGGCCTCCTACGCGTTCAGGGGGACATCTCTGAAGTTCATTATCCGTGAGCGCTCCGACAAGGAGAAGACCACGATTGAAAAATGAGAGAAGAGGAGGAATGACACATGCTGCCGCGTGTCCTGGCACTTGTTATCGGCTACTGTTTCGGTCTGTTTCAGACCTCATATATTTACGGAAGAGTTCACGGAATTGATATCCGCACAAAAGGTTCGGGAAATGCAGGATCCACGAATACGCTGCGCACTTTCGGGGCGAAGGCCGGTGTTATCGTCATGATCGGCGATATCAGTAAATGCATTCTCGCGTGCTTTGTGGTCTGGCTTATTTTCCACAGAAGCTTCGGGGATCTTGACTATCTTCTCCGCACGTACGCGGGGCTCGGCTGTATCCTCGGACATAATTATCCGTTCTACATGGGGTTTCGGGGAGGCAAGGGAGTCGCCTGTACGGCCGGTTTCATCAATTCGATTTCCTGGCAGATGACGGTGATCGGCATTCCTCTCTTTCTGCTTCTTTTTTTCACGACCCACTATGTGTCGCTCTGCTCGCTATCGATCGGCGCACTGCTCATGGTCGGGACTTGCATTATGGGACGGATGGGACTTTTTCACCTGGCGGCGGGACCGCAGGCAGAGATGTATGTCCTGGTTGCGATCATTGTCGCCCAGATGTATATCCGTCACAGAGGAAATATCCACAGGCTCCTGACACACACGGAGAGAAAGACGTATTTTCATCATCACACGGATGAAAGACAGGGATCATGATAGGTTCCCTGCCTGTGAATACCGCGGTATATCCGCAGAAAGGAAGATAGATTATGAGCAAGGTAACGATGATCGGATGCGGCGCGTGGGGCATGGCTCTGGCCTGCCATCTGAGCCGCTCGGGACATGACGTGACGGTGTGGTGCCACTCGGAAGAGGCCGCAGAAAAACTCGCGGAGGAACGGAAGATGGAGGCTGCATTTCCGGGCATTCAGTTTCCGGAGCGCATTGTTTTTACGCATGACGCGGAGCTTGCGGCCAGGGAACGCGATCTGATTGTCTTTTCCGTTGCCTCTTCCTTTACGAGAAGCACGGCGAAACGATTTGCGCCGTTTATCCGCGAGGGACAGAAGGTTGTGACTGTGACAAAGGGAATCGAGAATGAAACATTCAAGCTTCAGACGGAGATTATCGAGAGCGAGATCCCTGGCATAAAGTGCGCGGCACTGTCCGGACCGACGCATGCGGAGGAAGTGATCCGGGACATGCCGACGGCGATTGTTGCCGCAGCAGCCGACAGAGAGACGGCGGAGTTTGTCCAGGACATCTTTATCAGCCCGTTCTTCCGCGTCTATACGTCTCCGGATGTAAGGGGCGTTGAGCTCGGGGGCTCCCTGAAGAATGTCATCGCGCTTGCAGCCGGTATGGCGGACGGCATGGGCTTCGGCGACAATTGCAAGGCGGCGCTCATGACGCGCGGCATCCATGAGATCGCGGGAACAGCCGTGAAGCTCGGCGCGGATGTGCGGACTTTGACAGGACTGTCCGGAATCGGCGATCTTATCGTCACCTGCGGCAGCGTTCATTCGCGGAACCACCGGTGCGGCGAGCTGATTGGCCGTGGCATGACTCCGCGGGAGGCCGTTCAGGAAGTCGGGCAGGTCGTCGAAGGATTCTACTGCGCGAAGGCAGCGGCGGGTCTTTCAAAGAAATTCGGCACGTCGATGCCGATCACGGAGGAGGTCAACCGGGTTCTCTTCGAGGGACGCGATCCAAAGGCGGCCGTGACCGAGCTGATGCTTCGCGGACGGAAGATGGAAGCGGACATTCCGGAGGAGAAGCTCCCTGAGGGCTGGAGATAAGACACGGCAGTATTAAGAAAGCCTGCATGGCATTCGCCGGAAAGGACATAAAAATAAAATAAGGGGGCGTTTATGCCCCCTATTTTTTATGCCTGAATGTACAGAAAGATCCGCGGTGCGCCGCTCGCTTCTTGTCCGCCATCCTCATATTTTCATGCCCGAATATGCAGGAAATGCCTGTATCGCAGGGAAAGCTCCGGCATATGAAGCACAAGCAAGAACCTGTGTCACGGGGTCAGTCCCTGCATGTCCTCCGGAATGCTCGCGCAGCGGTAATTCTCATTCAGGCTGTCGATCGTCGCCATCTCGACTTCATCGAGTTCAAAATCAAAGATCTGGCTGTTTTCAAGCAGGCGGTCGGTGCGGACTGTCTTCGGAATCACGCAGACACCCTTTTGCAGAATCCATCGAAGGCCGACCTGGGCCACACTGCGGTGATGCTTCTCCGCGATGTGGACGAGAACGTCGCGGTCGAGATATGCGCCGCGCGCGAGCGGAGAGTACGCCTGAACGACAATCCCATTCTTCTGGCAGAAGTGGCGGAGCTCATCCTGGCAGAAAAGCGGATGATATTCGATCTGGTTGACGGCCGGGACTATGCCCGAGTGCATCAGGAGATCGTCGAGCTGGAACTGGTTGAAATTCGAGACACCGATTGCCTTTACGCGGCCGGACTTGTAGATTTCCTCCAGTACGTGCCAGGTATCGAGATAGCAGCCGGGTACCGGCCAGTGCACGAGATAGAGATCGACATAGTCCAGGCCGAGACGATCAAGGCTCCGCTCGAACGCGCCCTCTACATTGCCGATTCTCTGCGCTGTGTTCCAGATTTTGGTTGTGACAAAGAGCTGCTCTCTCGGAATGCCGCAACTGCGGATTCCCTCGCCGACCTGCTCCTCATTTTTATATGCAGATGCCGTGTCAAACAGGTGATAGCCCATGGCTGTGGCGTCGGTGATCGCGGATACTGTCTCGTCGCCGGACGCCTGGTACAGCCCGAGCCCGAGCCGCGGCATTTCAATTCCGTTGTTCAGCGTAATTGTGTAATCCATAGAAACCCCTTGTTCCACTTAAAGGCAGTGGAGACAATGAAAGTTACGGACATAATGGAAAAAAGGATGTCTCTGTCCTTTGAGGTGTTCCCCCCGAAAACAGACCAACCCCTTGAGATTTTGTATTCGGTTCTTGAGAAACTGTATTCCCTGGATCCGGATTTCATCAGCTGCACCTATGGCGCGGGAGGGACAAACGCCGGTCGCCACATGGCAATCTGCGAGAAGATCCAGAAGTCGGACAACCGGACCGTCGCAATCTCTCATTTTACGTGCATCGGGAGCACGAGAGAGGACATTCGCCGGGAAATGCAGGCATCCCTCGACCTCGGAATCGATCATGTGCTGGCGCTTCGCGGCGATATCCCGAAGGGATGGGAGAGCACGCGCGGCGATTTCCGCCATGCGTCCGAGCTGATCGCATATCTGCGGGAGGTGTTTGGAAGCCGGTTTACGATCGCGATGGCGGGAGCACCGGAGAAACATATCGAGGCGCGCTCTTTTGACGAGGATATTGCACATTTGCGCATGAAACAGGACGCGGGAGCTGATATACTGATGACACAACTCTGCTATGACGTCGACGGCTTTGCGCGCTGGCTGGAGCGGATCCGCGCGGCGGGCATCACGCTTCCGATTGATGCGGGCATTATGCCTGTCCTAAGCAAGGATTCCGTGATCCGGATGTGCCTCGGCACGAATGGATGCTCGATTCCGCAGCCGCTCGCCGAGCTGATCAGCCGTCACTACAACGACACGCCGGATGACTTCCGGAAAGCTGGAATTGAATATACAATTGACCTGACGTACAAATTCATGAATCTCGGCATAAACGGGATTCATTTCTACACAATGAACAAGGCGGACGCGGTGCTCGAGATCTGCGAGGGCTGCGGCCTTACCCACAGGAAATGAGAAAGAGAGGCAGATTATGGGACAGCTTTCAGACATTGAAATCGCACAGAACGCGGACATGCATCCGATCACAGAGATCGCGGAGCAGGCGGGAATTCCGGATGAGGCGCTTGAACTCTACGGCAGGTACAAGGCGAAGATCAATACGATTTCCTGGAAACCGGCGCCGGCAGATCACGAGGGAAAGCTGGTGCTTGTGACGGCCATCACGCCGACACCGGCCGGTGAGGGCAAGACGACGACAACTGTCGGTCTTGCAGATGGCATGAGAAAGCTCGGCAAGAAGGTCTGCGTCGCACTCCGCGAGCCGTCGCTCGGACCTGTCTTCGGTATCAAGGGCGGCGCTGCAGGCGGCGGCTACGCGCAGGTCGTGCCGATGGAGGACATCAACCTCCATTTTACGGGCGATATGCACGCGATCGGCGCGGCCAACAATCTGCTGGCGGCGATGATCGACAATCACATCCAGCAGGGAAATGAGCTGAACATCGATCCGCGGAAGATTACCTGGAAGCGCTGCGTCGACATGAATGATCGCCAGCTCCGCTCTGTGATTGATGGCCTCGGCGGAAAAATGAATGGCGTTCCGCGCGAGGACGGCTACGACATCACAGTGGCCTCCGAGGTCATGGCGATTCTCTGCCTCGCGACGAGCATCCGGGACCTGAAGGAGAGACTTGCAAAGATCGTTGTCGGATATACTTACGGAAAAATCAAGGACCAGAAGCCGGTGACCGCCGGCGACCTCAAGGCAGAGGGCGCGATGGCAGCACTTCTCAAGGATGCGCTGAAGCCGAATCTTGTGCAGACGCTGGAGGGAGCTCCGGCGATCGTCCACGGCGGTCCGTTCGCCAATATCGCACACGGCTGCAATTCCGTCCAGGCGACGAAGCTTGCGATGCGCCTTGGCGATTACGCAATCACGGAGGCCGGCTTCGGCGCTGACCTCGGCGCGGAGAAATTCTTCGACATCAAGTGCCGCATGGCTGACCTTCACCCGTCAGCTGTCGTTGTCGTCGCCACCGTGCGCGCGCTGAAGCATCACGGCGGCGTGCCGCTCAAGGAGCTCGGGACAGAGAACCTCGAGGCCCTTGAGAAGGGACTTCCGAACCTTCTGCGCCATGTCGACAATATTATTCACGTGTTCAAGCTTCCGTGCGTCGTCGCGATCAATGCATTTCCGACGGATACGAAGGCTGAACTCGACCTTGTCGAGAAGAAATGCCGGGAGCTGGGCGTCAACGTCGCGCTCTCGGAGGTCTGGGCGAAGGGAGGCGAAGGCGGAACGGCTCTCGCGAGAGAAGTTGTGAGACTGTGCGAAGAAGGTGATCCATCAGGATTTTCATTTGCGTATGACACAGACGAGACCATCGAGGAGAAGTTGAATGATATTGTGCGGAAGGTCTATCGCGGCCGCGGTGCAGTTCTCACGCCGCAGGCAAGAAAGCAGATGAACCAGCTCATCGGGCAGGGCTACGGAAACCTTCCGATCTGCGTCGCGAAGACACAGTACAGCTTTTCGGATGATCCGTCTCTTCTCGGGGCACCGGATGATTTCGAGGTCACGGTCAGAAACCTCAAGGTCTCGGCGGGCGCCGGGTTCATCGTCGCACTGACCGGAGACATTATGACGATGCCGGGACTTCCGAAGCATCCGGCTGCGGAGCGAATTGACATCGATGATGACGGAAAGATCACAGGACTGTTCTGATGAGTGAAGAAAAAAAGACAAATGCACATCCGGTCATGACGGATGAGCAGGTGTATGCGATTCTGAACGCAGGGGGCATGTCTGCGCGCGATCCGGCAGAGCATGGAGATGACGATGCCGGGAAGGACGAAGCTGTCCTTCCCGGAACGGAAGCCTCGAAGGATCATGCTGCGGGTGCGGCAGAAAAGAATGAAGAGACGGCTGACGGGATTTCTACCGAAAAGAGTCTTGCGGACATGTCGCTCAGCTGCTTTTCCCAGGCCCTCTCGTCGGATGCGCCTGTGCCCGGCGGCGGAGGCGCGGCGGCTTTCACGGCGGCCCTCGCCGCCTCTGCGGGAGCTATGGTCGGTCATTTGACTGTCGGCAGGAGACGGTACGCTGCTGTTTGGGAAGACATGGAGAGACTGGTCAGTCAGCTTGACGGTCTGAGAAAGGATTTCCTTTCTATGATCGACGGGGACGCGGAGGCTTTCCGCCCGCTCGCGGAGGCCTACGCCATGCCGCGCGCGACTTTTGAAGAGAAGGAGAAGCGGAACGTGGTCATGGAGACTTGCCTTGCGGGTGCGGCACAGGCACCGCTTGAGCTGATCCGCGCTCTCGCGGACCTTGTCGGGGCGCTTGAAGAGGTGGCGGAGAAGGGCTCTGCGCTCGCAGTCAGCGACGCGGGCGTCGCTGCGAGCCTTGCGGGCGCCGCAATGAAGAGCGCTCTTCTCAATGTCTATGCCAATACGAAACTGATGAAGGATCGCAGGAAGGCAAAGGCAATGAACACCGAGGCCTCGGAGCTTGTCGATGAGTACGCGGCCCGGGCGGAGTACGTGTACGGGCGCGTCACGGAGCGGCTGATCGATCAGTGAGAATTCAGGGAGACAGATATGAGTTTTGTATTATCCGGTAGGGAAACAGCCAATGCGATTTTTGAGGATCTGCGTCCGCGCGCAAACGCAGTGAAGGCTGCGGGACACACACCGACACTCGCGGTTGTCCGCCTGGGAGAGAAAAAGAGCGACCTTGCGTATGAGCGCGGCATCCGGAAACACGCGGACATGGCGGGCTGCAGCGTCGTCACGGACGAATTCGCGCAGGATGCCCGTGAGGACGATCTGGTGCGTCGTATACGGGAGCTGAATGAGGATGAGACAGTCGACGGGATTCTCATTTTCCAGCCGCTTCCGAAGCAGATGGATGCTCACAGGGTGATCGAGGCAGTCTCAGCGGGGAAGGACGTGGACGGAGCCACGGACGCGTCGAGACTCTTTGTCTACACTGGGCATGGCAGTGGATTTGCGCCGTGCACCGCGCAGTCTGTGATCGAGATTCTGAACTACTACGGCGTCGCCATTCAGGGAAAGCACGCGGTGATTGTCGGACGTTCTATGGTCGTCGGCAAGCCGCTCGCCAACCTGTTTCTCGCCCGCAACGCGACGGTAACGGTCTGCCACTCGAAGACGGAGAACCTCGCTTCAATCACGAGGACGGCTGATATTCTTGTGTCCGCGACAGGTCACATCGGTACACTTGGTGAGGCGCACGTCGTTCCGGGTCAGTACGTCCTCGATGTCGGCATCAATTTCGGCCCGGACGGAAAGATGACGGGCGATGTCCTCTATGATGAGGTCTCACCGCATGTCCGCGCCCTGACACCGGTTCCGGGAGGCGTTGGCTCGGTCACTACGGCTGTTCTCTTCAAGCATGTCATCGAGAGCGCGGAGGCACGGATATGACGAATCAGGCCGTCGCGCTGCTTGCCATCTGCATTCTCATTGCCGCCGCGGCTGCGCTTATGATCCGGCAGAGAGAGAAGGAGAGGCGCGCTCTTTTCGAGAAAAAGAGCCGGGAAAGCTTCGGAGCGGTTCCGAAGCGCGCTCTCTCTTCGCAGGAGCTTGAACAGATCCGGGCATATGCGGACGATCGCGCGGCCAGAGAAAGCGGCAGATACTTTGCAATCGACGACATCACCTGGAATGACTGCGATCTGGACGGCATCTTAAACCGGATCAACCGCACGATGAGCGGCCCCGGAGAGGAGGTTCTGTACTCCTGGCTGCGGATGCCCGCGCTTGATAAAAAGACGCTGGATGAAAGAAGCGGGCTGATCCGCTTCTTTTCTTCCTCTCCGGACTTTCGCGAAAAAGTGGAGCGCCTCATCTGTGATATCGGCTATGCGCGCCATGGCTCGGTCTTCGGATCACTCCGGAAAATGAAGGACGCCGGGAACCACGGCGCGGGTAAGTATGTAGCGTCTGGTCTCTTTACGGCTTTTTCGATCATTCTTCTCTTTATTGTTCCGGCGATTGGCGTTCTTCTCCTGGTCGCGGCCATGCTGCTGAACGCAGTTATCCAGATCCGCGCGCGGTCGGACGGCTCCTCGTGCATCGAGGCATTTTCATTTGTCCTTGCGATGATGAAGGCGGCCGGGCGAATCGGAAAACTTGAGGCAGAACCGGGAGAAGATACGGAGGCCTTCATCAGGCAGAGAGAGCGCCTCACAGAGGCTGCCCGGGCGCTCTCGGGGTTCCGGAGAGGGGCTGCCTTTGTCACTGCGTCATCGCATGTCGGAACAGGCATCGGCGACATGCTGATCTCTTACGTCAACCTGTTCTTCCATGTCGATATGATCCGCCATGACGGCATGCTCCGGGAAATCCGGAGGCACGAGGAGGCGGTGGAGACCCTGTTTGACGGTCTCGGCTCTATTGACGCGGCGATCGCTGCGGCCTCCTTCAGGCAGTCTCTTCCGTATGCGTGTGACATGCATGCGGAGGAGAAAAGAGAAAAAGAGGCAATGCGTCCGGCCGCGCATATCCGCGCCCTGGACATGTATCACATTCTTGTCAGCGACCGGAAGCCGGTCGCCAACTCCATCGACACGGGAAGGGACGTCCTGGTTACCGGCTCAAACGCCTCGGGAAAATCTACGTTCTTAAAGACGGTGGCGATCTGCGCCATTCTGGGACAGGCGCTTGACATCGTTCCCGCGAGAGAATATTCCGCTCCGTTTTTCAGGGTGTACTCCTCGATGGCGCTCACAGATAACCTGCGGGGAGGCGAGAGCTACTTTGTCGTTGAGATCCGTTCCCTGAAGCGCATCTGTGACGCAGCGGAAGATGAGAGCCCTGTCCCGGTGCTCGCCTTTATCGATGAAGTCCTGCGGGGAACCAATACGATTGAGCGGATCGCCGCATCGTCTGAAATCCTGGCAAGCCTTGACAGGCCGGGGACGCTTGTCTTCGCGGCGACGCACGACATCGAGCTCACACGCATTCTTAAGGATCATTATACAAATGTCCATTTCGGAGAGACGATCGAAGGCGGCGATGTTCACTTTGATTACAGGCTGAAGCCGGGCAAGTCGGACACGAGAAATGCAATTCGTCTTCTCGGCGTCTCCGGCTACAGGGAGGACATTGTCCGGCGCGCCGCAGACGCTGCGGAGCGGTTCGAGCAGACCGGCGCCTGGAAACTTTGAGGGAGAGATGGATATGACGAAGGTGACAATTTATACGGATGGGGCCGCGCGCGGAAATCCGGACGGACCGGGCGGATACGGCGCGGTGCTCCTCTTCACGGACTCGGCGGGCACTGTGCATCGGAAGGAGCTGAGCAGAGGCTTTGCGAAGACGACAAATAACCGCATGGAGCTTATGGCCGCGATCGCCGGCCTGGAGGCCCTGATACGGCCCTGTGAAGTCGAGCTGCACTCCGACTCGCAGTATCTGATTAACGCATTCACAAAAGGATGGATTTGGAACTGGAAGAAGCTCGGCTGGAAGAAGGCGGACAGATCGCCGGTCCTCAACCGGGATCTCTGGGAGCGGCTTCTTGCCGCTGCAGAGCCGCATCAGATCACCTGGATCTGGGTCAGGGGTCACAACGGAGATGAAGAAAATGAGAGATGCGACTTCCTTGCGACAACTGCGGCGGATAGCATGAAACGCTGACAGACCTTGTCTCGGAATGAACGGTGTGCTATATTTAAAAACAGCGTGTTCCTGAGAAACAGACTGTTTCCATGGATGCCAGATTTAATACCCTTGGAGGTCTTATCGTGAAAAAGTATGGAGTCAATGAACTTCGTGAGATGTTTCTCTCATTTTTCGAGGAGAAGGGCTGTCTTCGTCTGAACAGCTTCTCACTGGTTCCGCACAATGACAATTCACTGCTCATTATTAACTCGGGCATGGCTCCGATGAAGCCGTGGTTTACGGGCCAGGAGATTCCGCCGCGCCGCAGAGTCACAACGTGCCAGAAATGTATCCGCACCGGCGATCTTGAAAATGTAGGAAAGACTGCACGCCACGGGACATTTTTTGAAATGCTCGGAAATTTTTCCTTTGGCGATTATTTCAAGAAGGAGGCTATTCCGTGGGCCTGGGAGTTCCTGACTGAGCGCGTCGGACTTGATCCGGACAGACTGTATCCGTCGGTCTATGTCGATGACGACGAGGCGTATCATATCTGGCTCGACGACATGCACATCCCGGCCGACCACATCTATAAGTTTGGCAAGGCGGACAATTTCTGGGAGCACGGTTCAGGTCCGTGCGGCCCGTGCACAGAGATTTACTATGACCGCGGCGAGAAGTACGGAAATGGTCCGGAGGACGTCATGGGCGGCGAGGGCGACCGCTACATGGAAGTCTGGAACATCGTCTTCTCACAGTTCAACAATGACGGCCACGGCAATTACACAGACCTTGTTCAGAAAAACATTGATACAGGCATGGGGCTCGAGCGTCTCGCAGTCGCAGTACAGGATGTCGGATCAATCTTTGACGTAGACACGGTCAAGTCTCTCCGCGACCTGATCTGCCAGCTTGCCGGCGGCGTTGAGTACGAGAAGAAGGGGACGGAGGAGACGGACGTATCGGTCCGTATCGTCACAGACCACGCGAGGTCCATGACCTTTATGATTTCGGACGGCATTATGCCCTCGAACAATGGACGCGGCTATGTGCTCCGCCGGATCATCCGCCGTGCAGTCCGCCACGGCAGGAAGCTCGGCATCAGGGGCTCCTTCCTTCCGACACTGGCGCAGAATGTCATCGACGGCTCGAAGGACGGCTATCCGGAACTCGAGGAGAAGAGAGACTTTATTCTGAGCGTCATCCGCGCAGAGGAAGAAAAGTTCGGAAAGACTTATGAGCAGGGCATGGACATCCTCGCAAAGATGGAGGAAAAACTCAGCGAAGAAGGAAAGAAGGAACTCTCCGGTGAGGATGCGTTCAGACTGTACGATACATACGGCTTCCCGCTTGACAACACGAAGGAAATTCTTGCGGAGAAAGGCTATACGGTCGATGAAGATGGTTTCGCGGCCGCAATGAGGAAACAGAGAGAGACCGCGCGCACGGACCGGAAGAATTCCGGAAAGAATGATGAATATATGGGGGCCGCGGCTACGGTCTATGAGGAGATGGACCCCGCAGTGAACTCTGCGTTTGTCGGCTATGACAAACTGACCTGTGACTCGAAGATCGTTGCAATGGCACAGCTCCGCGGAGCAGATAGCGACGGTGAGGACGCAGTCACAGAGGCTCTGACAGACGGACAGACGGGCGCCATTATTACGGCCGAGACACCGTTCTACGGGACGATGGGCGGTCAGGTTGGTGACCGCGGAACCATTACATCCCCGGACGGCGAGTTCGCCGTTGAGACGACGGAGCATGTGGCCGGTGCGAAGATTGCGATGATCGGCCGCGTGACACGCGGAATGTTTAAAATTGGCGATGCGGTGACGCTGCATGTCGATGAGAAGAGCCATCTTGCGATCTGCCGCAACCACAGTGCGACGCACCTTCTGCAGAAGGCGCTCCGTGAGGTGCTCGGCTCTCATGTCGAGCAGAAGGGCTCCTATCAGGACGCAGAGCGGACGCGCTTTGACTTCTCTCATTTCCAGGCGATGACGGCAGAGGAGCTGAAGAAGGTCGAGAATATAGTCAACGAGAAGATCGCGGAGGATCTTCCGGTTGTCACGGACGTCATGTCCCTCGAGGACGCGCGGAAGACGGGAGCGATGGCCCTCTTCGGCGAAAAGTACGGCGACAGAGTCCGCGTCGTCCGCATGGGCGATTTCTCGACAGAGCTCTGCGGCGGCACACACGTTTCCTCTACGGGAAAGATTCGTCAGTTCAAGATTCTCTCGGAGAGCGGCGTCGCGGCTGGTGTCCGCCGGATCGAGGCACTGACCGGAGACAATGTCACGGCCTACTATGCAAAGCTCGAGCAGGAAATAAATGAAGCGGCAGCTCTTGTCAAGGCATCTCCCGAGACGCTTGCGGACCATATCCGCCGCCTGCAGGAAGAACTGAAGAGCGCGAAGGCGGAGACGGAGGCCCTGAAGACGAAGGCAGCCCAGGCGGCAGTCGGCGATGTCACAACGGAGGCCGAGGATGTAAGCGGTATTAAAGTCCTTGTGAAGAAGCTCGATGATGTCGATATGAACGACATGCGCACGCTCGGCGATGAGCTGAAGGGTAAGCTTGGCGAGTCACTGATTGTGCTTGCGTCCGCAACAGGCGGCAAGGTAAGCCTGATGGCGACTGCAACGGACGGGGCTGTGAAGAAGGGCGCGCACGCCGGAAATCTCATCCGCACGGCAGCAAAACTTGTCGGAGGTGGCGGCGGCGGCCGTCCGAATATGGCACAGGCAGGCGGCAGAGATGTCTCGAAAATCGACGATGCGCTCGCTGCAGCAAAGGCCGAGGCCAGAAAGCAGCTCGCAAAATAAAATTTATACTTGACGAGCCGAAAGCCCATCAGTATAATATGATTGTTTGACAAATACCCCGAAAGGTGATGGGGGAGGTGAATTCAGTTTATGGCAAATGTCATTGTCAAAGAGGGAGAATCTCTCGACAGCGCACTTAGCAATAGCCAGGGCCTTTTTCTTAGACAGGGACCAGATAATGGGTCTGCGGGCCCTGGACACATAGCAGGAGGTGGCGTGTGAATACAGACAGGACATGCCTCATTGATGTCGGAGGCGGCATGCGCGATGTCTATGGAGCCGGTGTGCTTGACTGCTTTCTGGATGAAGGAATTTCATTTCCGAGAGCAATCGGCGTCTCGGCAGGCAGCGGCAACCTTGTTTCCTTCCTTGCGGGGCAGAGAGGAAGAAATCTCCGGTACTACGAGCAGTACGCGCCGCGTCCGGAGTACATGGGCATGAAGTGCCTCCTGAAGGACGGGAACTACTTTAATCTTGAGTATATCTATGGGACGATGAGTCGTGAGGGCGGAGAGGATCCCGTGGACTATGACGCGCTCGCGGCAAGTCCTGTCGATTTTCGGGTCGCTGCCTGCGATGCGAGAAGTGGAAAGACGGTATTCTTCAAGAAATCCATGATTCCGCGGAATGATTACCGGATTATCATGGCTTCCTGCTGTGTCCCTGCCGTTTGCCGCCCGGTTGAGATCGGCGGCAGGCGGTTTATAGACGGCGGGACGGCGATTCCAATTCCGTGGAAGAAGGCCTTTCATGACGGGGCGGACAGAATAGTCGTCATTCTGACTCTGCGCGACGACGATATTCTCGAGCCGGTTGGACACGGCCTGCTCTATGCGACGCTGCTCGCGAAGTATCCGAAGGCGCTTCGGATTCTCATGAACCGCCACAAGACATATAACCGCCAGGTCGAGGAGATTCTCCGCCTTGAGGCGGAGGGGAAGGCCGTCGTCATTGCGCCGAGGGATCTCTACGGCGTCACGAAATACGACACGGGATCCAGAGCTTCTCCGCAGGCTTTACGACGAAGGATATCGCGACGCGCACGCAAAGATCCTTTCCGGCGCGTTCGGAAACCCGCACGCGGCGAAATAACGCACCCCAGCATTTCCGGGAGGTATATGTGGACTTCACGACAACGAGATATACGCTCACGTCAGCAAAAATCAGCAAAGCGATGACCATTCTTGTGCTCGGGGATCTTCACAATGCACAGCACGGGAGGGACAACTGCGACCTTCTTGCGGCGTGCCGCAGGGAGAAACCCGACCTCGTTCTGTGTGTCGGCGACATGTCCGTCGGTGTCCCGGACGCCCCGTTTGACGGGGCGGTCCATGTCCTGGGCAGTCTTGCGGAGCTCGCTCCGTGCCTTGGCGTGGACGGAAATCATGCGACGAAGCTGAAAACTTTCGGAGACGGATCCTACGAGCGGTACGAGAGTGCGGTCGCATCAGCTGGCGTTCGTGTCTTGCACAACCGGTCGTGCAGCCTTTCGGTGTGCGGCAACCCGCTCTTGGTCACCGGTCTGGAGCTTCCGGCTGACAAGTACAGAAAAATGAGGATCCCGCACATGTCGCAGCAGGAGGTTCTGTCCCTGATCGGCGGGATACAGGACAATGACCGCTACCACATTCTTCTTGCACACAACCCGCAGTTCATGGATCGGTACTTTGCGTGGGGCGCCGACCTTGTGCTCTGCGGCCATTTTCACGGCGGGATTCTGCATTTCGGAAACGGCCGAAGCCTCGTCAGCCCCTACGGCCTGCCTTTTCCGAAGTACGGCTACGGCCTGTTTACAAGAAACGGACAGAACGGAATTGTGACATCGGGACTCGGTGAGCACACACTCCCGTTCCGTTTTACAAAGAATAACCCGATGGAAATTGTTGTCATTTCCGTACAGAAAGCTGCGTGACAACGACAGAAGGAAAATGTATGGCACTCGAAGTGGAACTCAGGGTCTTTGACGGCCCTCTCGATCTTTTACTCACCCTGATCGAAAAAAACAAGATCAACATATTCGACATCCCGATTGTTGAGATCACGGATCAGTACCTCGCCTACGTGCAGAAAATGAGGGAAGAGGACCTCGGACTCATGAGCGAGTTCATGGTCATGGCCTCGGAGCTCATTTCTATTAAGTGCCGCATGCTTCTCCCGAAGAAGGAGGAGATGGAAGAGGAAGAAGAGGATCCGAGAGATGAGCTTGTCCGGCGCCTTCTTGAGTACAAGACATATAAGTATATGTCTTACGAGCTGAGGGATCGCATGGACGAGGCGGAAGAGCATCTCTACAAGGGGGAGACAATCCCCGGGGAGGTGCGGAAATACCGTCCGGATGTGGACCCGGAGGAAGTTGTCGGTTCGCTGACGCTCGGAAAACTCCACGAGATCTTCGACATGGTGCTGAAGCGGCAGGAAGACAAGCTGGATCCTGTAAGGAGCCGGTTCGGGACGATTGAGCGGGAGGAGGTATCGCTCCCCGAAAAGCTCGAGACGGTCGCGAAGTACGCAAAGAAGCACGCGAAGTTTTCATTTCGCGATCTGCTGGAGAAACAGAGCTCGAAAATGCAGACTATCGTCACTTTCCTTGCGATCCTTGAGCTCATGAAGTACGGTGTGCTGAGGGCTGCGCAGAAGGACATTGACGACGATATTGAGATAGAGACGGCGGAAGACGCGGACATCGACAGGCTCCGCGAGCGCTATCAGGAAGAGGCGGATACAGATGGAGAAGAAACTACGGAAGCTTGAGGCTGCGATCGAGGCTGTGCTTTTTGCGGAGGGTCATGCCGTGTCGGTGGGAGATATCGCCAAGGCCCTTGAGACAGACAAAGAGACGGTGCAGCATGCCATTCAGGACATGCAGAAGCGATGGCTCGAGGAGGAACGCGGGGTGGAGATTGTGCAGCTCGAGGATTCCTATCAGATGCGCACACGGAGGGAATTTTATCCGCAGCTGATCCGGCTCGAGCTGAATCCGCAGAAGCCCCGCCTCACAGACGTGCTTCTCGAGACACTGTCTGTCATCGCGTACAGACAGCCGGTCACGAAGGCGGAAATTGAAAGAATCCGCGGCGTGAACAGCGACCACGCGGTAAATCGGCTGATTGAGTTTCATCTCGTGGAGGAGGTGGGCCGGGCGAAGCAGCCGGGAAGGCCGATCCTCTTCGGAACCTCGCGCGAGTTTCTTCGGTGCTTCGGCGTGAGCTCGAAGGAATCGCTCCCGGACATCAGCCCGGTGAAGCTTGCGGACTTCCGCGAGGAGGCAGAGGAAGAAGCCGGCGGGGAAACGGAGACGCCGGCCGAGCATAAGAAAGATGAAAATGATGGCGGCGAAGTACAGGTGGGGATCTGAAGTCCCCGCCATTTTTTTATTTCCGCATGGCAGGAACTGCGGTTCTTACGGTTGATTTTGACAGGTGATAATAGTATCATTAACGTGTTGGAATTTTTAAAAATCTTATGGAGGACTTAAGATGAGTGAGACTTTAAGCGCAGCAGGCAGCAGGATCAACGCTCTGCTTGATGCAAACAGCTTTGTCGAAATC
>ONSX01000038.1 GCA_900320615.1 uncultured Eubacteriales bacterium
GCCTTTGTGACTTCTTTTCTCGTCCAGTTCTCCTTGCGCTTCAGGATCTCGCGCATCTTGTCCTCAATCGTCTTGAAGTCGTCCTTCGTCAGTGTGCGCGGAAGTGTGAAATCATAGTAGCAGCCGTCCTCGATCTGCGGACCGATCGCGTACTGCACATTTTCCTTCCCGAACAGCTCAATGACGGCCTTCGCGAGGATATGGGCCATAGAATGACGGTAAACTTTCAGGTACTCTTCTTTTTCCATAATAAGAAGTTCCTCCTTTGGAATCCTGGAGGCATTTTTTACTTTCGCACTGCATTTCAGGAAAATAAAAAACGCCTCTTACATTAGGTTATAATGTAAGGGACGCATATGGTCTTCGGCAGCTTCCGGACCGGAGCGCTCTCACCCGCCCAACAGGCGGCGCCCCTCTCTGTGATCTTTTCACAGCCTACTGTTCTCTTCATCGATTTATGAAGTCTTCCGGAAAGCAATTCCGGCCGACTCCGTTTTTTTATTATATGCGCCGCGCTGCCTGTTGTAAACCCCCAAAAAACATTCTTTCCGACCGCGCCATACCGCCCTGTACCTCAGATTTGCCTGCAACGACACCTGCGCAGCATGAACAGTGACAATTTCCGCAGTCTGTCACTCTATCTTTTTCGTGAATCTGCCCAATACGAGTAGAAATGCATCTCCCTCCGTGATATAATAAATGCAGTTTTCAGGAGAGAGGAGAGTACCATGGAAAAAAAGAGCGACAACAAATTACTCAGGATATTTGCAGTCATCGGTATTATAGCGGCTGTCGCGGCGATCGCGTACGCTGTCTACAAGTTCTTCACACCTGATTATCTGGAAGACTTCGAAGACGACTTTGACGACGACTTCGACGATTACTTCGAGGATGAAGACGAAGACGACAAGGCTGCGGAAGCCAGGGACACTGTGAAAGAAAAAGCTGAAAAGGTCAGGGACAAAGTCGTCGATGTGACGGAGGACGTGAAGGAAAAGGTCAACGGCGTCGTCGATGATGTCAAGGAAAAAGTATCCGATAAGTAAATCCTGAAAAACTCGTGAGCCCCGGCTGTGTGCCGGGGCTTTTCTTACCAGGAGAAGCCCTATGCAGGAGAGAAAACAGATCATTCACGCTCTTCTCGATTTCGGAGAAGAATTTCTGATCAGCGGCGCAGAGATCAGCCGGGTCGAGGACACAATGAACCGGATCGGTATGGCGTTCGGTGCGCGGAAAATGAACGTCTTCGTCATCACGTCCCATATGATCGTCACGATCAACTGGCCGGACGGCACCTCTCTGACAGAGACGCGCCGGATCCGCCGGGACACGGACAACGACTTTGTCAAACTCGAGGAGCTGAACGCGCTGAGCCGCCGGTTCTGTAGATCTCCGTTTTCCATCCGCGAATTCGACCGCCGACTGGCCGGGATCTGCGGCATACACTCCTCAAGGAGAGATGTGCTCCTCGGAAGCGTACTCGTGGCCTTCTCCTTCGCTCTCTTCTTCGGCGGACAGATCGCGGACGCGGCAGCAGCTGGTGCCGTCGCTGTGTTCATTTTCTGGATGCAGACATACATTCGGCCGATCTGTCTCAATACGATTTCCTTCACCTGCTCGGCCTCATTTCTGTCGGGCTTCCTGATCTCGCTGGTCACATATTTTCTGCCGTTTCTTCACCGTGACAAGATCCTGATCGGCGACATCATGCTGCTTGTCCCCGGGATCATGTTCACAAATGCATTCCGGGAGGTTCTTCTCGGTGATACAATCTCCGGCGTGCTGCGGCTTCTCGAGGCGATTCTTCTTGCCGCCGCGATGGCGCTCGGCATCATGGCGGCCATGTGGCTGGCCGGTCAGCTGTTCTGACAATATCTGCGGAAGGAGGCTTCCATGACAAAGGTACTTGTTCAGCTCGCCGCAGGCGCGTTCGGCTCAGCCGGGTACGCATTTTGCTTTCATCTGCGGCGCAGATATATTCTTCCGGCTATGCTCGGCGGCATCATCGGGTGGGGTTGCTATCTTCTCTCCTCATTTTACTTCGGAGGGATCTTTCTTCCGACGCTGCTCGCGGGTTTCTTCACGGACCTCTACGCTGAAATTCTCGCGCGCGTCTTCAAGGCCCCGTCGACGCCATTTTTCATCACGTCGGCAATTCCTCTCTTCCCAGGAAGTACGCTCTACTACTGCATGGACGCGATTGTCCGGAATGACCTCACGAAAGCCGCTTTCTATGGAAAAACCACGATTCTCTATGCGCTCGGAATCGCCGCCGGCATGGCGATTGCATGGTCGCTGTGCGACTTTCACAGAAAGCTCACAGGACTGCGCACGAGACATTCCTGATATTCTGGTTCACGCGCCGGGCAGCCGTGATACAATATTAATAAACTCACCCGCGGACTGCGGGTTTTTACGGGAGATTTCATTTTGAGTAATTCAGATATAAAACATGCACGGGAAATCGACATGCTAAACGGAGGCATTTTCCGCAAGCTCTGCGCGATTGCGGTTCCAATCTGTCTCTCCAGTATTCTGCAGCAGCTTTTCAACGCGTCAGATACTGCCGTCGTCGGCAATTTTTCTTCCAGCCAGGCCATGGCGGCCGTCGGGGCAAACGCACCGGTCATCAACGTGGTCGTCACGTTCTTCACCGGTCTTTCGATCGGCTCGAATGTCATGCTGGCCGGCTTCATCGGCTCCGGGAAGAGAGACAAGGTCAACGATGCATTGCATACGAGCTTTATGGTCGCTCTCGTGAGCGGTTTTATCATGCTTGCGCTCGGCCAGCTCATTGCAAAGCCGGTGCTCACGCTTCTCCATACGCCATCGGACGTTATGCCGATGGCCGCCACCTATCTGCGGATTTATTTCCTCGGCATGCCGTTTCTCATGATCTATGATTTCGGAAGCGCCGTGCTCCGGTCCATCGGTGACACGAAACGGCCGCTCATGTATCTGACCTGTTCCGGGATCTTAAATGTCTGCCTGAACCTCTTCTTTGTCATCGTGCTCCACCGGAATGCCGACGGAGTCGCGATCGCAACGACAATCAGCAACGGCGTCAGCGCGGCACTCATTTTCCGGGCACTGCTTAACGAGAAGGGTATGCTGCACCTCGACATGCGGAAGCTCGCGATCCGCCCGGAATACCTGAAGAAGATCCTTTGGATCGGCGGCCCCGCCGGCTTGCAGGGCATGATTTTCTCAGTCTCGAATGTCGTCATTCAGACCGCGATCAATAAATTCGGATCGGCCTGCATCGCAGGCAATTCTGCAGCGCTCAATTTTGAGTACATCAGTTATTTCGTCGTGAACGGCTTCTCGCAGGCGACCATGACGTTCATCAGCCAGAACTTTGCCGCGAAGCACTTTGACAGATGCCGGAAGACGACGCGCATCGCTATGCTGTGCGCAGTCGGCTTCTGCGCGATGGTCGCGGTGAGTTTCTTCCTGCTGCGCCACCAGCTGATCGCGCTCTTCTCGCCGGATCCGGAGGTCGCCCGCTACGCATTCATCCGCATGACATTCATCACGCTGCTGGAGCCGATGACGGCCTCCTATGAGATCACTGGCGCGTCACTCCGCGGCATCGGGCATTCGCTCGCGCCGGCGCTGATCACACTCTTCGGAAGCTGCATCCTTCGCGTCATCTACATCTCCGTGATGTTGTCCCGCTTCACGGATTTCCGCCAGGTCGTCGTCATCTACCCGGTCACCTGGATCGTGACCGGAAGCGCCGTAATCCTGCTCTACTTTCTCATCACACGGAAGGAATACCGCAGGGCAAGGTTGAACGGCTGACAAGAAAGGTCAAGACAAGGTTACAGTCCGGTCTGTTCACGCACTTTCCTCACAATGACACAGGTCATATACGCGGCATTGTCCGGAATTTCTTCCGCGGATCGCGCGATGACCTGCGTCGGCAAGCCGCAGTTTGAGACAGCTTTCACATCGATCTCTCCGCTCTTCTCCCGCTCAATCAGTTCCTTCTTCAAGGCGGGCATGGCACGGCCTGATTTCATATAAATTTCCGTATCTTTCGCGTCATCGGCCCGGGAAGCAGCTCCGCCCGGAAGAATGAGCAGGCGGCTTTTGCCTTTCGTGAGGGAGATTCCGAGGGCCGCGGCGCACGCACTGAACGAAGTCACGCCGCTCACAAGGCGCACGCGGATTCCCGCCTCCTCCGCGAGCTCTCCGAGTCTTGCAAATGTGCTGTACACGGCGACGTCCCCGATCGTGAGAAATGCGACATTTTGTCCCGCGCAAAGAGCCGGAAGAAGCTGCGCGAATCCCTCCTGATAGGCCACGGCGAGCCGGATCTCGTCCCTTGTCATCGGAATTTTCATCTCAATGACCGGCTTGTCCGCAAGCTCCGGCACGGCGCAAAGCGCCGTCTGATAGGCAATACAGGTCGCCTTCGGCTCCGGAAGCGCAATGACCCCGCATGTTCTGAGAGTGCGCACGGCCTTCCATGTCATTTCCTCCGGATCTCCGGGGCCGACGCCGACGCCGCAGAGCGTTCCGCTCATCGCCGCGCAGATGTGGTTCATGTAGAGGCTCTGGATGTCCTTCATTTGTCCGAGACCTTCCATGACACACTCCGCCCTAAAGCCGGCCGCCTCAAATGAGGATTTCCAGCTGTCAGCCCGCTCTCCCGCCATATCATGAGTCGCGTGGTCGCCCGCGACGACCATGAGCGGAAGAAGCACCACGCGCTGATAGATGCCGGCCGCACTGACATCCGCGATCAGGTTCCGGATATTCGGATCCGCCTCAACAGTCGCCACAAAGTAATGGTCAAGCCCCATCTGGCGGAAAACATACTGCAGATGCATGTAGTCGCGGTTCGCCTCCGCGGGTGATCCATGCCCCATGAGACAGATGGCCGTCCGACCGTCGTCGTATGGCCGCATCTTCTTTGCGACAGCCTCCGCGACGAGCTTGAAATCGCGCTCCTCGCAAAGCAGCACATCACCTGTAGAAAATGAAGAAAATTTCTGCCTGTACGACTCCGCCTCCCGCAAGATCTTTCCATACTCGAGCCCGCGGATGATATGCGTCGGCTGCAGGACAACGTCCGTGAACCCGTCAGAACGTGCGCGCTCAAGTGCCTCCGGGACCGTATCAATGTGTATCCCCTGTTTTTTGAGCGCCCGGATAATGACGCCCGACGTAAAGGCGCGACGAACTTCGCATTCCGGAAACGCGTCCTCCGCTGCCGCCTCAATCGCTCCGATCGTCATATCCCGCGTCTCGCGGAAGCTCGTCCCGAAGGACACGACCAGGATCAATTTCTTGCTCATTCTATTTCCTCTTTCTCTGATTTTCTGAAAATATGTCTGCCTGTCGGATCCATTCCCGCAATCAATGCCATCTCACACGGATTCCATGACGAGCTTGATAAAGAGAACCGCGAGCACGACAAGAAGCAGCGGCCGCACGATCTTTCCGCCCTTCTTCATGACAAGGCCCGATCCGACATAGTTGCCCGCCATGTTGCAGGCTGCGGCAGCGAGTCCGAGCGGCACCAGCACTTTCCCGCTGAGGAGAAACAATATGAGTGCTGTCACATTCGTCGTCAGATTGATCGCCTTCGCCTGCGCGTTCGCCGCCTCGACCGCGAGATGCGCAAAAACCGTAAATGCAATGATCAGAAAACTGCCCGTTCCCGGCCCGTAGAGCCCGTCGTAGACGCCGATGAGAAATGCAGAGATCATCGAGACGGTCACGGTTCTCTTCGTCACCGCCGCCGCTTTTTTGCCTTCACCGCTGAACATTTTCTTGTTCAGGACGAAAAACGCCGCGACCGGCAGCACACAGATGATGATATTCCGCAGAACATGTTCATCCATTGACAGAGAAATGCGGGCCCCGAGTGAGGAGCCCGCAACGGCCGCAAGAACGGACGGAACGGCAAGTTTCAGATTGATCAGCTTGTTTTTTACGAACCGGACCGTCGTGAGCGCCGTCCCGCAGGTTGACGACAGTTTATTTGTCGCGACAGCCGTGTGAGGCGGCAGACCAGCAAGAAGGTAGACCGGCATAGAGACCAGCCCGCCCCCTCCCGCGATGGAATCGACGAAACCAGCGAGAAAGAGGAACGGGCAGACGAGAAGAAACATAAACGGAGTCAGTATCACTTCTTCTCTCCCTCTGTGTCTTCATTTTCAGAGCCTGTGCGGCTGACCAGATTCGCAGCCGAAACACCCTTCTCATCACCGAGCGCCTCCTCCATGGACGAGGCCTTTTCATTTGCCACCGCATCAAGCTCCTCTCCGGTCTCCGCAACGGCAGTCTCCTGCCTCTTACTCCAGGACGCAATCTTGTTGCGCAGCAGGTGCGAGACGATGACCGTGCAGGACGCATCGCCTGTGATATTGACGGTCGTTCTGCCCATGTCGAAGATACGGTCGATACCCGCGACAAGCGCGATACCTTCCACGGGAAGACCGACGGACTGAAGAACCATCGCAAGCATGACCATTCCGGACCCAGGGACACCCGCCGTTCCGATCGATGCGAGCGTCGCAGTGATAACGATCGTGATCATCTGCGGGAATGTCAGATGGATGCCGTAGCACGCCGCGATGAAAACGGAGCAGACGCCCTGGTAAATAGCCGTTCCATCCATATTGATCGTCGCACCGAGCGGCAGGACGAAAGACGAGACCTCCTTCGGAACGCCGAGCTTCTCCGTACACTCCATGTTGAGCGGCAGTGTGCCGACCGA
Organism: uncultured Eubacteriales bacterium; assembly: GCA_900320615.1. Taxonomy (GTDB): domain Bacteria; phylum Bacillota; class Clostridia; order Lachnospirales; family Lachnospiraceae; genus Chordicoccus. The sequence goes on from ONSX01000038.1 coordinate 6,734, forward strand.
TGAAGCCGAAGAAAATGCGAACAAAATCGCCGGAAGCATGCCCTTGAAGAATTTCACCGGACTCATGCCGCCCAGCGTCCGCACGGCGAGGGAGTACACGATGAGCGCATGTGCGAAATAGCCGATATACGCGACGAGAAGGACCATTGCGAGAGACCCCAGGATCTTCGCGCCATTTTCTGCGATAACCGGGCAGAGCAGACAGAAGACGCCGATCGGCGAAATCCTCAGGATCATCTCCATAGCCTTCATGAAGATATTGTTGCAGACATCAACCGCATGTACAGCCGGCTCCGCCTTCTTTCCGACGAGGATAATGGCAAAACCGAGAATCAGCGCCATCACGATGACCTGAAGCATATTTGCCTCATAGAGCGGTGCGATAAAATTGCTCGGAAAGACATTAACCAGCGTGTCCATCGGAGAGACGCTGTCACCGGCCTTGTACGAGAGATTCGATACGGACAGCACCGGAAAATACTTCTGGAAACTGTTCGCGAGGAACAGGCCGATTGCCGTCGCAAACGCTGTTGTACACAGATAATAAAGCAGCGTGGTTCCACCGATCGCGCCAACTTTCCGGATATCCTTCATCGAGACAACGCCGGCCATGATTGAGAACAGGACAATCGGACCAACGATGAATTTGATCAGATTCAGGAATATGGTTCCGAACGGCGTGATATATGTGTTCGCGAATTTCGAGTACGGCTGGATCAGAAGACCAACGATAATCGCAAGGACAAGTGCGATAAAAATCTGTCCCGCGAGCGGCATGGGCTTCTTATTTTTCTTAGCCTGTTTCATGAGTTCCCCCTTCTTTTGAAAAAAAGGCGCACTGCCCCTTTAGGCAGAGCGCCATTGCTTTGTCAAACGAACTCAGTATACAGGCTGTAACGCGGGTTAGTCAACTCCGGCTTACGGTATCACCGCCAGACGCTCACGGATTGCAGATCTCACACGGATCATATCCCGCGCTGACAGCCTCCTCGCGGCTGCTGAACGTGACCTTGTTCTTATCCGACATCCGCGCGACGCTGGAGCAGTCCGGGCGGTGGAACGTATGCGTGTGGGAATTTCCGATGTAAGCCGCCTCTGTCTGATTCGCAGTTGCAGCCGCCTGCGTGGCAGTGGGCGCCGCCTGATTCGTCCGGACCTGCGCAGAATTTCCCGCATCGGCCGACTCAGAGCTATCGCCCGTCGCATAGTCGATCGTAATGCCCGACTGCACATTGTAGCAGTAGACGCAGAACAGGACACCTGCTCCGCCGTCCTCCACGGACCTGCCCTCCATGAGGACACCCGAGGCGACCAGGTTATTTCCCTCGAAAATGGGCGTCACGCGGTACAGCACATGATTCCCGGATTCTTTGATGTAGTCTGCCGTCATATTTTCAAACGGCTCCATTCCCTCGACATTCATGTATCGGGTGCCCGTAATCAGGTTCTTCTCATTTGCATTCTCCGCCGTCAGCTGATATCCGATCAGATGGCACCGGTTGTACAGATACTTTCCATCAATGCCATTGTACTTTACATTGTGCCAGCCTGTCGGCCTGACCGAGCTAATGTCGCCGCGTTTTTCCGTCGGCATCAGATCCTGCCCGATGCAGGCATACGCCGCCGTACATCTTCCGAGCGGATCCAGATCCCCGTACTGCTCGAACGACACCTCCGTCAGATTGCTGTCCGAAAAATACGGAACGTTATTGTTGACGGCGACATAAGGTGCTCCCGCGTACGGCGGTATATCTGCAAGCTGAAATGAAGTTCCTGTCGTAGCAGCCGGTGCCTGCGCTGCCGCTCCATCTGTGTCCGCCTGTGCGTCGTCATTTGTCCCAGCCGCAACCGACGCAGCGATTGACGCAGATTCTGTCGTAGCAGCCTTCTTTACACCTGGCGGATTTACCAGGAAGCAGAGCACAATGATGAACGCCATGAAAACAAGAGTTCCTGTCAGCGGCCGGCGTCCGGATTTTCTTCTCTTTCTCATCTTATTAACCTTCTTTTCGTTTCCAGATTTCCATGGTGATCTTTTCGTGGGAATATCCCGCGAAATCCTCCGTATTCTGAAGAACCATGCCGCACTCCTCCGGCCTGAGATCAAGGAACACATCTCCTGGATACTTGCGATTCCACAAAATTCTGACTATTTCTTCTATGTCGTCCCTGTGCGGAAGAAGCGGTTCTCCCTCCACAAAGCAGTAATCCTCAGGGCCTGCATCCCGCAGCGGCCGCTCACTGATCCTCGCCTGTTCCGGCAGCGTAATGAACTGACTGGCCGTATACCTTGTCATCCAGAGCGCATGTCCCTCCGTCAGCTCCTCAATTCTTCTTCTGACGACCCGGTCTGTCGACTGCCGTCTGTGATTAAACAGAACGCCGCCCCGGTCGTCCACGGCTACAATAACCCGCATAAGCGCATGCTCCTTCCTGAAAAATAGGATCCCAAAAGTTGTATCTTCTCAGCACTCAGTATACACCAGATTTCCATGCCGCCAAACAGCGAAAGAACTGCCGCATGACCTGCGGCAGTCCTTTCGCCAGCCATTCCTCCGGTCAGGACAAGCGCTCTTTCCTCTGACCGCGGCGGAACTGTGCTCATTTCCTCACTTCGTCAAATGTCTTCGTTACCTCTTCATCCGGAGCCGGTGTCAGAAGAGAGACTATCACATTGACGAGAATCGCCAGCACGAAGGCCGGCAGCAGTTCGTAGATATTGAAATTTCCTCCGAGCGGACGGATCACGTACTTCCAGATGAAAATCATCACGCCGCCGGTCGCCATGCCTGCCAGCGCGCCGTATTTGTTCGAGCGGCGCCAGAACAGCGCAAGCAGCATAACCGGTCCGAAAGTCGCTCCGAAACCGGCCCACGCAAATGAAACAATCCCGAAGACCGAGCTGTTCGGGTTCCACGCGAGAAATACGCCGATCAGCGCGATCGTCAGGAGACTGATTCTTGAAATAAACAGCAGCTTCTTCTCTTCTATATGCGCGTGCAGGAACCGGATCAGAATATCGTTCGAGACCGATGAGGACGCCGCCAGAAGCTGCGAGTCGGATGTCGACATCGTCGAAGCGAGAATGCCGGACAGCACCACGCCGGCAACCAGAGCTGCCAGAATGCCATAGTGCGACAGCACATCAGAAATCCGGACAATAACGGTCTCAGATGCAGATCCCGAGAGCATCTTAATGACGCCGGCATGCGTCATCGCGTTGCCGACCAGGCCGATGAGCACAGCCACGGCCATCGAAATCACGACCCAGACCGTCGCCACGCGGCGCGACAGCTTGATCTTGTCCTCGCTCTCAATCGCCATGAACCGGAGCTGGATGTGCGGCATGCCGAAATAGCCAAGGCCCCAGGCCAATGTGGAAACCACGGTGAGGGCCGTATACGGGCGTGCCGTTCCGCTCACCGGATCATAGCTCTGCGTGAAACCAAGGTACCCCGGCAGTGACTTTGCATTTGCGACCACCTGATCCCAGCCGCCGGCCGACCAGATTCCGAACAGAAGAACGACGAGCAGCGCAATCGTCATGATGATCGACTGGATAAAATCCGTCAGAGACGCAGCCAGGAAACCGCCGGAAGTCGTGTAGAACATGATGACAACCGCGCTGACAATCATCGCCAGATGATAATCCACGCCGAACAGTGAATTAAAGAGCTTTCCGCAGGCGGCAAACCCGGACGCTGTATACGGCACGAAGAAAATGATGATCCACACCGCCGCGAGGCCCGTCAGGATATGCCGCTGATCGCCGTACCGGTTGGAAAAGAACTCCGGCAGCGTAATCGAATTCGTCCGCTCCGTGTAGCGGCGGAGCTTCTTTGCGACAAGCAGCCAGTTGAGATACGTTCCGCAGGCAAGACCGATGACCGTCCATCCGACATCCGCCATACCAGAAAGATAGGCAACGCCCGGCAGTCCCATCAGCAGGTAGCTGCTCATATCAGAGGCCTCTGCGCTCATCGCCGTGACCAGCGGCCCGAGGTGACGCCCTCCCAGATAAAAATCGCCGACTGTTTCATTTTTCTTTGATAACCTGGCACCGATCCACATCATGGCAATCAGATAAATGCACATCGCTGCCAGCATCAGAAACTGTGATCCTGTCATATGGTTATGTCTCCTCCCCTGTGGCCCGCGGGCTCTGCCTGCCTTATGGCGCCGGCATCCGTCCCGGGACGTATACAAATTTCTGAATAATTATACGTCCCTATCTTCTTCCTGTCACTCCCTCTTTTCTCAGTCCGCCAAAGTCATTTTCCGGTAGGAAAGCTCGAGCATTCCGATATTTATCAGAGCAAACATAAGCAGATACCAGGGCATGATCCAGATCCCCAGCGCCTGCTGCAGAAGCCCGAACACCATCGGCATAAAGGTACTGCCGACATAGGCGGAGGCCATCTGAAGGCCGATCATGGCCGCGCTGTTCTTTCTGCCGAAATTCTGAGGCGCCATATGCTGAATCGCGGGGTAGACCGGTCCCATGCCAGTTCCGATCATCACAAAGCCGACCGCCGTGACCACATATCCCGGAAATGGAAGCATGACGACGAGAATGCCAAGAAGCTCGAGCACGATGCCCATGCGAATCATTTTCCTGTCGCCGAAATGATTCGAGATAAAGCCTGCGATCAGCCGTCCCAGCATCAGTCCCCCGAAGATCAGCGAGCCGAAGGAGGCGATCGTCCCGACGCTAAGCCCTTTTTTAGTTCCCGCAAAGAAGCTCGGCACCCATAGGAAGCACGTCGCCTCTCCGCTGCAGTACGCAAAAAATGCAATCAGTGTCTGCACGGCCCCCGGTATTTTCACGACCTCCCGGATTCCCGCGCTGTTTTTCAGCGTCTCCTCCTCTTCCTTCGTCTGGTTTCGTTTCCATAAAGGGAGCGATAAAATGCACACAACAAGGATCGCGATCTGCAGATACGCCGTCCAGCGGTAGCCCTCATTCCATCGCGCTCTTCTGAGGGCCGCCGCCATGATATACGGGCTGATCATAGCGCCGACGCCGTAGAAGCAGTGCAGGAAATTCATGACAGCTCCGGAATAATGCATCGCCACGTAATTATTGATCGAGGCATCGATCGCTCCCGCGCCGAGGCCGTACGGAACCGCCATGAGAAACAGCATCCAGTACTCCGTGCAGATGGAGAAGCCCAAAAGTCCCGCGACCGTCAGCATAATGGAAATGATGACGATCCACTTTGTCTGCATTTTCCGCATGAGACGCGGACTTAAGAGCGCCGAAATGATCGTCATAAAGGAAATGGTCATGGACACATAGCCCGCGAAGGACGACGGGACGCCAAAGAAGGCCCGCATCGCGGGCCAGCCGGACCCGAGCAGGGAATCCGGCAGTCCAAGGCTGATAAAAATCAGATAGATAACTGCTATCAGCAGAGATCCCATAAAATTTTCTCCTTATGTTAATTCACAAATTAAGCTAAAAGAAGGTTCAGGGCACCCTCCCGGAACGATGTGTGCCCTGAACCCTGGCCAATAACTATATTCAGTTTATCAGACTTCTCTCTCGGATACAATGGAGAAGATGGTGTGAGCTGTAACGCGTGTACTTCATTTTGTTCAAGTTATTGAGACGCGCGCTTGACTTTAGTGTATTAACGGATTAATGTATTGCTAACACGAAAAAGTATGAATTCTGTAACTATTCAGCACCCCAGACTCGGAACGCTTTGCGTTCCTCGTTGTGGACGGACAGAGCGGCTTCGCCGCTTGCCCGCCCCTTGGAAAGCTTTTGAAACCGTTCGGAGAGCAAGCTCTCCGTCCGGATTTCATCAGTTTTCCAAGGGGTGCTGAATAATTACAAACTTTCGTGTTCAGGGAATTCAAGGATGTAGAAAGAAGGTATCTGGCATGAATAGTCTTGTGATCTTACTGATCGCTGCAGTGGCTCTTCTCTGCGGCTACGTCTTCTACGGCGGCTGGCTGGCAAAAACATGGGGAATCGACCCGAAGAAGAAAACACCTGCTGTAGAAATCAACGATGGAGAGGATTATGTTCCCGCATCGAAATTCACCGTATTTGCCCATCAGTTCTCATCAATCGCCGGTGCAGGCCCTGTCCAGGGTCCCATCATGGCGGCCATGTTCGGATGGGTGCCCGTTCTCCTCTGGCTTCTGATCGGAGGCATTTTCTTCGGAGCCGTGCAGGATTTCGGCGCTCTCTACGCATCCGTAAAAAACAAGGGCGAGTCCATCACCATGGTGATTGAGAGATATATCGGAAAGACCGGCCGGCGGGTATTCACGATGTTCTGCTGGCTCTTCTGTCTCCTGGTCATCGCCGCCTTCACGTCCATGTGCTCCTCCACCTTTGCCCCGGTCAAGGCGACCTCCGTGCAGGCCTATAACGGAGGAACCGCAGGCACTATCTCCCTCCTCTTCATCGGAGGCGCCATCATTCTCGGACTTCTCATAAAGAAGGGGTTAAAAAATGAAGGTTTAAAGGCTGTGATCGGCATTGCCCTCATCATCGCCATGTTCGCAATCGGCATGAAGCTTCCAATCTATCTCAGCGCAAGCCAGTGGAACTTCGTCATCATGGCTTATATCTTCGTGGCAGCCATTCTTCCGATGTGGCTCCTCATGCAGCCCAGAGATTATCTCACCACCTTCATGCTGATCTTCATGATCGTCGGCGCCGTCTTCGGCGTGCTGGTAGCCCATCCGGCCATGAAGCTGAATGCATTTAACGGATTTACAGTCATCAATGCGGCAGGGGCAAAGCAGTACCTCTTCCCCACGCTTTTCGTCACCATCGCCTGCGGCGCCATCTCCGGCTTCCACAGCCTGGTGTCCTCCGGAACGTCCTCCAAGACCATCCGGAATGAGAAGGACATGAAATTCGTAGGCTACGGGGCCATGCTCCTCGAGACGCTGGTTGGTGTCATTTCCCTCATCGTCGTCGGCGCAGTTGCCGTAAATGGAAAGGCCCCCGCTGACCAGACGCCCTTCCAGATCTTCGCGAGCGGCGTCGCCGGCTTCTTCGAGCTCTTCGGAATTCCGAACTCCGTTGCCAACGTGTTCATGACCATGTGCGTATCCGCGCTGGCGCTGACCACGCTGGATTCCGTCGCCCGTCTGGGCCGGATGTTCTTCCAGGAGCTCTTCCGGACCGAGACCCCGGATGCAGAGAAATCCGCGCTTGAGAAGCTCCTGATCAATCCGGTATTTGCGACATTGATCACACTCTTCTTCGGCTATATCCTCTGCCTGGGCGGCTACCAGAATATCTGGGCCCTGTTCGGATCCGCAAACCAGATGCTCGGCGCGGTCGTTCTCCTCGGAATCGCCGTCTTCCTCCGCGCTACGAACCGGAAGTCGGCCATGATCTATCCGCCGATGTTCATCATGCTCGCCGTCACCTACACAGCCATCATCCTAAATGTGATCGGCAACGTGAAGGCCTTCGCCGCCGGCACCGGCACCTTCCTGGTCAACGGAATGCAGCTGATCGTCGCGGCCTTCCTGATCTGCCTCGGCGCCTATGTCGTCGTCACCTGCATGAAGAGCCTCTTCCATTTCCATAAGGAAAAGAAGGCGCGGATGATGGCGGAGGCGGAAGCACGGGCTTGATTTGATCGCGCGTCGGGAACATCCGTCGCTGAAGAGCTGCAAAATGATTCAAAAAGGACTGCCGCAAGTTGATATGCTCCCTTCTAGGTAGACAAGAAAAATAATAAAAATCTTGTCCTGCTTGGAAGGGAGCTATTTTGTCTTTTAAACATAAGTACACGTTTGAAGAAAAAGAAAGGACATGGAAAGCATAAACAGGTTCCGCACATCCTCTTTTGTAAGAATCCGATACCCACCCGTTAAGATCGGCGTTGCCTTCACGAGGTCATCCAGTATCTCCCGCCTGACCCCCAGTTCTTCAAGGTGCAGCAAGAGCAAGAGCCTTGTACACATCAAAGCCGGTATCGATGGAGCAGTCACAGAAAACATTGTTTTCACTCATTTTGAAATCTTCTCCTTACTCGCGTGATGCACTAAAATATTCGTGTGCGCTTTTCAACTCAATTGTTTGTGTCTCCGTCTTATTCTTACAAACATAGTTTGCTAAATCTGCCAAATCATTTTGTGTCATTTTGCTAATTTCTCCTTTATGCAAATATTGTAGCAAACCATTTTGTTTATTTCAGTGAACCCTCACCCGACTAAAGTCGGGTGCTTCCAACGACACGATTAAGTTCGTGTCATGCTGTCTTTAGGACAGCAGACTACCTTTCTACGATAAGGCACTGAACTCAGATAACTTGACTGGCATTACGCCACAAGCTCCGCATTCAGACTAAGTAACGTAGACAAGGTGCAGGTGGTTC
>ONSX01000082.1 GCA_900320615.1 uncultured Eubacteriales bacterium
CCGGCCCTGTGATCGGGGTCTCATTTGACGGGACAGGGTATGGGACTGACGGAACGATCTGGGGCGGCGAGATCATGGTCGCGGACACGCGCGGTTTTACAAGAGCAGGGAGTATCGCGCCATTTCTCCACGCCGGGGGCGACATCGCCTCGCGGGAGGGGTGGAGGATCGCAGGATCGATGCTGGCGGATCTCTATCGGGGAAAAATAAGTGCCGTATGTCAGAACGGCCCGGAAAATGACCGGTCGGCCGCTGTGAAAGAGGCGGGGCGGGCCTCTTTAGAACAGGTGGGGCGGACCGAAAGATGCGCGGAGGCTGTCGCGGCGGAACTCGGGCTGTGCGACGCCCGGCAGATGCGTGTGCTTACGGCCATGCGCGAAAATCATATCAACACAGTCACGTCTACGAGCTGCGGACGGCTCTTCGACGCGGTCTCCGCGATCCTGGGCATACGAAGGATGTCCTCCTATGAGGGGGAGGCGGCCATGGAGCTCATGTTTGCCGCCCGGCGGTATGCGGATGGCAGGGCAGGAGAGAAACAGCGCATGGCATATGCCGCGGAACCTGAGCCGGGCTGCAGAGATGGCCGCCTGATCATGCGCACAGACCTTCTTGTGCGGGAACTTGTGGAGCGGCGCCTTGCAGGTGAAGACACCGATTGTCTCGCGTGGCTCTTTCACAGGCGCCTCTCGGCCATGACGGCGGATGCGGTCAGAAGAATTGCGACTATATATGACCCGGCGGATATCCGGCGGAAAGCGGCAGCGGCTTCTGGCGAATCAGGAACGCAGCCGTCTGCGGCGAAAGGAAAGCGCTGCGCGCTCCGGACCGTCTGCCTGTCGGGCGGCTGTTTTCAGAATACGCTTCTTCTCGGCATGGTGCAGACGCTTCTTGAGCGGGACGGCTTCCGCGTGCTTGTGCACAGCCTTGTGCCGCCGAACGACGGCGGTATCGCGCTCGGGCAGGCCCTCTACGGGGAAATGATGCTTCGCAGAAGCTTTGCGAATAATGAGAAGACAGGAAATGTGTCCCGCGGAAAATGAATACAAAAAAACCGGGGGCCTTCCTTTTCAAGGCTCCCGGTAAAAGTAGCGGAGAGGATGGGATTCGAACCCATGCGCCCTTACGGACAAACGGTTTTCAAGACCGCCTCGTTATGACCGCTTCGATACCTCTCCATGTCCTGCATCAGCAGTACAGATGAAATTATAGTATAGGCGAGGAAAGTTGTCAAAGTTTTTTTGAAAATTCATGCGCGTATTGGAGTGACGGTGACTCTTTACTTAAACGACTGTTTTGTTGTACTATGTAAAGTACTGTGTATAAGGGAGATATTATGGTTATAGAGACAAATTCAGCAGACGAGACGTATGCGCTCGGAGAGAAGATGGGCCGGGAGGCCGCCCCCGGCAGTGTATTTGCGCTGTCAGGCGATCTCGGCGTCGGCAAGACCGTGTTCACGCAGGGCTTTGCCGCTGGACTCGGGATCAGCGAGCCGGTCACATCGCCGACATTTACAATCAGGAATACGTACGAGACAGGAAGACTTGTGCTGAACCACTACGACGTCTACCGCATCGAGGACATCGATGAGATGGAGGAGATCGGCTACGAGGACGAATTCTACGGGGACGGTGTTGTGCTCGTCGAGTGGGCGGAACAGATCCGGGAGCTGATGCCGGAGAACACGACGTGGATCCGGATCGAGAAGGATCCGAAGAAGGGCTTCGACTATCGGAAAATCACGATTGAAAAGAAGGCGGAAGAAAATATATGAAACTGATAGCTATTGATTCATCCGGACAGGCCGCGAGTGTCGCGATTGTCGAGGACGGTATCACACGCGCGGAGTACACGGTGAATTTCAAGAAGACGCACAGCCAGACCCTGCTCCCGATGCTGGACGAAATCACGAAAATGACAGAGACTGACATTCGCGGGATTGACGCGATCGCCGTCGCGGCAGGGCCGGGATCCTTCACGGGTCTTCGGATCGGCTCCGCGACCGCCAAAGGGCTGGGCCTTGCGCTGGAGAAGCCAATCGTCGAGGTGCCGACGCTGGCCGGTCTCGCGTTCAATCTCTACGGGGCGGCGGGCCTTATTTGTCCGATTATGGACGCGAGACGCCAGCAGGTCTACAACGGCATCTACCGCTTTGCGCAGGGAAGACTCGTGACGGTGAGAGATCAGCGTCCGATTGCGGTCACCGGACTCATTGCCGAGCTGAATGAGATGGTGCGGGATGGAGAAACGGTTACCTTCCTCGGGGACGGCGTTCCTGTATACAAGGAGAAGCTCGAGAAGGGGCTTGTGGTTCCACATTTTTATGCGCCGGCAAATGCAAGTCAGCAGCGCGCGGCCTCGGTCGGCGCCCTCGCGGAGATTTTCTTCGCGGAGGGGAAGGCGATTCCGGCGGAGAAGCACGAGCCGATCTATCTCCGGAAGTCCCAGGCGGAGCGCGAGCGCGCCGAGCGGGACAGGGCGGCCGGACGTCCCGTCGGCGAGACCGAGGACGGCGAGTACGCGCACACGTAACCCGCTGGAAAGGAGAGACAGATGAGAATCCGGAATATGACGATGGACGACATTGCGGCTGTCGCGGCCATGGAAGCGGACAATTCCAGGACTCCGTGGGATGAGACGAGCCTCTTTACATATTTTATGCGCGATGACACGATTCTTCTTGTCGCGGAAGAGTTCTGCCCGGAATGTGCGGGAAATGGCTGGACAATCTGCGGCTTTGGCGGCGTCATCCTGATGCCCCCGGAATCTGATGTCCTTGATATAACAGTCGATCTTGCGAGCCGGAACCGCGGAATCGGGACGGAACTTCTCGATGAGATCATCAGGAGGGCGTGGGACGAGAAAGGGGTCGACACGGTCTATCTTGAGGTCCGGACGGGCAATGCGCCGGCGCGTCATCTCTATGAGAAGCTGGGCTTCAGGCAGACTGGAATGAGAAAAAATTATTACACGGACCCTGTGGAGGATGCGATTCTGATGACGTACCACAGAGATCCGGAAGAAAAAATGGTGGACAATGCTTGATGTAGGATTACTTGGAACAGGTGGCATGATGCCGCTCCCGAAGCGCTGGCTCACCTCGTGCATGTTCCGCTACAACGGCAGCTCACTGCTGATTGACGCGGGAGAGGGCACGCAGATAGCCATGCGGGAGATCGGCTGGTCGCCGAAACCGATCGACACAATACTTCTGACTCACTTTCACGCGGACCACATCGCAGGACTCCCCGGCCTTCTTCTCCTCATGGGAAATGCAGACCGCACCGAGCCGCTCACGATCATCGGTCCGAAGGGAACGGGCCGCGTGCTCAGCGCCGTGCGCACGATTGCGCCGGAGCTGCCGTTTGAGACGCGCGCAGTCGAGATCGAGGGAAATGAGCAGCATTTCCAGAGGAACGGCTTTGAGATCACTGCATTTCGCGTGCAGCACAGTATCCTGTGCTACTCGTACAAAATCGGGATCAGGCGCGGGGGAAAGTTCGATGTGGAGCGCGCAAGGGCGGCAGGCGTCCCGCTGAAGCTCTGGAACCCGCTGCAGAAGGGGCAGACCGTCGAGTTCGAGGGCAGGATATTTACCCCGGACATGGTGATCGGGCCGGAGCGGCGCGGCATCAAGGTCGTCTACTCGACGGATACGAGGCCGGTCCCGCAGATCGCGGAGCAGGCACGCCATGCGGATCTCTTCATCGCGGAAGCAATCTACGGCGACAATACGGACATTCGCAAGGCGAAGGCGTACCGGCACATGACGATGCCGGAGAGCGCAGAGCTCGCCCGCCGCGCGCAGGCAAGGGAGCTGTGGTTCACGCACTACAGTCCGTCGTTTCTGCACCCGGAGCGCTATATCGATGCGGCAAGGGAGATATTCCCGAACGCGGTTGCGACAAGGGACGGGCGGAACATGTCGATCCCGTTTGACGACGAGTGAGACGGGCGCGCATCAGAACGATTGAAAAGCTTTTGGAGAAATTTTATGAACGGACATACAGATATCCTCGCGATCGAGAGCTCCTGCGATGAGACTGCCGCTGCGGTTATCCGGGACGGACACGAGGTTCTTTCAAATATTATTTACACACAGATCAGGCTCCACACGGTCTACGGCGGCGTTGTCCCTGAGATCGCCTCGCGCAAGCACATCGAGAAAATGAACTACGTCGTGCAGCGGGCGCTGGATAAGGCCGGCATGAAGCTGAAGGATGTGGATGCGGTCGCGGTCACTTACGGCCCGGGGCTTGTCGGCGCGCTGCTTGTCGGCGTCGCCGAGGCAAAGGCGATGGCGTGGGCCGCGGGAAAGCCGCTGATCGGCGTCAATCACATCGAGGGACACATCTCGGCGAACTACATCGAGCACCCGGAGCTGAAGCCGCCGTACCTGGGACTCGTCGTCTCCGGCGGGCACACGCACCTCATCATTGTGAAAGACTGGGCAAAGTTTGACATCCTCGGCCGTACAGTCGACGACGCGGCCGGAGAGGCATTCGACAAGGTCGCCCGCGCGATCGGCCTCGGATATCCGGGCGGACCGAAGATTGACGCGTGCGCGAAGCAGGGAAATCCGGATGCGATTGTCTTTCCGCAGGCGAAAGTCCACGGCAGCGAGTACGATTTTTCATTTTCAGGACTGAAGAGCGCGGTTCTCAACTATCTGAACCATGCGGCCATGACACACGAGGAGGTCAACAAAGCTGACCTCGCGGCGAGTTTCCAGAAGGCGGTTGTCGACGTGCTCGTAAGTCACACGATCGAGGCAGCAAAGCATTACGGTATCCGCGAGGTCGCGATGGCAGGCGGCGTCTCGGCAAATTCCGCGCTTCGGGCCGGAATGGCAGAGGCGTGTGAAAAAGCCGGGTGCAAACTCTTCGTCCCGTCGCCCATCTACTGCACGGACAACGCGGCGATGATCGGTGTCGCGGCGTATCATGAGTACATGGCGGGCACGAGATCAGGCTGGGATCTCAATGCGGTGCCGGGCCTTAAGCTCGGTGAGCGCTGAGACGCCGGAAGCGGTGACGGCCCCGCGGGAGAGATGCTTAAAGTCCGGACTTGTTGTATAAGCGCGTCGATTATGAAGCGGCAACGGTCCCGCGGGAGAGATGCTGCCTGACAGAGAGCGGCGCCGGCCCGAGGGAAGTATCGGGCAGTGATTTTTGGAAGGAGAACGATATGACGACAGGGATTATTCTTGCGGCCGGGAAGGGGACCCGCATGGGGACAGACACGCCGAAGCAGTTTCTTTCGTACAGGAACCGGCCGCTCGTCTGCGCCTCGCTCCATGTCTTTCAGGAAAGCCCCGAGATTGATGCCATCGTTCTTGTGACGTCGGAGGAATATGTCAGCTACTGCCGGACAGAAATTGTGGAGCGATATGCCTTTTCCAAAGTGAAAAAGGTTGTTGCCGGAGGAAAAGAGCGGTATGACTCGGTCTGGAACGCACTCGGGGCATGCCCGGATGCGGACTATGTGTTGATCCACGATGCCGCGCGTCCTTTTGTCACGGAGGAAATCATCAGGCGCGCGGCAGAGGCTGCGAAACGATACGGGGCGGCCGCGGTCGGCATGCCGTCGAAGGATACAGTCAAGATTGCAGACAGTGAAGGCTTTGCGGAGTCGACGCCGCAGAGAAGCCGCGTGTGGACGATTCAGACGCCGCAGGCTTTTTCGCGCCCGCTGCTTGTCTCGGCAAATGAGCTGCTGATGAGGAGAGAACAGATGTATGACGTGACCGATGATGCGATGATCGTGGAGGCGAGTGGCCTTGCGAAGGTGAAGCTCGTTGAGGGCTCCTATGAGAACGTGAAAATTACGACGCCGGAGGACCTGAAGCGCCTTTCTTGAGCAGGAAATGTGAAGATTACGATGACGGAAGGAAACAGTTTATGACCGTAAAACTGAACGACTATTTATACTCCGGCGATACGGTCCTCCGTATCATTCAGAAGTACGCCCGCGATCTCAGGAATGAGGCGAGGAAGACCGGAAATGAGATCGACATGACGCACAGTGAGTTTCTGCGCGGCATGGCTTCATTTCTTGTACACAACGACTTTCTCACGTCACAGTCGCAGCGGATCCGTGAGTTCTACAAATACATGGCGAAGGAGTATCCGTACCTCGCGTTTACGTTCAAGGGCCGCATCAAGTCGCTGATTCGCGTGGAGGAGAAGTTCAACGGCTATATCGTGACGAATATTTACGACGGTTATGTGCGGAACGGAAAGGCTCCGTCTGTGCAGGAGCTGCAGGCCGATGTCGCGCGTCTCAAGGATCTGATCGCGTACAGGATTGTCATTTCCATGCCGAAATGCCACCTGAAGCCGGGGCAGAACCGCGAGCTCGTCGAGACGCAATATCTCTATCAGATCGCAAATGCGCTGCCGGACTTTCTCGCGGAGAGAGGGTTCACGCCGATGCTCTCGGGGATTGAGCAGGAACACTACTCGACGAGGCTCGACAAGCCGCTGCGGCCCTACTACCGTGACTATCTCGTCAATGTCAAGGACTTTGGCTACCGTTCATTGCACATCACACTGTACGACAACATGGCCGGCTGCTACGTCGAGGTCCAGCTCCGGACGAAGGAAATGGACGATTACGCGGAGATTGGCAATGCGAACCACGTCGACTATGAGAAGCGGCAGAACCGCGAGCGGGAGCAGCGGGACATGGTGCCGGAGGGCGCGAATGTCTATTTTGACGACGCATACGAGCGGAATAAGGCTCTGACAAGTCTCGATCTCTCGAAGGTCGATGTCAATATGTTCGCGGCCATCAATAATCATCTGATCAATGACGGCTGCGGGCTCTACCGCGGGCGGCTGATCCTGCCGTATGAGCATCTCTCCAGGTTTCAGAACGACGAGGTGGATTAGGCGGGACGGCCGCTTATCCTGCGGCTTGTGCAGAGTAGCCCTGCGGTTCCTGCGTGAAGAGCCATGACAGTGAATCTGATGCGTGTTATAATTTGCGGCGTAAAACCCACAGGCTTGCCTGTGGGATGAAAGCCGCTTTCTCTTTGACAAATATATAATATTACTATATAATATCAATATAGC
>ONSX01000041.1 GCA_900320615.1 uncultured Eubacteriales bacterium
TTTTCCGTTTTTGTCCTACATCTGTAGCAGAATACGATTTCATCTGTCAGTTTCCATTTCTGAGCATCGCTTTCGCAGCTGCCCGCAGGCGCCGTCAATGTCTCTGCCCATTTCTCTTCTAATAGTAACATGGATTCCGTAATTTTCAAGTTTTTTCTTAAAATTCAGAACGTGTGTTCTGTCTGGAGCCTGAAACCCCGCTTCCCGCACCGGATTCACTGGAATCAGATTGACAAGCGCATTCATTCCCCGGATCAGGGACGCAATCTGACGGGCGGCGTCCTCGGAATCATTGACGCCGTGAATCAACGAATACTCGAAGGTCAATCTCCGTCTGTTCACGCTGTAATAGGATTTCAGGGCCGGAATAATCTCCGACAGACTGTAACGTCTGGCGATCGGCATGATCTCTCTTCTCATCTGATCGTTCGGCGCATGCAGTGACAGCGCAAGATTGATCATGAGTTTCTCATCCCGAAGCTTCAGAATTCCCGGAACGATACCGCAGGTCGACAGCGTGATATTCCGCTCGCTGATATTGAGGCCCCCCGGTCCCGTGACCATGCGAATGAAACGCACCACATTCGCGTAATTGTCGAGCGGCTCTCCTGTTCCCATCAGCACGATGTTCGACACGCGCTCCCCGGTCTCTCTCTGGATCGCATATACCTGTGCGAGCATTTCTCCCGCAGAGAGATTTCTCGTCAGTCCGCCAATCGTCGACGCACAAAAACGGCAGCCCATGCGGCATCCATTCTGCGTGGAAATGCACACCGAGTGGCCGTGCTGATAGACCATGAAGACCGACTCGACATAGCAATCGTCCGCAAAGCGAAAGAGATATTTTCTCGTGCCGTCGAGCTTTGAGACCTGCACAGCCCGCATCTCCGGACTGACAAACGGATATTTTTCAGTCAGCGCGTCCCTGAGTTTTTTCGGTACATTTGTCATCTCCTCAGGACTGGCCACGATTTTCTCATGCAGCCATTGATAAATCTGCTTCGCACGGAAGGGCTTCTCTCCCGCAAGGCGCACAGCCTCCGTGAGCTCATTCACTGTCAGCGACTGCAAATCATATCTGATCACGCGTCCGTCTCTGTCCCGGATGCTGCTGTTCTTTCTGTTCTCTGCGTCCGCGCGCATTTCTATTCCGCCCTGTGCGGCACCTGCGCTCATGACTTCTCCGCCTCCGACGGGAATGGCTTGTCAAAGTCCTTCCGCTTCAGTCTTGCAATAAAGAAGCCGTCCGAATCATGAATGCCCTGCAGAAGCTGCAGATATCCCTGCTCCGTCGTGAGTCTCCAGAGCTCGCGCGGAATGTATGGATTCAGACTGTCTGTCACGAATGGATAATGCTCCGTGATCCAGGTCACATTGTCCTGATTTTCTCTGTGCCCGACCGTGCACGTGCTGAAAATGAGAGTTCCTCCCGGTTTTACGTAGCGCACTGCATTTTTCAGAATCTGCCTCTGAAGGTCAACAAGTGAATTGATCTTCTCCGGAGAGACCCTGTACTTGATGTCCGATTTCCGGCTGATGACGCCGAGCCCCGAGCACGGCAGATCGCAGATCACGATGTCAGCCTTCTCGACCGAATCCATATCGAGCGTCAGCGCATCCATCACGACCGGCTTCACATTAATGAGATCCGCGCGCTTTACGTTGTCGGCGATCAGCTTAACCTTCTCCTCACTCAGGTCCCTGGCCTCGACCATGCCGTAGCCACCCATCTTGTCCGCGATATGAAGGCTCTTTCCCCCGGGCGCCGCGCAGACATCAATGACATAATCGCCGCGCTTCGGGGCCGCCGCCTCTGCGACGAGCATCGAGCTCACGTCCTGCGGGAAGATCCAGCCATTCTGAAAGGCCTTGAGTCCCGGAAGATAATTATAATCCGAAATATTGTACGCGTACGGCAGGTACGGCGCGCGCTTTACGGTCACATTCTGCTCGCGCAGCGAATCGAGAATGACCTTCTTTGTGATGTTGTCGGTCTTGAGCCTAACCGTCGTCGGCCGCTCCACGAGACAGCTCTCGAGCATCTTCCCTGTGACGAACGAGCCGAACTCATCGAGCCACGACGAGACCAGCCACTCCGGCATCGAATATTTGACGGAGAGATAGCGGATGGGCTCCTTCTCTCTGTCTGGATACGGAATACTGTCCTCGTTTCGGATGATGCTCCGGAGAACGCCGTTCACAAACCCCTTCAAATTATAAAAGCCGTGCTTCTGCGTCAGCCGCACCGCCTCATTGACGGCAGCAGAATCCGGGATACCTCCCATGAAGCGGATCTGATAGACCGCGCTCCGGAGGATCTCGCGGATGACCGGCTTCATCTTCTCGACCGGCACCGTGGAATAGCAGTCGATGATGTAGTCGATCTCGATCATGCGCTCGACAGTACCCTCACACACCTTTGTGATAAATGCCCTGTCGCGCTTTGAGAAGTACTGGTATCTGTCGAGGGCGGCGCGGATTGCCGTATGGCTGTACGTTCCGTTCTCGCCGATCTCCGTCAGAATTCCCAGGACAATTTCTCTTAGATTTTCAGGCATAAGATTATTCCCCCCTGTAATGTGGAAAATGAAGGATTATCCGAGACGCCGCAGGCTGTCATGCATGCCGCGCAGAAAATCAGCGGCAGGCATCCTTCTCTTTCCCGCGAGCTGAACCTCATCGGGCACGAGCATGCCCTTTCCGCATTTTACGCTCATCCCTGACCGGTCCGGCCTGATGACGACTTCACCCGGTGCTGCGGCACTTCCGTCATCATCTGCCACATGCGATCTCCAGATCTTGAGTGTCTTTCCGCCGGCCTCCGTGAAGGCACACGGCCACGGGTTCATCGCCCGAACAAGTCTCTCGATACGGGACGCAGGGCATGTCCAGTCGATATGTCCCATCTCCTTCGAGATCATCGACGCATACGCAGTCGTGCTCTCCGCCGGCTGCGGCGTATATCTCGCCGATCCATCCACAATCGACGGGATCGTGTCGACGAGAAGCTGCGCCCCCACAGAAGCGAGTTCATCAAACAGAGAACCGCCTGTCGTCTCCTGAGTGATCGGAACTTCTCTTGAGGCAATCATATCGCCGGTGTCAAGGCCACTGTCCATCCGCATGATCGTCACGCCGCTTTTGTCGCGGCCATCAAGAATCGCGTGCTGGATCGGCGCCGCGCCGCGGTAGGCCGGAAGAAGAGATGCATGCACATTGATGCAGCCGTACCGGGGAAGTTTAAGTATATTCTCCGGTATGATCTGGCCAAATGCAGCCACAACGATCATGTCGGGGCCTATGTCTCTCAGCCTTTCAAAGACCTCCGGGTTCTTCCGGATTTTTTCCGGCTGGCAGACAGGGATACCGAGCGACGCGGCCGTTGCCTTGACCGGCCCGTCCATAATCTCATGCCTTCTCCCTCTCGGCCGGTCAGGCTGCGTGATCACAAGCGGAATTTCGTATCCTGCCCGCGCAAGCGCCTCAAGCGTACCGACGGCGAAGTCCGGTGTGCCCATAAACACGATTTTCATCTGCTCACTGCTCCTCTTCTTCGTACTGCACATCGTGCAGATCACCCTCGACAAATTCCGTGTACATATGGCCGTCAAGATGATCAATCTCGTGGCACATGCATCTGGCAAGAAGCTCCGTGCCCTCGATTCTGACCTTTTCCATGTCTCGATTCAGACACTCGACGATAACATGGTTCGGTCTCGTGACAACGCCTGACTTTCCCGGAAGAGACAGGCATCCTTCCTCGCCCGTCTGGCTTCCGTCCCGTTCAACAATCACCGGATTGATCATCGCGATCGGGTCCTGCCCTGTGACATCGATCACGACGATGCGCTTTAGAATCCCCACCTGCGGGGCCGCAAGTCCGACTCCGTTCGCGTGGTACATTGTCTCAAACATGTCATCGATCAGCTGAAGAAGATGCGGTGTCAATTTCTTGACCTCCCGACATTTTTTCGTGAGAACAGGATCACCGACAACTCTGATTGTTCTAAGTGCCATAGTATACTCCTTCTTTTTTATGTATTAAAGTCAAACTGAATCCGAATATCCGAAAAGCCGCGGTTCGCAGCAACATAAGCTTCAATCCGGTCCTTCGCCATAATGAGTCTCTCACTGTCCATATTCCGTATGTAAATAACCTGCCTGTAGGTATCCCGGATCTTTCCTACGCTCTGTGGCGCCGGTCCGATGGTCCGGAGTTGTCCACGTCTGTCGATGCGATCCAGATATTTCCGGATATATCTCATACCTTCCGTGAGTAGCTGTTCATTTTTCGAAGATCCCAGGATGGCGCACAGATTTCCTTCCGGAGGATATTCCATAATCTTCCGATAGATTTTCTCCTCCCGATAGAAGGCATCGTAATCCTGCGCAGCAGCAGCCCGTATGCTGAAGTGATCCGGCCGGTAAGTCTGGATCACGGCGCGTCCCGGTTTTTTCCCGCGGCCCGCGCGGCCGACCGCCTGCGCGACAAGCTGATAGGTGTGCTCCGACGACCGGTAATCCGCCTCCGTGAGGGAGAGATCCGCGAGCAGCACGCCGACCAGCGTGACATTCGGAAAGTCATGCCCCTTCACGATCATCTGTGTACCGATCAGGATGTCTGCCTTTTCCTCAGCAAAGTCGCGGAGAATCTTTTCATGTCCCTCCTTGCCTCTCGTCGTGTCGAGGTCCATGCGAAGAATGCGGGCCTCCGGGAACATCCCCGCGACAATATCCTCCACCTGTTCCGTGCCGACCGTCAGCCCGCCAATAAACCTTGAGCCGCACTCGGGGCAGCGGTTCACATTCCTTTGCTCATAGCCACAGTAGTGACAGACCAGCATGCCATTTCTGTGGCGCGTGAGTGTCACATCGCAGTGCGGGCATTTCATGACGTGGCCGCAGGACCGGCACGTCACGGCACCGGAATAACCGCGGCGGTTCAGAAACAGCATGATCTGTTCTCCCCGGGAGAGGGAATGTTCCATCTCCTTTCGCAGACGCTCACTGATGATCGAGCGGTTGCCCGCCTCCAGTTCCTTCCGCATGTCGACAATCTCCGCCGACGGGAGAGATGCGTTTCCAAATCGACTCTCGAGGCGAAGTCCCAGATACTCTCCGGTCTCAACCCTATGCGACGCGATCATGGACGGAGTCGCTGATCCCATCAGGACATGCGCGTGTTCAAGCTCGGCCCGCTTCACGGCAGTCTCTCTCGCGTGGTAGCGCGGCATCGTCTCGGAGTGATAGGATTCCTCGTGCTCTTCATCGATGATAATGAGTCCAAGATCAGAAAACGGCGTGAACAGTGCTGATCGCGGACCAACCATGACCGAGATGTCCCCGCGGCGCGCCGCCTTCATCTGATCGTAGCGCTCGCCGTCCGAGAGTCTCGAGTGAAGAAATGAGACGCGCTCCCCGAATCTCGAGACAAAGCGGAGAGTGGTCTGCCATGTGAGAGCAATCTCGGGAATGAGAACAATCGCCTGTTTCCCGGCAGCGAGGGTGTCCGCAATCAGCTCCATGTAGACAAGTGTCTTGCCGCTGCCCGTGACGCCATTAAGGAGCACAGGGCGTCCCTGTCCCCCTTCTCCCCACTCGGCGCGAATCTCATCTGTGACGTACTGCTGCTCATCTGTGAGCGTATCCTTCGGACAGATCTTTGCCTCTCTCACGACACGTCTCAGCTCAGAGGACGCATCGACATGAAGGACTCCATCCGCCGCCATTTTCCGGATAACCACGGCCGGAACAGCCGCCTCCTTTTGAAGCCTGCGCTGGTCAAGTCCTGTGATCCCGGGAGATGATTCCGATGCGTCCTCCCCGCCGAGCAGGACATGCATAACGCGGGCCATCGCTCCGCAATGGCGCCTCTCATACTCCGAAAGCACCTGTCCCGCGCGCTCCGGCTCCGCCAGCGTAACGATCCGCCTCACGATGGCCCCGACCCTGCTGCGAACCGGAACAACGGTCTTCAGAGCCTGGATCATCGTCGATCCGTAGTTCCGGCTCATCCAGGCGGCCAGAAGAAGAAGTTTTGACTCAACGGTCTCGTCGTCAGTGATCAGTCTCCGGATAGACTTTATTCTTTCCGGCGGAACTGTCGTCCGGTCAGACAGGCCGACGACATAGCCCCTGATCCTGCGGTCTCCTCCCCCGAAGGGAACCTCGACGACGCAGCCGCAGCGCACCTTGTCCCCGAGCTCCTCCGGAATTCTGTATGAGAAAGGATGATCCAGTTTCTCATGTGCTATGTCAACAATCACCTCAGCGTATTTCGCCATGTTCTCCTTCCGCAGACCCTGCAAGGACCAGAGCCTCAGGATTCCGCCTTGTTCTCCGCGAGAATTTCGGAAATGATCACGCGCTCATCCATCGGATATTTGACGCCGTTGATCTCCTGGTAGTCCTCGTGGCCCTTGCCTGCAAGCACAATGATATCACCCGGCTCGCCGTGCCGGATGGCATAGCGGATTGCCTCGCGGCGATCCGGAATCTCAATATATTGTCCATCTGTCTTCTTCATTCCGGTCTCGATATCCGCGATAATCTTCATCGGATCCTCCGTTCTCGGATTATCAGACGTAATAATTGTGAAGTCGGCAAGTTTTCCGGACACCTCACCCATCTCAAACCGTCTCTGCGGGTCGCGGTCGCCACCGCAGCCAAAGAGGCAGACGATTCTGTGCGGATGATAGTCACGGAGTGTCGTGAGGAGACTTCTCAGGGCCATCGCGTTGTGCGCATAATCGATGAGAAGCGTGAACTTGTCACTCACCTTTACCGGCTCGATGCGCCCCTTCGCCTTCGCAGTCAGGAGTGCCTTCCGGATATTCTCTTCCGAGATATTGAAATGCTCGCACACCGCAATGGCTGTCAGCGCATTATAGACCGAAAATTTCCCCGGGACAGTCAGCTCAACAGGGAAGTGCAGCTTTCCTGCGAGATTGAATTTCACGCCAAGGTATCCACCCTTGAATTCATGCTGAATATCCGTGGCTCGAAGATCGGCCTCTTTATTTCCAATTCCGTAAGTCTCGACGCGGCAGGTATGACCCTCGAGTACATCCTTCGTGTGCGGGTCATCCGCATTCACAACACCGACCCTGCACTGGCGGAACAGAAGCCCCTTGCAGTGCATATATTCCTCGAATGACGCGTGCTCATTCGGACCGATATGGTCCGGGGAAATATTCGTGAAGACACCGATCTCGAACGGAATGCCCGCCGTGCGGTTCAGCTTGAGTGCCTGGGAGGAGACCTCCATGACTGCGCAGTTCATGCCGGCGTCAATCATGCCGCGGAGGTCTCTCTGCACGACATAAGACTCCGGCGTCGTATTCGCCGATGGAATATGCCTGTCACCAATGATCGCCTCAATCGTTCCGATCAGTCCGCAGCGGTATCCCGCATTGTCAAGAATCGACTTGATCATGTAGGTCGTCGTTGTCTTTCCCTTCGTTCCCGTAATGCCGATAACCGGGATATGCTCCGCCGGATAATCGAACCACGCGGCAGACGCCAGTGCCAGGGCAATTCTCGTGTCCGTGGACTCGATGACGGTCACAGAATCCTGAATCCTCTTCTCCGGCATATGCCCTTTCTCAATAAAAATGGCCGCGGCACCCTTCGCGCACACATCACTGATATATCTGTGTCCGTCGGATTTTGCGCCGACAATGCAGACAAATGCACTGCCCTTTGAAACCTTCCTTGAATCATAGACGAGATCGCTGATCTCGACATCCGCGCTGCCCTGCACGACTGTGCAGTCCATACGCTCTATCAGTCTGCTTAATTTCATTGACGTTCTGCTCCTTTATTTTCCGGAAGATCCCGGAGCTGGGGCTGACAGGAATAACGCCCCATAATGAATTAATTATATTGCATGTCCTCTTCTACGTCAAATTCCGTTCAAAAAGCCCCCGGTATTCGTTAAATTTCACAAAGTGAGGTGGGATTTTTAGAGTTTCTTTATAAATTTTATTTTTTCTTCCCGAAGCCGTCATATTATCTACACATATTCCCTGTATCATATGATTCAGATAGTTGATGAACCACTACTATCTCCCCCCCTCATTAATTTAGACACAGAAAAAGGAGCCGAACGCAAGGCTCCTTTTTCTGTGTTCTTTTTTCAACCAGAAAATTCCCGTTCCCCGGTACGGATGCATCGGGGAGCGGGAATTCTGATTGTCTGATAAGGTGCGGGTGAGCCGAAAACAATCACAGGGTCTTGACGATTTCCGTTCCAGCCTTTCCCAGATAAGCCGCCTTGCAGCGCGGCACGGAGGTAATGATGGCACGCCGATTCGTTCCGAGCTCCACAAAGTCAATCGCCGCCTCAAACTTCGGAAGCATTTTTCCGCGCTCAAACTGGTTCTCCTCCATGTAGCTTCTTGCCTGTTTGACGTCAATCCGGCCAAGGATCTTCTCGTTGTCCTTCCTGTAGTTCAGCGCGACTGCGTCGACAGACGTGAGGATCATCAGCGCGTCGGCCGTGAGATCTATCGCGAGCAGCCCGGACACGAGATCCTTCTCAATGACAGCCGATGCTCCGCGGAGATCGACGCCCTGCTCCATGACCGGAATTCCACCGCCGCCGCAGCAGATGACAATCTGATCGTCTGCGAGAAGAGCTTTGATCGTATCCAGCTCGATAATTTCCTTTGGCTTTGGAGATGCCACGATTCTGCGGTATCCGCCCTCTACTTCCGTGACAAAATTGCCCTTCTTTTCCTCCAGATCTGCCTCATCCTTTGTCATGACACGTCCGATGATCTTGGACGGCTCATAGAATGCCTCATCGTACGGATCCACCATGACCTGCGTGAGGACAGTAGAGACCGGCTTGTAAATGCCGCGGGTAATCAGCTCCGCGCGGATCGCGTTCTGGAGGTCATATCCGATGTACCCCTGGCTCATTGCAGAGCAGACCGACATCGGGCAGGCGGTGTATTCCGGGTGATTCTGTGCAAATTCGTTCATCGCGCTGTGGATCATACCGACCTGATCGGAGTTGCTGTGTGTAATGACGATATTGGCTCCCGTCTCGACAAGATCGGCGATTGCCTTCGCCGTCTCGGCGACAGCGACCTTCTGCTCCGGGAGCGTTGCGCCGAGTGCCTTGTGCCCGAGCGCTACGACCACTAATTTTTTATCTGTCATGTGCCTTCTCCTTATGTTATCTGAACAGAGATATGCCGCCGTGCGAACCGCGTAAGCGGTGACAGATGCGCAAAGTCGGCATTCCCGTCAATTTACTCAGTAATTATTATGACGCTTTGATTGTACAGCGGATTGACTCTCCGCGCAATCCTGTGACTTACGCAAGCATTGCCGGAATGCCAAAGCTTGCCAGCACAATGATGCCGAGCGCAATTCTGTACCAGCCGAAGGCCTTGAAGTCATGCTTCCGGATGTATCCCATAAGGAACCGGATCGCACAAACTGAAACGATAAATGCAAGAACCATGCCTAGGATCAGATATCCCCACTGAGCTGCCGTGAAGGATCCGTCAAATTTCACAAACTTCAGAACGCTGGCGCCCAGCATGACGGGAACCGCGAGGAAGAACGTGTACTCTGACGCGCATTTTCTGGACATACCGAATATAATGCCGCCGAGGATAGTCGCACCTGAGCGGGATGTGCCCGGGAAGAGTCCCGCAAGCAGCTGGAAGATACCGATGATTAGTGCGAGCTGCCAGGTGATCTCGCTGATCTTCCGAACCTCCGCTTTCTTTCCCCTGTTCCGGTTTTCAACCACGATGAAGAGAATACCCCAGAGGATCAGCATAACAGCGACGCATACATAATTGTAAAAGTGGGCCTCAATCCAGTCATCGAGAGGCATCGCGACAATAACCGCCGGCAGACAGGAAATGATAATCTTGATCCACATGACAAGTTTCGGCCGGCTGATCACCTTGTAGACGCCCTTCTCTTCCGGATGAACACGATGAAACGGCCACAGCTTGTTCCAGAATATGAAGACGACCGCAAGAATCGCCCCGAACTGAATAACAACGAGGAACAGGGACCAGAACGGATCGGCCTCGCTGATACCGAACAGTTTATACACGAGCAGCATATGGCCTGTCGAGCTTACCGGAAGCCACTCCGTGATGCCTTCGACAATGCCGAGGACAATAACCTCGAGTATTGCAATCATCTTATTCTCCTTCTCAGTCGATAAATCAGAAATCCGGAGAAGCAGTCTCCGGATTTCCAGCGGGCCGCAAGATCCGGCCCTGCTATGTACGGGAATTAAATTTTCGCGATATCAATCAGCGAAAGATTCTTGATGTCCGTATCCTCAAGAGACGTAACAAGCGCCTCCGCCGTATCAATGGCAGTCAGGACATAGACACCCGTCTCAATGGCATTGCGCCGGATGACAAAGCCATCGTGCTGATGCTCGATTCCGCGCGGCGGAAGATCGATGACAAGATCAATCTTGTGGCCGAGAATCAGATCCAGAAGATTCGGATGCGGCTGCTCGAGCTTGTTTGTGCGAACCGCATGCACACCGTGCGCATTCAGGTACTCTGCTGTTCCGCGCGTCGAATAGATCCGGTAGCCGAGCTTCTCGAATCTGGCCGCGATCGGCGTGATTGCCGGCTTGTCCTCATCGCGGACCGTGATGATCATGTTCTTGTACTTCGGCAGTCTGACGCCGGCACCGAGGAACGCCTTGTACAGGGCCTCGTGGAAGTGCTCGGAAATACCGAGTGCCTCACCGGTTGACTTCATTTCCGGTCCGAGCGTGATGTCCGCGTCCCTGATCTTTTCAAATGAGAACACCGGCATCTTGATCGCGATGTGCTTTGCCTCCGGCTGCAGCCCCGGTTTGTACCCGAGTTCCGTGATCTTGTGGCCCAGAATGCACTGCGCCGCGAGCGGAACGATCGGGATGCCCGTCACCTTGGAGATATACGGGACTGTGCGGGACGATCTCGGGTTGACCTCGATGCAGTAGATCTCATCGTCCTGATCGATGAACTGGATATTGATCATGCCCTTGACATGGAGTGCCTTTGCGAGCTTCTCCGTATAATCGACAATTCTGTCCTTTGCCAGCTGCGAGAGCGTCTGGGACGGATAGACGGAGATCGAATCTCCGGAGTGAATACCCGCGCGCTCAATGTGCTGCATGATACCGGGGATCAGGATGTTCTCACCGTCACAGACGGCATCGACCTCAACTTCCTTGCCGAGCATGTATTTATCGACAAGAATCGGGTGATCCTGCGCGATCTGGTTAATGACGCCAATGTACTGATCGATATCTTCATCCGAGATCGCGATCCTCATGCCCTGGCCGCCGAGAACGTAGGACGGACGAACCAGAACCGGATAGCCGAGACGGTTTGCGGCCGCCTTGGCTTCCTCGGCCGTGAATACAGTCTCGCCCTTCGGACGCTTGATGCCGCAGGATGCAAGGACCTCGTCGAAACGCTCGCGATCCTCCGCCGCGTCGACATCATCCGCCGACGTACCGAGAATCGGGACACCCATCTTCATAAGAGATTCCGTCAGCTTGATAGCTGTCTGACCGCCGAACTGAACGACGGCGCCGTCGGGCTTCTCGATGTTGACAACATTTTCGACATCCTCCGGCGTCAGCGGCTCGAAATACAGCCGATCCGCGATGTCGAAGTCCGTCGACACGGTCTCCGGGTTGTTGTTGATAATAATGGTCTCCCATCCTTCCTTCGAGAACGCCCATGTGCAGTGGACGCTGCAGAAGTCGAACTCGATGCCCTGTCCGATCCGAATCGGTCCGGACCCGAGAACGAGGACCTTCTTTCTGTCGTGTGTGGCAATGGCTTCATTTTCATCATTGCCATAGACAGAATAGAAATACGGGGTCTCAGCCGCAAATTCCGCAGCGCAGGTGTCGACCATCTTGTAGGAGGCAGTGATTCCCGCTTCCATTCTCTGGGATTTCACGGACTCTTCCGTCGTGCCTGCAAGGCGCGCGATCAGGTAGTCCGGGAACTCCATGCGCTTTGCCTCGCGGAGAAGATCGTCCGTCAGTTTTCTCGTC
This sequence comes from uncultured Eubacteriales bacterium, assembly GCA_900320615.1. Lineage (GTDB taxonomy): Bacteria > Bacillota > Clostridia > Lachnospirales > Lachnospiraceae > Chordicoccus. Next base: position 12,053 of record ONSX01000041.1, read on the forward strand.
TTCAGAGAATATTCCATACCGACGAGATTCGCGATCTTGTCAATGAACCAGATATCGATTCCCGTGATGGCATGGATCTCTTCGTGCGGGATCTGGCGGCGCACAGCCTCGGCGATTCTCCAGATTCTGCGATCATCGACGAGCGCGAGCTCCTTCTCAAACTCCTCCTCCGGAACCTGGCTGTAGTCATAACTCATGAGTGAATCCACATGCTGCTCAAGAGAACGGATCGCCTTCATCAGAGCGCCCTCAAAATTCGAGCAGATCGACATGACCTCGCCGGTCGCCTTCATCTGGGTTGTCAGCGTGTGCTTCGCCGTGATGAATTTGTCGAAGGGCAGCCTCGGAATCTTGACGACGCAGTAGTCGAGCATTGGCTCGAAGGACGCATATGTCTTCTTCGTGATTGCATTCGGGATCTCATCCAGTGTATAGCCGAGCGCGATCTTCGCGGACACCTTGGCGATCGGATAACCGGTTGCCTTGGATGCGAGCGCGGAGGAACGGCTGACTCGCGGATTAACCTCGATGACACAGTACTCGAAGGTGTCCGGGTTCAGCGCATACTGGACGTTGCAGCCGCCGGTGATCTTCAGCTCCTCAATGATGTTGAGGGCTGATGTACGAAGCATCTGGTATTCTTTGTCACCGAGTGTCTGGGACGGAGCGACGACGATCGAATCGCCCGTGTGAACGCCGACCGGGTCGATGTTCTCCATGTTGCAGACAGTAATCTTGTTTCCCTTCGAGTCGCGCATGACCTCATACTCGATTTCTTTCCAGCCGGCAATGCAGCGCTCGACGAGCACCTCATGGACGCGGGAGAGACGGAGTCCGTTCGAGAGAATCTCGCGAAGCTCATTTTCATCGTGAGCGATGCCGCCGCCGGAGCCTCCGAGCGTATAGGCAGGACGAAGAACGACCGGGTATCCGATGATTCCGGCAAATGCAACGCCCTCCTCGACATGGTGGACGACCTGTGATGCAGCGATTGGCTCATGGATCTTCTCCATTGTATCCTTGAACGCCTGGCGGTCCTCCGCCTTCTTGATTGTCAGGGCTGTCGTTCCGATGAGTTTCACCTCCGGGTGCTCATCGAAGTATCCCTGGTCCGCGAGCTCCATTGCGAGGTTGAGTCCGGCCTGACCGCCGAGCGTCGGCAGGACGGAGTCCGGATGCTCCTTCTCAATGATGCCTTTGACGACATCGGTCGTCAGCGGCTCGATATAGACCTCGTCCGCGATATCCTTATCCGTCATGATCGTGGCGGGATTTGAATTCAGGAGGACGACCTCGACGCCTTCCTCGTGCAGCGAGCGGCAGGCCTGGGTTCCGGCGTAATCAAACTCAGCAGCCTGACCGATGACGATCGGGCCTGAACCGATCACCAGTACCTTCTTGATATTTGCGTTCTTAGGCATTAGCGGCTCCTTTCATCATGTCAATAAAGCGGTCAAACAGGAAATTCGCATCCTGCGGTCCCGGGCAAGCCTCCGGATGGAACTGGACGGTAAAAATATTCTTTCCCACATAGGAGAGGCCTTCATTTGTCCTGTCGTTGACATTCTCAAATGCAGGCACCGCCACCTTCGGGTCGACCGTATTGACATCGACCGCGTAGCCGTGGTTCTGGGACGTGATATAGCAGCGCCCGTCACCCATCAGATCGCGGACCGGATGATTGCCGCCGCGGTGACCGTACTTCATTTTATAGGTATCGGCGCCTGTCGCAAGTGCCATGAGCTGATGGCCGAGGCAGATCGCGAAGATCGGGACATCGGACTCATACAGCTTCCGTACTTCTTCGATGATCTCCGGATTGTCCTTCGGATCTCCGGGGCCGTTCGAGAGCATGATGCCGTCCGGATTCGTAGAAAGAACAGTCTCCGCCTTCGTGGACGCGGGATAGATCGTGACATCGCAGCCGCGCTTCGCCAGGTTCTTCGCGATATCAGCCTTGGTTCCGAAGTCATAGAGCGCGACCCTGGGGCCGGCACCGGCTATGTGCTTCGGCTTGTCACAGGTGACCTTCTGTACGACCGGGCCGACCTTGTAGGCCTTGATCCTCGGGAGCACAGACGCGACGTCCACGTCTTCCGTCGTGATCATGCCGTTCATCGTTCCCTTCTCGCGAAGAATTCGTGTGAGGGCACGCGTATCAATCCCCGCGATGCCGGGAATGTCATTTTTCTTGAGAAAATGCTGAATTGTATCCTCCGAGCGGAAGTTGCTCGGAAGTCGGGACAGCTCACGGACGATGTATCCGTCCGGCCATGGACGTGATGACTCCATATCCTCGTAGCAGATGCCGTAATTTCCGATCAGTGGATATGTCATGCATACGGCCTGACCGGCGTAGGATGGATCCGTGAGGACCTCGAGATAGCCTGTCATGGAT
>ONSX01000066.1 GCA_900320615.1 uncultured Eubacteriales bacterium
GCATCGGAGCAAACTTCTTTCATATCGGGAAAAAGCCCGCTCTCTGTGCGCCCGTCTGGAAAAAGCGACGTATAGGCAAACGCAGTCATGTCGCACCTTTCCTCTCTCGCCGCTCTGAGGACATCCGAAAATGCCTCCGGAATCAGGGCGTCATCCGCATCGAGAAACAGCACATAGGTCCCGTGCGCCGCGGCAAGTCCCTCGTTTCTTGCAAGGCTCACGCCTCTGTTCTCCTTCCGGATCACGCGGACCCGCTCATCCTTCGACGAGAGAAGATCGCAGATCTCCGCGGAACTGTCTGTGCTCCCATCGTCGACAAGAACCAGCTCAATGTCCGGATCCGGAGCTGCGAGTACCGAGCCTGCGCACTCTGAAAGATATCTCTCCGCATTATAGACCGGAACGATCACAGAAAGGCTCACAGAATTCATGGCTCTTCCTCCTCCGCCTTCGCGATGAAATCAAGAATCAGATTTTCGATCTGTCCCTTCTGCGGCACATATGGTTTCAGCTCCCGTGTGCGCGCCTTCTCAATATCATCTGCGAGGTTATGGATATCGTGACAGACAACCACCATGTCCTTCGCCTCAAACGCATTCGCAATCTCGAGCTGATTGTCATCGACATGCTCTCCGCATTCCTTGAGGCGTGGCACAACAAGGACACGCTTTCCGGCCGCGCATGCGCTCACAATCGTACCGACGCCAGAATGTGTCACAAGAAGCGAGCAGTCCCTGATCTTCTGCGCCATCACATCCTCCGGGTAATATCGTTCAAATGAGCAATGCCTCGGTGTCCACTCACTCGTCCCAATCTGCATGCATACGTCCTCTCCGAGAACGCCGCGCCCCGCCAGTTCGTCCATCGTGCGGATCAGCCGGGTAAACGGAAATTTCTGTGTTCCTACTGTCACAAAGATCAAAACAGGCTTCCTCCATATACTGCCTTCGGGTAAAATTGCAGAAGATCCTTCCACTGAACAAGAAAGAGATCCGCGATCCGGTACATAATTTTCCCCGTAAGCGATGGCGTCTCCACTCTCGCAAAAGACTCCACATAAATGACCTTGATGCCGAGACGCTTCGCCGCGAAGCATACCGGAATCGAGCACATCGCTCCCGTCGTCACGACGAAATTGATTTTCTCATCCTGCAGGATTTTTTTCGCTGTCCGGTAAGTGCCAAATAGATTTCCGATTCCCTTCAGCTCGTAGCGGTTCATTTTGGGAACGGTGTACACCTTCTTTCCAAAAAACTGAATCGGATACGACTCCTCCTCCGTGATCAGAACGCCCGGAAACCGGTTGATCAGGTTACTCATACGGCAGATCTCAGCGAGATGCCCGCCCGACGACGCCACATAGCAGATCCGTACAGCTCCGCCTTCCATATTGTCTGTATGCTTCATATGACTCCCCCCCACAATCTTCGCACTTACTTTTCTGCGAACATGCCCTGCCAGGCGTGCTTCTTATGTTACAGGCTCATTTTTCTCCGAAAGATCTATCTTCAGATCCGAAGTCTCCTCTGCTTCCTTCCGATCCGGAAGGTCAAGTGTAAGAGCTGTATCCATCTCCGCCTCGTTTTCCGCCGGCGGAAGATCGACCTGAAAACTCATGCGTTCTGCCGCTTTCTCCCTTCGCTTCGGAAGATCAAGAGAAAGATCCGCCCCCGCCTTTTTCTTCCTGGCCGGGAGACTGATCTTAAGATTCACACCGGAGAGTGGCCAGTGGCGCGGCGCTGTCACAGAGCTTTCTTCGCTGTCAGAAACAGAGACTGCTGCAGCCCCTGCCTCTGAACGAAACCTCCGAAGCATGCCCCAGCCGCCTGCCTCATCCTTTCTGCGCGCATATGCCTTGCTCGTCCTGCGGACTCTATTCAGTGCGACCCCGAGCAGAGGGCATCCGGCCCGCTCCAGCAGGTCCGCAGCCTCCCTTGCCAGATTCGGCCCAACTGCTCCGCTCTCGACAACAAGGACCGCCCCGTCGCACTCCTTTGCCGCAATGGCGCTGTCAGATACGCCGATCAGCGGCGGCGCATCGACGATCACATAGTCAAAGGCCTCGCGCAGGACATGGATCAGAGAGACAAACCGTCTGCCGTCCAGAAGTTCAGCAGCCCCAGCAGAAGTCTTTCCTGAAAGAACCATATAGAGTCCCGGGATATCTGACGCAAGCAGCATATCCTCAATTCCACACTGCCCGATCAGATACCAAAACAGCCCGCTCTTTCCCGGCGCGTCTCCCGTCACCCGCTCTGCCGTGACTGAACTGCGCATATCCGCATCAAGATAGACGACATTTCTCCCGGAATCTGCAAGCGCCCGCGAGAGCATGAGCGCCACCGTGCTCTTTCCCTCTCCTGGAACACAGCTTGTCATGAGGATGACACGCGTCAGATCCCCGCTGAACTGAAGATTCGTCCGCAGCATACGGATCGCTTCCTCCACCCGGAGGCCTTCGTCACGAAGCTCAAGATGAATTTTTCTCATGTCCTTCCTCCGTGCGACCGCCCTGCTTTCTTGCGCGTCCGTCTCTCCGGAAATTCCGGAATCTGACACAGCGTACCCGCACCAAGATAATTTTCCACATCCTCCGAAGTCCGGATCGTGTCGTTCATGACCGAAATCACAAATACAGCCACAACCGCGATGAAAAGTCCTGCCGCGCCGCCATAGGCTGCACACTTTTTGAGATTCATGCCGGATGGCGCCGTCGGAATCTCTGCAGAGGATACAACCCGGATCGACCGGGTACTCGTAATCTTCCGGATCTTCATGGCCGCCGCAGTCCGCACCGCATTGGCGATGTCGGCGGCAAGGTACGGGTCATTCGCTCTCGCGCTTATGTAAATGAGACGGGTATCCCGCGGGACAGTGACTGTAATCATATTCCGGAGACCAGTCTCATCCACATCAAGGCTCAGGTCAGAAATAACCTGCTTCATCACATCGCTGCTCCGGATGATCTCCTCATAATCCTTCGTGAGAAGAGCTCCCGCCTCCAGACTGTCGTTTCCAACGACAGCCTTTCTGCCGTTCTGTCCGGTTATGACATAAATGCTCGTGGTCGCGCTGAAGACCGGTTTTGCCGTCTTGATACTAAGCAGCGCGCCGAACATGGCTCCAATGACAGCGGCCAGAAGGATCAGCCCGGCATTTCGGGCCATGTCAAGCATGGCTTTCTTCAGATCGATTTCTCTGTTCAGTCTGCTTCTCTGATTGTGCATAGCTCTTCTATCCGTTATTCTGCCCCCTCGCTCTTTGCAACTGCGCCGACCGTCCGCAGCAGGATTCTCAGATCCATGCCGACGGTCCATGTCTGAATGTATTTGTTATCCAGAGCGACGACCTTGTCAAAATCCGTGATATTGCTTCTGCCGCTGATCTGCCACATGCCCGTAATTCCGGGCCGGATGCTCATTCTCGACCGGTACTCCGGCTTATAATGTTCCCACTCGTCTACCGTCGGCGGTCTCGTGCCGACAAGAGACATGTCTCCTTTCAGCACATTGAAGAACTGCGGGAATTCGTCGATTGACGTGTTTCGGATAAAATTGCCGATTCCCTTCGGCTTTCCGTTCTTGTCCTTTTTCTCGCTTCCGATGATGCGCGGATCATCGTCCATCTTGAACATCATGCCGCTCGAGATCTTGTTCTTCTCCATGAGCGCCTTCTTGCGCTCCTCCGCGTCCATGTACATGCTCCGAAACTTATACATCCGAAACGGCTTCCCGTTCTTTCCAATCCGCTTCTGAGCAAAGAAGATCGGTCCCGGCGAGCTGATATAGATGGGCGGTGCGACAAATAAAAATAAAATTCCTGTCACTGCACAGCCGATCAGACCGCCGACGATGTCCATCGCACGCTTGACCGCGTACTGCCAGGCGGGAACGGCCCGGATCGTTCTCGTCAGCGTGACATAGTCCCCGAGCATCTCCGCGTACTGATCGCCGGATTCCCGCTCATTCTGCCGGAGAGCTGCGACAATCCGATGCGTCGTAATCCCCATAAGCTCGCAGTTCTTGAGGAAATATGATGCGCTCTCCGGATCATCCGGAAGATCGAGCGTCACCTCATCGACCCAGTGATGAGAGCAGTACGAAATCGCATCCTCTGACCTGCCGAGAATCGGAATGTCCTCAAGCAGATCATGCTGCCCATAGCGCGCATTATTGTAGAGATCCGTGAGGAAAATTCCTTTGATCGTATACGGATTCAGCGGATTCCTGTTCAGGTTGTAGAGCAGACTGTTCGCTCGGTCAGACGAGGAAATGACAACCATCATCCGCTTGTCCTCGCTTCTCTGCATTTTCTTCCGGATATGCCGCTTGAGCAGGCACTTCGCCAGGCAGTCACAGACGAAGAAAATCACCCACTCCAGAACAATCAGCTGCCGGGGCATCACTGCCACTTCCCGGATAAAGTAGAGGCAGACAATGTCAAACAGCAGGAGGTACAGCGTCTGCATGAATGCCAGCTGGAGCTCTGACACATAGTCTCTGCTGACCGCGTCCTTATACGGATCATGGGCTCCGATAATCAGAACATATCCCAGAATAACGATCAGAATCTGATGAAGATACGGCCTTCCCATCCGGTTGATCGGCACAATCATATGAAAGCGCAAGATATACGCCAGAAAAAATGACACCAGCAGAACCGCAACGTCCATCCCGATAAAATCCAGATGTCTGAACCTCTTTTTACGCTCCTCCAAAGCTTCCGACCCTCACATTTCTTCTCCAAATACAGTAAAAAAAGAAACCACCGAAAAACCTATCTGCAAATGAAGATAAGCTCCGCTGGTTTCTCTTTACTACGCAATCACAGACCTTTGCCAGAATCGACTCAGTTTATTCGCCTGCATCAGACTGATCCCTCCATCCAATCAGATACTAACTGCAATTCTGCACACAAAAAGCCTGCTTCAAGGCAGGCTTCCAAAGGGATCCGGACAAATTGATGTATACACGCTGCAGGCCGACTCTCTGCCCGATATCATTGTTGTTCTTTCCCTCAGAGCTCAGCAATGACCAGAAAATGAAAAAACAGACTGCGTTCTTTCACCATAGAGATGGTAGCATAAAAGCGCGTTTATGTGTTTCCAACAAATTCTCGCGCCGCCCCCTCTATTTTGTGCAAATCGCCCAATTCGCACAAAATCATTTCGTCATATTGTCTAGTTTTGATCCGATTATTTGGGCATTTTGTCTTTACGTCTAAAAACAGCCGGGCCGCACGATCTGATCGGCAAAAAAACGGACCACATAGCCTCCTGCATCAAAGGAGCGTGCGAAATCATTGTAAGGCACGCAACGCATGGCCCGCTATTCTCTTACTTCTTCAGCGCGAGGCCGTCATGAAAGGCCTTGCCGACAACCGGACCGATTGTGCGGTAGCTTCCGGACGCAATGTCGAACATGATCGGCTGCATCTTGTCGAGGTCCACCCTGCCTTCCGTCAGGATCGACTCGTCGGCCTGCTCGCTGACAATTTTTCCGACGAGAATGCCCGTCTCATCATCCCAGCTCTTCATTTCGCATTCGAGCGTCAACGGATACTCCTCAATGATCGGCGCGTTCACGTGCGCACTCTTGTGGACGTGGCAGCCCGCCTTCTCGATCTTGTTCACGCGGTTTCCTGTCTCGACACCGAAGTAATCGGAAATAACAACCGTGTTCTTTGTCGCCATCGCAACGGTGAATGCCTTCGTCTTCTTGATGTTATCTGTCGTCTTGTGCTTCGCAAGGAAGAGCGTGATCTCGCCGTAATCCGACTGGATGCCCCACGCCGCATTCATCGCATTCGGCACGCCATTTTCATCATACGACCCGACAATAAAAACACCCTCAGGCGTAATCACGGACTTTTTTGCAGAAAGTTCCATCGTCAATTTCCTCCTTAAACAAAATGAACCTGTCCAATACCCAGTTCAATCCTCACCGGACTTGTCTGCCTTCTTGTGGCCGCCGCTCACCATCTGGTGACCAGTCACAATCGCCATGAGCATACTGAGCATGGCAAGGCATGCCCAGAACTGATGATTATTCAGAAGATCCTTCATAATCGCCGCCTCCTTTTATCATCTGTCGGCACGGAGTGGCATTTTCCTGATACACTCCTATTATGATGAAATTTCTGAATTGTATCAAGCGGTTTATTTATACAGATGACGCCTCACTTTCGCTGCATCTCCCCGGTTCTCCCCAAAAACGTCCAGAGACGCCGCCGTCATACAATCCGTTTTGCATTTTCATGGTAGAATAGAGATAACATGACAGGTTGTCAAAGTGATATTTGCGGAAAGGAGAAGACCTATGTGTGCGATCTGCAATACCTGCTTCCGGCACTGCCGTCTGTCAGAGGGACAGCGGGGCTTCTGCGGCGCGAGAATCTGCCGGGACGGCCAGATCGTCTGTGACAGCTACGGGTATCTGACGTCTCTTGCCCTCGACCCGATCGAGAAGAAGCCACTCGCCATGTTCCACCCCGGAAGTCTCGTTGTCTCGGCAGGAAGCTACGGGTGCAACCTGGCCTGTCCCTTCTGCCAGAATTTTACAATATCGCAGAAAAGAGACCGCGAAGGAACAAGGTATGTGAGCCCGGAGGAACTCCTCTATCTCACAGAGGAGACAAGAGCGCGGCATCCCGAGACGATCGGCGCGGCCTACACCTACAACGAGATGCTCACGTCCTGGGAATATGTGCGGGACGCGGCAAGACTGATCCATGAGACAGGCCTGCTCAACGTGCTCGTGACGAACGGGACCGCGGAGCCGGCCGTGCTGGACGAGCTTCTTCCCTATATCGACGCGATGAACATTGACCTCAAGGGATTCACCGATTCGTTCTACACAGACTTTGTCGGAGGAAATCTTGCTGAGACGAAGAACTTTATCCAGACATCTGCCGCGCACTGCCACGTGGAAGTGACGACGCTCATCATCCCGGGAAGGAATGACTCAGAGGAGGAAATCGGCAGAGCCGCAAAATGGCTTTCTTCTCTTCCGTCGAAGGAGCCGATCGCTTATCACATCACCCGGTATTTTCCGCGCTGGAAGCTCGATACGCCCGCGACCGACGTGCGGACGGTCTATCGCCTCGCGGATATTGCAAGACGATATCTTCCGAACGTCTTCGTCGGGAACTGCTGAAAAGCCAAATTCAGGCGTCCAGTTTTTCTGACTGCATCCCGCGGACCTGCCCACGGGATGCAGTCAGTGCTCTGCGCTTGTCTCAAACCGGCCTCTGCTGCTCTTTCGGCCATGCTGAATTCCCGCGGGAGCTGTTAGTGCTCTGCGCTCGTCTCAACTCGGCCTCCGCTGCTCTTTCGGCCATGCTGAATTCCCGCGGGAGCCGTCAGTTCTCTGTGCTCGTCTCAAACTCTTCCGCGACGTCCTTCAGCAGCTTCCGGATTTCCAGATGCTGCGGGCAAACACGCTCACAACCGCCGCACCCGATGCAGTCGCTCGCCTTTCCATGGCCGTTCGTGAGAACGGTATTGTAGTAGAAATTCATATTCCAGCTGTGGAAGGCAGTTTTCTTATTCATGCAGGCGAACAGATCCGGAATCCGGATATCCTTCGGACAGTGATTCTCTTCCACGCAGTAGTGGCAGGACGTACACGGAATGAGGTCGAGCTTGTGGAACTCCTCCGTCACACCCGCAACCGCCTGCCGTTCTTCGTCTGTCAGAGGCCTGAAATCTTTCATGCAGGAGATATTGTCCTTCATCTGATCCAGCGTACTCATGCCGGACAGCACCATGCGGACGCCGTCAAAGCCTGCCGCAAAGCGGATCGCATAGCTGGCGTTGGAATTGTGCGTGCCGTTTCTCTGATTCAGGTCGTCAAAGAGCTTCTGTGCATTTTCCGGAAGATTCACCAACTTTCCGCCCTTCACCGGCTCCATGATCAGAAGCGGCTTATTGTGCCTTCTCGCCACCTCGTAAACCTTCCGGCCTTCGACGGAAGGATCCTCATAATCCAGATAATTGAACTGAATCTGAACGATCTCAATTTCCGGATAATCCGTGAGAATTCGATCCAGCACGTCCGCCTTGTCGTGAAAAGAAATGCCCACATGGCGGATCTTTCCCTCTTTCTTCAGCTCGAAGGCCGCCTCATAGGCACGACAGCGCCTGAACTTCTCATAATTCCCGGCGCTCTGCGCGTGCATCAGGTAGAAATCGAAATAATCCACACCGCACCATGCAAGCTGCTTCCCGAAAAACGGCCGGATGTCCTCCTCCTTCTGAAAATACGGCTCTGTCAGTTTGTCCGCGAGAATATACTCCTCCCGCCTGTGGCGGCTGGTCAGTGCCGCGCGAATCGCAGTCTCTGATTTTCCGTCAATATAGCCATGAGCTGTATCAAAATAATTAAACCCGCTCTCGAGGAACAGATCCGTCATCCGGGTAAACTGCTCCAGATCCACCTCATCACCCTTCATCGGAAGACGCATACAGCCGAACCCGAGATATTTCTTCATTTCCGGAAATGTAGTAGTATCCATCATAAGCCTCCTGCCACGACCACATCTGGTTTCTTTCGCATATAATCAGTATAGCTTTCCAACCGCGAAAAGTGCAATATCATTTGCACCATGGCACAGACTATCAGGGAATCAGGTCTGACGCACATACCTCCATTTCTGCCTGCCTCTTTTCCGCACGCAGAATCTTTGGTCATGATAGCAGTTCCTCCCGTTCTGGAAGCCTTAAGCTTCTCATGTCCATTATACTTCTTAACCCATCGCTTTAGTTGCGTTGTTGAACGTA
>ONSX01000008.1 GCA_900320615.1 uncultured Eubacteriales bacterium
AGCACGAATAACCTCTTGATCTGGGTCGCGAGCATCGCGCTTCTTGTCGGCGGAATCGGCGTCATGAACATCATGCTCGTGTCGGTCACGGAGAGAACCGCGGAGATCGGTCTGAAGAAGGCTCTCGGCGCACGAAAGAAGAGCATTCTCGCGCAGTTTCTCACGGAGTCGGCGCTCCTCACGAGCATAGGAGGCGTCCTCGGCGTAGTTGCCGGCATTGTCATGGCCTGTGTCATCGCGAAAATGACCGGTACGCCGGTGGCGATCAGTATTCCATCGATCTTCCTCGGCGTCGGTTTCTCGATGGTTATCGGCATCGTGTTCGGTCTTCTGCCGTCAATCAAGGCGGCAAATCTGAACCCGATCGACGCGCTGCGGCGGGAGTGAGGCGGTGCAAAGATGCGCCGGCCGGATGATCTGTGAAAGTCTGCATGGATTTAGAAAGGCCTTCGAGGCCACATGTCAAATGTGAAAAGCGGGCGTTTTTCCCTCGCCGGGAAAGACGCCCGCTTTTCATTTTCGTTAGAGAAGCCGTGTGAAGAGAAAGTCTGTGAGCCTTACAGTGTATCGAGAAAAAGCTCATAGTAGTCATCTTCGCCCTCGAGGAGAGGGGAGTGAACTCTCCCATCATCCTCGTGGCGGCGTTTCTCCTCATTGTATGTTTCTCCGGCACTGATCAGGTCCATCTCGTAAATGGGAAATCCGTACCGCGTGCTGAGTCTGCAGAACTCAGCGAGTGGATAATCAGAGTTACGCGTCGCCAGAAGCGACTGCCTGACATCCGGATTGTCGCGCGCCAGCAGTCTGAGTCCGTTCAGGGACTCGTCCAGATTGTCCATAGTGCCATACCTCCATTTTGATGCTCCCGCCTGCTTTGCCGTGTCCTCAGAGCCGTGTGCCGGAAGATTCCGATGAGCGGCTCAGATGAAACGGGTGAGCGGAACCTGCGGGCGGCCCGTTGACGAGGAAAGTATAGCACAGTTCGCGGAGGAGGTCAGAAAAGGCCGCTTTTTGTACTTTTACGGGTGATTTCTGCGCAAATCTGTATGCAATCTCACTTGATATTGCCCGTCACGTTGTAGGTGCTGCTCTGGGGTGCGATCACGGCGTTGTAGAATGCATCTTCTGTCGGATATCCGACGACATAGTGGCCGGCGCTGTCCATTGTGATGATCTGATTGTCGTCAGGCGTGACCGGGGTCGATGCATTCGGGATCTTGACGCTGCCGTCGCTTCCGATCGTGATGTTATCGAAGCGGAACGTATAATAATAATCGGTCGCGCTCCGGAGGTCTGAGCTGTAAGTGATCTGATAGACGAAGTAGAGATGGTTGTTGTTTCCGGCTGTCTTCGATGTCAGCAGGTACTCACCGAGGAGTTTCATACTGCGCATAGTCTCGTGGACATTGCTCGACGGGTTTGTATTCCAGGTGTTTGCGACCTCGGCATTTCGGAGGCTCTGGCAGTGGCTGTCGAGGTTGCTGATCTCATCTTGCGGAATCTGGGAGAGCTTCGTGAGGTTCGACGTAAGACCACTCACTGTGAAGTCCTTTGTGAGCGCCTCCGGCTCCTTTCCTGTTTTCTTCGTGTAGGCCGTGAAAGTTCCGTCGCTGTCGTCGGGAGACTTGACGGTCAGGGTGACTGTGTCGCCGTTGCTTAAGGCCTGCGCTGCGCTCAGCTTGTAGGTGAGACCGTCTGCGGCCTGTCCGCTTACCGCCGCTGTGCCGAGTCCGTCATATCCTGAGAATTTGACGGTTACGCCGTCAAATGCGTTGAATTGTTTCGCCTTTGCAGAAGAGGAGCCCGTGGATGTGCTGCCGGCAGCCGATATGGAAGCGGTCGTTTCTGAGACGACTGAAGAAGGGCTCTCCGTCCCTTTCCCTTTTCCAGGCAGGTGCAGCTTTCCGGAGAAAATGAGAAACAGCACGCCCGCCGCGCAGATGCCGACGATCAGGCTGATGATCACCGGGAGGAACGGGTGGCCGCCGGAAGAGCCGGCCTCATCGCTTCGCTGACTGGATTCTCCGCAATTGTTTTCTGACGAAGGGAAGCTGCTGCCTTCATCGAAGAAACCGGGATTTTCGAAGGGGCTGGTATTATCAGACGGGAAATGCGGATTCTCCCCGCTGCCAGAGTAAATCTGTGTGCCTTCCCCGGTATTCTCCGGATTTTCTCTGCTATAGCTGCTGTCTGGCGCAGGATATGCGGCACAGCTGCTGTATGTGTCGTAACCGTCATATGCGCCGTGGTTTTTCCCGGCGTAGCCGCTGTATGCGCCGTATTTTTCCCCGGTATAATCGCTGTATCTGCCGAAAGCTTCTCCTGCTTTCTTTTCATTCCGATCAGGGATATATTTGTATCCGGCGGGTGCCTCTCCGGGATATTTTTCCTCTCGCACATTCTGGGAATTTTCGGGTGTATCTTCTGTGTCGATGACCTTCGCACCGCAGTACCCGCAGAAGATGCTGTCATCTTCAAGTTTCTTTCCACAATTCGGACAGTACATAATGTTCCCCCTCTTATGCTCAGTAGGAGCTGATATTTTCCGGCGTATCAATCACGAATGCGCATCCGTCTGTCAGTTTTTGCAGGATCGAGACCATCTCATTTTCAGGTATGGAGACACAGCCGGCAGTCGGTCTGCCTGTCGAGCAGTGGAGGAAGACGGCGGATCCGAGTCCCGGTGTGCAGCTGCTGTTGTATCCGATCGAAAGTGCGTAGTCGTAGGCGCTTCCCGTGCCGACGATATTTTCGCCGCTGCTCCAGTCGGCCTGTACATCATTTGTCGAGACGAGGCGGTTATAATACTGAGAGGACGAGTCGTCCACCCAGTAGTAGGAACTGTCAACCTGCAGATAGCCGGCCGGGCAGCCAGGGTCTGGCTGACTGCCAAATGCAGTGCCCGCCGCGAACACGCCGACCGGTGTTTTTTCGTCGCCCTCCACTGTTTTTCCGAGACCGTTTCGGCCGATATAACCGCTCGTCTCGAGGAGCTGGGACCACGCGCCGTCGGCACCTTTCTGATGAAAGCTCACGGTGCATGTTGTTCCCGTCGCCTCGACAAGGATCAGCTCATTGTAAGAAGCCGCGACTTTGAGGCCGGCGACCTTTGCATCTGTCTGTCGAAGAGCCGCGGGGTCCGTCTGCATGGCGATCTCTGCCTGAGCCGTGGCGGTGTCTGTCTGCTTGAGCTGACTGGACGCATCTGACGAAGCAGAGGACGCGGCCGGAGTGGACGACGAAGGCACGGACGCGGTGCCCGCTGCAGCTGCATCTGAAACGGCTGCAGAGGACACGGCTGTATCGGGAGAGCTCCCGGCTGCGGGCTGATTTCTGAGGCGCGTTAAGTCGCTTTGCATTTTCTGAAGGCGGCCGAAGAGGAGACCGTTCATCGCAAGTGAAATGACAAGCAGTATGCAGAGCACGATAGTCATGACGGGAAAGACGTGTTCTTTCTTCATCGCTGTCTGCTCTCCGTGCCGGTCAGGTCTGCGCCGCAGCAGATGCAGAAGCGTGTGCCGGGCTTGTAAGGTCTTCCGCAGTTCGGGCAGATGTTTTGTGCGCCTGAGGTGAGATCTGCGGAAGGATGAACCTGTGGCTGTTCCATGGGCTGGCTCTGCGCGGGAGGTTCAGACGGCTGCATGTATGGATGCTCCTGCGGCTGGCCTCCGGGCTGCTGCATGTACGATTGACCTGCATACTGCGATCCCATGTTCTGCTGCGCCGCGGCAATCGGTGCGCCGCAGCACATGCAATACGGCGTGCCGACTGCTACTTCTGCTCCGCAGTTCGGGCAGCGGACGACACCGCGCAGCTGGTCGTACTGAGCGATCTGTCCGTTCATATAGGTCGTTGTGTCATCGATGTCGCGGATCACCTGATCGTAATTCATCGATTCCTGCGACAGATGCTTTCGCTCCATGTAGACCATGGTTCCGAGCGTGTGGTAGTCGTTGTCAATGCGCTGCTGGCACTGCTCGATTGAATGCTTCAGCTGGCTCTGAAGCGTAAAATCGTTCGCGCGCTGTGAGATTGCGTTACCTGCGTGGGAGATGCTTTCTCCCAGAGATTCCAGAAATGCCATAATTTTTCTCTTCTTGCTATTCAGTACCCAGACTCGGAATACGAAGCGTTCCAAGCCTGGGAATGCTGAATAGTTACCCTTTCTTTATTATTATTTCAGACGCTCTCCGATGGGATGACCGCATTTAGTGCAGAACTTTGCGCCGGGTTTCAGTGGAGCTCCGCATTTAGTGCAGAATCCCTGAGACTGAGGCACCGGTGACGGGGCAGGAGCGAAAGAATCTTCCGTACGCTCTGCGGTATAAATGCCGTTTGAGCGCAGCGGAGCAGTCTGATCAGCAGAAACGTCCGGCCTGTCCGGAGGTATGGCAGCGCCTTCTGTAACAGGTGCCATTGTCTGTGCGGTCGGTTCTGTCGCGGAACCCCTGGAGAATTCTGCGGCAGACTTTTCTGCGGAATCAGCTGCGGATTTTGCGGCAGCCTCGCTCTGAAGCGCTCTGTCTACCATTGCTCTTGCTGCTGATTCCGCATGGGTCTGCGTATCACAGACTACATTTGTGCCTGTCTTCTGTTTACTTTGTGTATTGGATATTTCATCAGCTTCGGCCTTCGGGCTTTCCTGCTCAGTCTCTGGAGTGAGCGGAACAGCATGGATTAATGGATGAACCTTTCTCTTCGGAATAAAGATACGGGTACTTCCAGCGTCGCCTGCGTTCTGTGCTGGCTGCTTCGGAGCAGATGCCGGCGATTCTGCCTGCCTTGCCGCGGTAGGCTGACTTCCCTGAGATACATGAGCTGAATCGGAATTTTCGCCAGGTCCTACCGGCCGATATGGAGCTGCGCTCTGATTCGGGTTAAAGCCCTGATTTGGGTTAAAGCCCTGATTCGGGTTAAAGCCCTGATTCGGGTTAAAGCCCTGATTCGGGTTAAAGCCCTGATTCGGATTAAAGCCCTGATTCGGGTTAAAGCCTTGATTCGGATTAAAGCCCTGATTCGGGTTAAAGCCCTGATTCGGGTTAAAGCCTTGATTCGGATTAAAGCCCTGATTCGGGTTAAAGCCTTGATTCGGATTAAAGCCCTGATTCGGGTTAAAGCCCTGATTCGGGTTAAAGCTCTGGTTCGGGTTAAAGTCCTGATTCGGGTTCATCCTCTGGTTCGGATAATAGTTCGGGTCCTGTGCTGACGGGCCTTTCTTCGGGGTGTTTCCGATTTTTCCGCTCGTTCTCATCGAGAAATGACCAGACCAGGTTGCCTCTTGTGTCCCATACCATACGGTGAGTGCGAGGATGAGGAAAATGAGACCCCAGATCGCGGTGCCGCCGAGTGAGAAGAGAGCGGATTTTTCTCCGGCATACGCAATGCCATTACTGGTCATAAATTTATTGAATTTGACGACAAGGACAATGGATATGATAAAGCTGATAATAAATGAGCAGGCGTATGGAATCATCGCTATGGTCTTTTGATCAGACGGACCTGCCAGAATCCACAGCATAGCAAGAATTGCAAGAAGAACCACAGCAATGTTAAGCAGTGTGAGCAGAATGGCGCCTATACGAACAGCATCGGATATTTCTTCCAGCAGATTAATGAGAGTGGCAGGATCGGAAAGGTCACTCAGATCACCGTCACTGAAATCTTCGTTTTCAAAAGATTCGTCATCAAAATCGTCATCATAATTGGTTAGTGCCTTCAGAATACCCAGATCTTTTGATAATGAATTCAGAACCCGTGCGTCGCCTGCGAGTTCTCCCATGCTGAACTTGCCATCACGTATTGTCTTCAGCATATACAGGATGCCATTTGCATATTTATCGGTATTCATACTGATTCCATAATCAGACAGCCAACTCTGAATGGAGTGATTATATCCAGGGGTATTGAGAGCGCCCTTGGCCATTGGATACATTACAGAATAATAGTGTTCAATGGACACACCATAGATTGTTTTCGGCAGTTTGATCCATCCGCCGCACAGATAAAACAGCAGAGAAATGAAGACCAGCGCGGCCGCGATGATTTGTCTCACGCCCGGCGTCTTTCTGCCAGCTTTTCCGGATGTGAAAAATTGCCCTCTTTTTGTGAACGGACTCTGCTTCGGCTGTCTGTACGGAGCCTGTCCGTACGGATTCTGCCCCTGTACCTGTCCGTACGGGGACTGCTCATAGTGATCTTGTCCCTGCGGCTGTCCATACGGCATGCTCTGTCCGGGAGCATCTGAATAGTACGAATGGTTATTTTGCATATGCTTCCCTCCCTGTACCTCTTACATAAAATTAGCATATTTATAGTAAATAATACGGCTTCAGGCGTTCAGATGCAATTGAGAGGCTGAATTTTGTCCTCTGATAGAGTAAAATAGATCCTGTTCATTGGGAAAGGTGATTGTCATTTATGGAAGAAAAAGGGCTTACATTTATCTACGGAGGAAGGGTCCGCACTGCAGGGTTCCCGCGGCGAATGTTTCTTACGCGAGGCGGTGAGGATATGGAGGGGGCCTTTGTGTTCCCGGCACCGTTTCTCGGCAGAAGTCAAGGCTGCTTTGTCGAGGATGGAAAGGGCTGCTGCTATGTTGAGTTTGGTGAAGGGGGCCATGCCAGGCTGAACGGCCGTCCGCTCATGAAAGAGACGAAGACGTATCTGAAGGACGGCGATCTGCTTTCATTTTCAGAAGAAGAGATCCGGACGGACAGCGACTATCTTTATATCCTGTTCGGGGACAAATGCAGGACGCAGAACTGGAACCGTGTGTCCTTTCGCTCGGCTGTCGATCAGGTCACAGGCTGCAGCGCGTTCCGCCGGTCTAATGTCGGCTGGGCTGCTCTTACAAGAACGGGCAGCGGAGAGACCGTGATACGAAATGGTTCGGCAGCTGTATCACCGGGGGAACTCATGACGGGAGAGGTCATCGGAGCGGGCGGGCGACTGTTCATTGTGCTTGAAGATGGGCTGCTCTATCAGCTGGAAAAAAGGAGGGCGCCAGAGAGAAGCTGCAACATTGCGGGCGCGCCGACAAATCTGCCGCTCACGATTAATCTCGAGGAGCGTTCCGTGCGGGTGCATTTCCGGAAGCATATTTTGCTGAAGGATATCAGGCTCAGCATTGAGCCCGGGGAGATGGTCCTGATTCTCGGAGGGTCAGGCGCCGGAAAGACGACGTTCATGAATGCGGTCATGGGATACGAGAAGGGCAGGGGCCGCATTCTCTACGGAGGTACGGATATCTACAGTCACTTTTCGACTATGAAGCACCAGATCGGCTTTGTGCCGCAGGCCGATCTCATGCGGACAGACGATACAGTTCGGAAAACACTCGACGACGCGGCAAAGCTGAAGCTTCCCGTGAAGATCACGACAGACAGACGGATGCGCCGTGCGCGCGTCGATGAGGTAATGGCCGAGATGGGGCTTACCAATGAGGCGGATGAGCTGGTATCGAAGCTCTCGGGCGGGCAGCGGAAGCGCCTGAGTATTGCGGTTGAGTTGATTTCCGACCCGGGTCTCTTTTTTCTTGACGAGCCGGATTCAGGGCTCGACGGAAATATGGCGCGCAATCTGATGGAGGAGCTCCGCGAGATCGCGGAGAAGGGCAAGATCGTTCTTGTTATTTCCCATTCGCCGGACCGTGCGGCTGATCTTTTCGACAAGGTCATTGTTCTCGCAAAGAGCGAGGCGGACAATATCGGTCATCTTGCCTACTACGGTTCTGTCGGTAATGCGTTCCGTTTCTTCGGGACGGAGTCGCTCGAGGAGATCGTAAAGAAGGTGAACCGGAAGGATGAAGGCGGAGACGGGCAGGCCGACGACTTTATCCGTTCATTTTCGATCATGAGAAGACAGAGAGAGCAGGCGGGAGGAAAGTTGTAATGCGGTACGCGGGAAGGTTCAGACAGACAAATATCTATGTTGGCAAGCTATTCCGCATTTTTGTAAATGAGAAGCAGTGGAAAGGCTTTATCAGCGCGACAATTATCACGGCGCTGATC
Source organism: uncultured Eubacteriales bacterium (assembly GCA_900320615.1). Classification (GTDB taxonomy): domain Bacteria; phylum Bacillota; class Clostridia; order Lachnospirales; family Lachnospiraceae; genus Chordicoccus. Next base: position 8,010 of record ONSX01000008.1, read on the forward strand.
GCGTCCGTCACGGGAAAGCATATGTTCGTTGAGTATTCGGCGACGAGAAACGGAACGTTTGCGCTCATCTGCGCGTGCATCTGGATCGGTATCTTCAATTCTATCCAGTCCGTGTGCAGCGAGCGCGGCATCATTAAGCGGGAGCACCGGTCAGGTCTCTACATGACATCTTACGTAACAGCACATATGGTCTTTGAATTTTTTCAGAGCGCGGTCGATGCGGCCCTTGTGACACTTGTCACGGTCTTCATTTTCGGCAGCAACATTCGCGATGCGGACGGTTTTAAAAATGTTAACTATCTTCTGTTTTACGTGACATTTTTCCTGATTATTTATGCGTCGGATGTTCTCGGCATGATGATCTCCTGTATTGTGAAGACGCCGGAGACAGCGATGACGGTTATGCCGTTCGTCCTCATCATTCAGCTTGTCATGTGCGGCTTCATCTTTGAGCTCAAGGGAAAAGCGGCCGTGATCGGAAAGATCACGATCAGCAAGTGGGGCATGAATGCGCTTGGAACGATCGCGAATATCAATAAAATGAAGCCCGCAGAGCCAGCACCGACAGCTGCGCAGGCGGACTATGTGAAGGCTCTGCAGGCAAGGTTCCTTGCGGACAAGTATTATGCCGACTATAATCCGGCCCATTTGCATGTGTATAAGATGTGGTTGATTCTGATTGGTTTCATTCTGCTATACATGGTTGTTTCGATCCTGTTCCTCGAGTTCATCGACAGGGACAAACGGTGAAGGCCGCGACGGGTTCAGATCGGACCGCAGGAAGGTCAGGCACTGGGAAAAGTGCATGGCCGTGTACAGGCAGCCACGCCGAAAAAAAGGAGAATGACAGGATGGAGAGAAGAACCGGAAATTCATTTCAGGGAAGCGGGCATGCACAGGATTCCGGAAAGCTGCAACCGGGATATGTCTGTCTCGGGACCTATGAAGTGGTCAGAAAGATCGGCGAGGGAACGGTGGGAGACTTGTATCTCGGCCGGCATCGCCGCCTCGGGAAGCCAATCGCCATCAAGGAGATCAAGTCAGAGTATGTGAGTCAGCTGGCGCCGGAGGATTTGAAGCGCGAGGCGGATATCCTGAAGAATCTGAAGAACCGGTACATCACGCAGGTCTATGATTTTGTTCAGAATGGGTCGGATGTCTACACAGTCATGGACTATGTCGATGGCAATTCGATGCAGGAGTATATCGATCACCGGGTGCGCTTCAGGGAGGCGGACATTGTCCGCTTCCTGCGCGAGAGCCTGGAGGCCCTTGATTATCTGCACACGAGGCGTCCGCCGGTCTTTCACCGCGACATCAAGCCCGCGAATATCATGATCGACCGGAACGGGGACGTATGCCTCATCGATTTCAATATTTCTCTCCGCGCAAATATGGAACATGAAATGTCCGGCTACACAGAAGGCTATGCCTCTCCGGAGCAGATCCATCAGGGCGAGCTGTATGACCGAGGCGGGAATTACATGAGCGTTCGCATCGACGGTCGGTCGGACATATATAGCCTCGGCGCGAGCTTTCTTGCGCTGATGACAGGACAGAAGGTCCGCGATATCAGGGCGAGGCGGCAGAGAGTCTGGCAGATCCCGGGAAATATCTACTCGGAGCAGCTCTGTCGTGTCATTGACCGCGCGATCGAGGAAAATCCCCGGAAGCGCTTTCAGAGCGCCGCGGACATGAGAAAGGCACTCGATACGATGTGGCTCCGCGACCGGGAGTACAGGAGTCTTCGGCGCGGACAGACTATCTATACAGCCGTGTTTCTTGTCGCTTTTGCGGCCGGCGTGTTCCTCTTTTTCTATGGAACGATGCAGAGAAAGTCGGAGGAGTTCCAGAACCGGTACAGCCGCCTGAAAGAACTCACGGATGAAAACAGCTATGATGACGTGATCTCTGAAGGAACCGACATTCTGAATGATAGGGACTACACGCGCATTCTCAGCCGGAATCCGCAGGAAGAGGCGGATATCTACTACATGATCGCGGACAGCTACTTCAGCCAGGATGACTATAACAATGCGATCACATTTTACCGGAAGGCGATCGAACTGAAGACAGACAATTCAGACTGCTACCGGGATCTTGCAATTGCGTTTGCCCGGAATGGGCAGAGGACCGAGGCAGAGAAGATTATTGCGAAGGCGAATCAATATGGTCTCGGCAGTGCAGACACAGACCTCGTCGACGCGGAGATCGATTACGGGAAGAAAAATTACGCGAACGCGGAGAAAAAATTCCGGAAGGCTGCGAATCTCGCGGGAGAAGATGAGGATCTTCATTTCCGGGCATTGTACTATCTGGCGAAGGTATATGAAAAGGAAGGGGACTATGCAGGCGAGATCGACACGCTTGAAGAGGCCCGGAAGACGGTCGGGGAGAAGTACAGTCTGCCGCTTCTCCGCAAGGAGGGAGCTGCGTATTACTCGATTCTGAAGAAAGACGGTGAGCTTTCGGACACAGATACCAGAAGGGCGTATGATGTTTATCAGGTGCTGGTCAATGGTAGCGGGCAGACACTGGAGGATTGGACGAATTTTGCGACGCTTCTGCTCGCGAAGGAGGATTACGACAACGCGGCAAAGGTGCTCGATGAGGCTGCAGAGAAATACAAGACGGCCTATCAGATTCCTGCGAAGATGGCGCTCGTTGAGCTCTACCGGCAGAGTGCACTTCCTTCTGAAAACCAGGACTACTCGAAATTCGATGAAGTGTATCACTGTGCGGAGAAGCTTTTTGCAGATGAGGAGCAGGCCGGGCAGAGCGATGAGGACATGCATGACATAGAAACGGCGCATCAGAAGCTGCTGAGCGCGAAGCGGGTTTATTCATGAGGAAGGAGGATGGTGCGGGCAGGGTATGCGGCACCGATTGCAAATGACTACAGGAGATATGTGTTATCTGGCGGGCATCGTGCTTTCTGTGGGAAGCCTTGCGGCGCTTGTATTCGGAAATTTGGCCTATGGCATGAAACGCCAGAAGGTGAGAAAGAAGTTGACTGACCAGTACGGGAACTGAAAAGTGGGCTCCGTCTGGACATCTTCCGGAACCTGCGGAAAATGAGAAAATCGCGAAGTGTTCTGAATCTGAGAGCGCTGGGCAGGTGAAATTTCATGATACGTAATGAGACAGGGGGGAATGGTATGATTTGTAAGAACTGCGGGGCACAGATTGAGGATGACGCTTTATTCTGTCCTGTGTGCGGGGCAAAACAGGACGCAGAAAACTGGCCGGAACCGGATAATGAGCAGCCCATGGGTATGGGAATCGACAATGGGCTGCCTGAGGGACTTGATCCGGCACCATATGCAAGGGATAATCGCCCTGAGGATGGCCTCAAGTATACGGCAGGCCTTGTGCAGCCGGGAAATGCGTCCACCGGGGGCGGGCACCGTGAAGCCGCGCCGCGCCCGCGAAAAAAGCGCGGAGGCAGGACAGTCTTTGTTCTGCTCTGTGCTGTGATCTTTGTCCTGATTTGTGTCATTACGTGGGAGATTCTGGATCTGATCAGCATCAATCGCGGCGGAAATGATTTCAAGGCGCCGGCATTGAAATCAGAGTATGTGTCGGAGAGTGACACGTCGTCTGCGGTGCAGTCGGACGCAGTTGTGTCCGCCACGCCCGATGCCGCGTCGGGAACGGCCGGCAAGTAAACAGGATGCCTGTGCATCAGCTTATCATCGAGGGAGGAGCAACATATGTTTTGTCCACATTGTGGAGATGAAATTCCGGATGATTCGATTTTCTGTCCGAATTGCGGACGCCGCATCGCGGAGGAAGAGAGCGGTGCGGAGAATCCGCAGGGGAATGGATACAATCAGACCGGTGATTACGGAAATCTGCAGAACAGCGGCTATGACCGGAGCGGAAACTATGGAAATCTGCAGAACAGCGGCTATGACCGGAGCGGAAACTATGGAAATCCGCAGGATTATGGCTATGACCGGAGCGGAAACTATGGAAATCCGCAGGATTATGGCTATGACCGGAATGAAACCTACGATGGTCAGGATACCTATGGTTTCATACCGGATGATCCTGTTAATGACTATGACGAGGAGGGAGACGGAGACGAAAAGAAGAGCAGCATGTTCCCGATTCTTATCGTCGGCTGTATCGTCGTTGTGGCTGTGATCGGAACGATCGCGTATTTTACGCTGAGGGGGAAGCTCTCCTTCAGCTCATCCAGATCGTCGGCTGTCTCCGCTCCTTCTGTCAGCGCTGATGCAACGCCGACCCCGGTGGCAGATAGTGACACGATCAGCATCGGTGTCACGTCGAAGCCAACTCCGACATCCACGCCTGCCCCGACGGTCAAGGCAACGCCGACCCCGATTCCGACAGCGACACTGGCTCCGACAGCGACGCCGACGCCAGTTACAGCGATAAGACAGGCACCTGTGACGAATGGATATGATACGGATGGGGAAGCAGATGCTTCCGTTGACGCATTGATCAATGCAGAATCATCCGGGTATCTGGACTACAGTGATCTGAATGGACTTTCGGAGTTTGAAGTCAAACTTGTCCGAAATGGTTTCTATGCACGGCATGGGTATATTTTCTCAAAGGATCCGAACGTAAAGGCATATTTTGAAAATAAGTCGTGGTATCGGGGAACAACGGATAACATGGATGCGGTTGCTGCTGCGTTTAATTCTTATGAAAAGGCAAATCTGCAGACTGTCATTCAGTATGAAAAAGATCATCGGTATAACGGGTATACAAATGACAACTGACAGCACCCGGATATTCAGCAGAATCCGGGAATGAGAAGCCGGACAGGGATACGGAGTAAACAGGAGACGCGATGACGCACATAAAGACGATTGCGAAGCAGACGGACAACCAACTTTCTCAATATGTACCATCTGACATTCGAGGATTGTGCGGAGCAATGAATTTCTGAAACTGGCCGATGACTGACCGGAAGGAGAGTATATGCAGAACGTATATAAGGTCGTCAGAATTGATGAGATGGATTATGGCTGTGAGGGGGTGCCGGACGGCGCGTCGTTTATGGACGAGGTGACGCTTGAGGCGGAGGATGGCGCGAGACGGACTGTCCCCGCAAAGGACAGCGAGCTCCTTGCCATGAAGCTTGAAGAGGGCGACCGGGCGTATCTTGCCGGCGGCATGCTGCAGAAGGCCTATGTGGGGGAATTTCGTCCGATGCGGCGCTTTAAGCAGGCGCTCCCTGAGGACGAGTGTCTGGATGTTCTTGAGAGGGGAGCGCGCGGTGTGCTGGCCGTCTCCGGAGACGACGGATATCCGTACGCGGTTCCGCTCAATTATTATTTTGACAGGGAGAAGATGAAGGTTTACTTCCATGGCGCGGTGGCGGGACACAAGATTGATTCGATCGCTCGGAATGACAAGGTGTCGTTTTGCGTGATTGAAAATCAGGGGAAGAATCCCGGCGAGTGGTGGAACGTCTGGAAGAGCGTGATTGCATTTGGCAGAATTCGTTCGGTTCTGGATATGGATGAGACGGCGGAGATCACGCGGAAGATCGGCTGCAAGTACTATCCGGACAAAGAACTTGTCGAGAAGGAGCTCGAGGCGACGCGGACGAGAGTCCATTGCCTGGAGCTTCGGATTGAGCACCTGAGCGGGAAACGCGTCAGAGAGAAATAAGATAAGATACAGAAGATGTGTGGCACAGCTGTATCTCCTGATGCAGCGATACCTGCCCTGTGAGAGCAGACAGGTACAAAAAGATCCCTCCGTCTGGACTTTGCACATAGGATGCACCGGTTCCTGCGGAGGGATCTTTCTGCGTTTTATTTTTCCAGAAGCTTTCTGCTTCTGCCGAACGCGCACCAGAAAATGAACAGCAGAAGGAGGCACGCGAAGATCATCCAGCCTGTCAGAACGGCGGTGCCCATCTTCGAGAAGATGTCGTAGTAGCCCTTCAGATAGATGATGACGATGACGAGTGGAAGTCCGAACGTGAAGTACCAGCGGAACTGCTTCGGGAACTTCATGCCGTCGCCCGCGTCAGCCTCTGCGAGGAATCTCTGCCATCCCCAGCCGCGCGCATTGGTGCAGAAGAGGACAAATGCAAGGCTGCCGAGCGGAAGCAGGTTGTTCGACACGATGAAGTCCTCAAGGTCGAGCACAGCAGTCCCTTTGCCGAGCGGCATGAAGCCCGACCAGATGTTGTAGCCGAACACGCACGGGAGACTCAGCGCGATGACGAGGCAGGCGCTGATGAGCACGCTTTTCTTTCTCGACCAGCCGAAGAGATCCATGTCGAACGCGATGATGTTTTCAAAGACGGCGATGACGGTTGTCAGCGCGGCAAATGAAAGAAACACGAAGAACAGCGCGCCCCAGATCTGTCCGCCCTTCATTTGCGAGAAGATGTTCGGGATCGTGAGGAAGATCAGCGACGGACCTGCGTCCGGCTCGACGCCGAAGGCGAAGCACGCGGGGATGATGATGAAGCCGGCCATCAGCGCGACGAGTGTGTCGAGCGCTGTGACTGTGACTGCCTCACCGGTCAGAGACCGGTCCTTCCCGAGGTAGCTTCCGAAAATGAGCATTGCGCCGATGCCGATGGACAGTGTGAAGAACGCCTGACTCATCGCCGCGAAGATGACGGTTCCGATGCCGGCCGAGCGGATTGTGGAAGCGCTCGGAATGAGGTAGAACCGGATGCCGGCGCCTGCGCCATTCAGAAAGACTGAGTGCACCGCGAGGATGAACATCAGAATGAGAAGGGCCGTCATCATGAACTTGGATACGCGCTCGATACCATTCTGAATGCCGAAGTAGCAGACAGCGAAGCCGATGAGGCAGACGAGAATGGTCCAGAATGTCATTGACGGCGCATGGGAGAGCATGCCCGAGAATTCACTTCTGATTGTGTCCGCCGTGGCGCCCGCGAAATCACCGCGGATGTTTCGGAAGCAGTAGGACAGCATCCAGCCGGCGACAGTCGTGTAGTACATCATGAGCATGTAGCAGCCGACGATGCTGATGAACTTCAGGCGGTGCCAGTTTGTGCCGGCAGGCTCGAGCTTCTCGAACGCGAGGGCCGCTGAACGCTGGCTCGCGCGTCCGATCGCAAACTCGCAGACCATGACCGGGATGCCGAGAATCAGAAGAAACAGAAGATAAATCAGGATGAATGCGGCGCCGCCGTATTTGCCGCAGAGGTACGGAAACTTCCAGACATTTCCGATGCCAATCGCGCAGCCGGCGGAGACCAGGATAAAGCCGAGACGGGAACCGAAGCCCTCGCGCTTTTTTTCATTTGCCATAGGTACACTCCTTCTAGTTTTTGCTGACAGCCATTATACCGCCTGCGGCGGGATGGCACAACGGAACTGTACCTATTTACCGCGGTGAAGAGAAATCGCCCGCTTCGCATGCAAGGCCAGCGTACGCTCCATCCAGAATCGCGCGCGGCCGCAGGAAGCAGGGCGTATTGGGCATGTTCTTTGATCGGAACTTTACAGCGGGTGACGGCACGGGTATGATAGATAAAGAAAATTTCACACTGCGAGGGAGCCGCAGAGGGCGGCTGAGAGGAAGCGACTGGCTTCGACCTTTTACCTGATTTGGACAATGCCAACGTAGGGAGCAATGAGTGTATACGCAAGTGAAGGCGGCATCCGTTCGGGTGCCGCCTTTTCTTTGTAGAGAATTGCGGGATCTGCAAGGCAGGGAGGGAAAGCAATCCGCCGAAATTTATCTATCCAGCGCGCCTGTGGTTTCCTCGCAGTCTTATGGGAGGAATGGAAATTGAGAACACCTGGAATGTGTCTCGACGCGGTGAGGGCGAATTCGCCTCTGATCCACTGCATCACAAATTATGTTACAGTCAACGATGTTGCAAATGTCATTCTCGCCTGCGGCGCCAGTCCGATTATGTCCGACGACGTCGGCGAAGTCGAGGAGATCACGTCGATCTGCAGCGGTCTCTGCATCAATATCGGCACGTTGAATGTGCGGACGATCGAGTCGATGAAGGCCGCGGGCGTGAAGGCTGAGAGTCTCGGGCACCCGATTCTGCTCGATCCGGTCGGTGCCGGTGCCTCGTCACTCCGGACCAATACGGCGCTCGATCTCATGGAGACGATCCGGTTTGATGCGATCCGCGGAAACATGTCTGAGATCAAGACGCTGATCGTCGGTTCCGGTACGACGAAGGGCGTAGACGCGGATGCTGCTGATGCGGTGACTGAGGAGACGCTTGATGGCGCCGTCCATTTTCTGAAGGAAGCGGCAGGCAGAATGCACACGATCCTTGCGGTCACGGGTGCGATCGATCTCGTGACGGACGGGATGGTTTGCTATGTGATCAGGAACGGCTGCCCGGAGATGGGGCATATCACGGGGACCGGCTGCCAGCTCTCGGGCATGATGACTGCATTTCTCGCAGCCAATGAGGAGCAGAAACTTCAGGCGGCGGCAGCGGCCGTTGCGGCGATGGGGCTCGCCGGGGAGACGGGACGCGCGCATCTTGCTGCCTGCGAAGGAAATGCGACGCTGAGAAACCGCATCATTGACGCGGTCAGCCTGATGGACGGACAGGTGCTCGACGCGGGTGCCAGAATTGAACAGATATGAGTACGGGATGCGGGCACCGGATCCAAAGATCCTGGGTGAACCTGGGTTACGGAGAGAAGGCATCGGATTCAGGCTCTTTATACAGAAAAACTGGCCGGAGGAAAAATGAAAGCAGGACACAGATTTACGAAGGATGAGATCCGAAGAGCCATGGAGCTCTATGCGGTGACGGACCGCAGGTGGCTGAAGCCGGGGCAGACACTCACGGAGGCGGTTCGGGAGGCACTTAAAGGGGGAGCGACATTTGTCCAGCTCCGGGAGAAGGAGATGGATGCAGCCGGCATCGAGGCGGAGGCCGGAGAGCTGAAGCAGCTGTGCGGCGAATTCGGCGTACCATTTGTGATTGATGATGCTGTAGATATAGCAGTACGCGCCGGCGCGGATGGTGTCCATGTCGGCCAGGAGGATATGGAGGCCGGACGCGCGCGAACACTTCTCGGCGGAGATGCGATTGTCGGTGTCTCCGCGGAGACGGTGGAGGAGGCAGTTCTCGCGGAGAAGAACGGAGCGGATTATCTCGGAGTCGGGGCTGTCTTTCCGACGGGCTCGAAGGATGATGCGATTCCGGTGGGATTTGACACGCTGCGGAATATCTGCGAGGCGGTCTCGATTCCGGTCATCGCAATCGGCGGCATCACGAAGGACAATGTGCGCAAGCTCCGTGGCACCGGCATCGCCGGCATCGCGGTGATCAGTGCGATTTTCGCACAGCCCGATATCCGGAAGGCGGCGGAGGAGCTTAGGGAACATGTGAGGCAGGTCCTGTGACGCCGCGCGCAGCTCTCACGATCGCCGGCAGCGATTCCGGAGGCGGCGCGGGCATTCAGGCGGACATAAAGACGATGATGGCCTTCGGAGTCTTCAGTATGTCGGTCATAACTGCCTTGACTGCTCAGAACACGCTCGGCGTGCAGGACAGCCTCCCCGTGCCGGCATCTTTTGTCGGACGACAGCTGGATTCCATATTTCAGGATATAGTTCCCGATGCGGTCAAGATCGGCATGATCGCGGACGCCGGGCAGGTTCGCGTCATCAGCGGAAAACTCCGTGCGTATGGCGCGGGGCACATCGTGATCGATCCCGTCATGATCTCGACGAGCGGCAGAAGGCTCATGCCGGAGGACGCCGCGGAGCTTGCGCGGGAGATTTTGTATCCCCAGGCGCAGCTTCTCACGCCGAACATACCCGAGGCGGAATACTTGGCCGGCATGTGCATTTCCTCTGATGCAGACCGGGAGAGAGCAGCATCGCTTATAGTTCATGAAATCGGCTGTCCGGTCCTCATCAAGGGAGGGCATGCGGCGTCGAAGAAAAGTAAGACAGCTGGAAGCTGCGAAGAGAAGACGAGCAATAGATTCGGGCGGGAGGCAGAAGCCGGGGGCCGATCCGATGATCTTCTGCACGACGGAACGCAGATGATCTGGCTCAGAGGGCCCCGCATTTTCTGCAGAAATACGCATGGGACAGGCTGCACGCTGTCATCGGCGATCGCCGCGGGGCTTGCACGCGGCCTGTCGACGGAGGCGGGCGTGCGCGTGGCAAAGCGATACATCGAGGGCGCGCTGCGGGACGGAATGGACATCGGACATGGAAACGGCCCGCTCAATCACGCCTGGCCCGGGAAGACGGCATACTTCCCTGATTTTCACGGAGAATCGGAGATCCCGGAGTGAGCCTTGTTCCCGACGGGATCCGAGCCGGATTTTCCGCGGGAGAATCTGCAGCTTTCGGCTGAGGCCTGCCGCAGCAACAAGAGAAGAAGGAGGAAAATATGAGCGGATATGCAACACAGATGGACGCCGCAAAGCGCGGCATCATCACATCGGAAATGAAAAAAACAGCGGAGAAGGAGCGGCGGACTCCGGAGGAGATCCGCGCGTATGTCGCAAGTGGTGAGGTCGTCATTCCCGCAAACAAGATTCATACCTGTCTCGATCCGAATGGAATCGGCAGCATGCTCAGGACGAAGATTAATGTGAACATCGGCGTGAGCCGCGACTGCCGGGACTATGACGTCGAGATGAAGAAGGTACAGAGCGCGGTTGATCTCGGCGCTGAGGCGATCATGGACCTATCAAGCCACGGCAATACGCAGCCGTTTCGCCGGAAGCTCTGCCGGGAGTGTCCCGCAATGGTCGGCACGGTGCCGGTCTACGATGCTGTCATTCATTATCAGAGAGATCTCGGAACCCTGACGGCGAAGGACTTCATCGATGTCGTGCGGCTTCACGCCGAAGACGGCGTCGATTTCGTCACGCTCCACTGCGGCATCAACCGGAAGACGATTGAGGAGATTAAAGCCGGAAAGCGGAAAATGAACATCGTGAGCCGCGGCGGAAGCCTTGTCTTCGCCTGGATGTCGATGACAGGAAATGAGAACCCGTTCTATGAGTATTTTGATGAGATTCTTGATATCTGCCGTGAATATGATGTCACGGTGAGCCTCGGGGACGCGTGCCGCCCGGGATGTCTCGCGGACGCGACGGACTCCTGCCAGATCGGGGAACTCCTTCGGCTCGGCGAGCTTGTGGAGCGGGCGAGAGCGAAGGATGTCCAGGTGATGGTCGAGGGACCGGGCCATGTCCCGATGGACCAGATCGCGGCAAATATGAAGATTGAGCAGACGATCTGCAAGGGCGCGCCGTTCTACGTGCTGGGGCCGCTTGTCACGGACATTGCGCCGGGGTACGATCACATCACGGCGGCCATCGGCGGGGCGATCGCCGCGATGAGCGGGGCGGCCTTCCTGTGCTATGTGACGCCTGCCGAGCACCTCGCGCTTCCTGATGTCGAGGATGTGCGGGAAGGAATCATCGCGAGCCGGATTGCAGCGCACGCGGCTGATATCGCAAAGGGAGTTCCAGGTGCGAGAGAGCGGGATGACCGGATGGCTGAGGCGAGACGGAAACTCGACTGGGACGCGCAGTGGAAGGAAGCGCTTGATCCCGGGACGGCGCAAAAAATCCGCGCAAGCCGCGCGCCCGAGGAAGAGGGTACCTGCAGCATGTGCGGAAAGTTCTGCGCGGTCAGGAGCATGAATAAGGCCCTGGCCGGTGAAATGATTGATATTCTGTAATGACTACATCCAGCGGGACATGCGAGGCATTTCGGTGAAAATGCTACGGTATTTTGCAAAAAGAGCCGGAGAGACGGATTGGGTTCGTCTCTCCGGCTCTATGCTTCCCGGAATCTTCAAAGTTTCATTGTGAAAAACCGTTTATACAGCGCGATTTCTTCCGGCGTGTCAATTGAGGAATGGAACTCGACGGTTCCGGGAACGCCGCCTTCCCGCAGACTGCCGGTTTCCCGGAGCCTGCGGAGAAGCTGCATCGCGGTCCCATGCGCGCCGTCGAAGAATTCGACAGACCCCATGACTTCGCGGATCTGCTTTTTTACAAATGGGTAGTGCGTGCATCCAAGGACGATGCCGTCGACCTTTCCGATGAACGGGGAGAGCTTCTCCCTGAGATAGGTCTTTATTTCCGGAGAGTCCAGGTCACCCGTCTCAATGAGATCAGCAAGTCCCGGGCACACGAGGGAAATGAACTCCGCCTTGTCCTCGAAACGTTTCTCAAGCTTCAGGAATTTCTGCAGATGGAGCGTCGCGTTCGTCGCCATGACAAGATAGCGGCCGTCCTCCGATGCGCGGTGCATCGCAGCGGGCTTGATGGCCGGCTCGATACCGAGAATCGGAATTTCCGGGTGCCTTGCCCTGAGAGAGGCGGCCGCGGCGCTTGTCGCGGTGTTGCACGCAATCACGATTGCCTTTGTGTTCCGGCTGAGCAGATAGTCCGTGATGCGCTCAGACAGGGCGAGGATGGCTTCATTTGTCTTGTCGCCGTAAGGAGCATTCGCGGAATCCCCGTAATAAATGAAATTCTCCTGCGGCAGAACGCGGCACATTTCGCGGAGAACGCTGATGCCGCCCAGGCCGGAATCAAAAATGCCGACAGCTTGATTAGAACTCATAATAATCCCCCAGAACAACCGGTCTGCCGGAGTGGCAGAAGCGGCGTGTGGCCGCGGAATCTGCGGTCTTCCGCCTATTGTACCACGATTGCACCGGAATGAAAATACGGCGTCCGCCGAGGGATACCTGCTTTCCGAAGTCTGACAGCGTGTGAACAGTAACCCGTATCAGGAAGCCCTGACAGCGCTCGGGCGTCTGCCGGAGCGTCTCCGGCTGCAGGAGGCGCGATCTCCGTCCCTTCTTTCTCTGCGGAAACTTTCGGACCTCTCCGCGCGTGCCCCGCCGTCTCTGCGGAAACTTTCAGACCTCTCCGCGCGTGCCCCGCCGTCTCTGCGGAAACTTTCGGACCTCTCAGTGTGTGCGATGCGTCCGTATCTGCGGTGCCCGGACGGGCGCCTTCCCGCGCCGGCTCTGTGGCTGTGACGGCGGCGACCGCCGCGCGCCCTTCGCTCAAGCTCCACGGACCAGTCAGTCTTGAGTTCCGGAATTTCTCTGCCCATCATGTGCTCGATGTCGGCGAGAAGTCCCATTTCCTCGCTGTCGCAGAGCGAGACGGCCTCTCCGGATGCGCCTGCGCGGCCCGCGCGGCCGATCCGGTGGATGTAGGACTCGGACTCCTCCGGCAGATCGTAATTATAGACGTGCGTGACGCCGCGGATATCGATGCCGCGCGCCGCGACGTCAGTCGCGACAAGGACATTGATCTTTCCGCCGCGGAAGCGCTCGAGCGCACTCTGGCGCTGTCCCTGTGTCTTGTCGCCGTGAATCGCGATGGATTCGATATTTTCCTTTCCGAGGTCCTTCACGAGACGGTCTGCACCGTGCTTTGTACGCGTGAAGACGATTGCCTTTCGGACATCCGCCTGCTTCAGGAAGACGCTGAGCGCGTGCTTCTTGTCTTCCTTCTTCAGGAAGCAGATCTTCTGGTCAACTGTCTCCGCCGGGCTTGTCGTCGGTGCAACCTTGATGATCTCGGGGTCTTTGAGGAGCTCCTGTGCAAGGCGCTCGATCGGCCGAGGCATCGTCGCAGAGAAGAGCAGCGTCTGACGATTTTCGGGAGTCGCCGCGGCGATCTTGCGGATGTCGTGGATAAAGCCCATGTCCAGCATGCGGTCCGCCTCGTCGAGGACGAAGATCTCGATGCCCGCCAGGGAGACAATGCCGCGGTCCATATAGTCGATCAGACGGCCCGGAGTCGCGACCAGAATGTCGCAGCCTCTGTGCAGCTGCATGATCTGCGGACGCTCCTTCGCGCCGCCGTAAATGCATACCGTCCGGAGATCCATGTAGCGGCCGTATTTCTTGAAATTGTCGAAGTTCTGGATTGCGAGCTCACGCGTCGGCGTGAGGACGAGCGCGCGGATGTATCCGCAGGACGCCTTCTCGAGCCGGTTCAGGATCGGCAGCGCGAATGCCGCCGTCTTGCCTGTTCCCGTCTGCGCGCACGCGATGAGATCGCGTCCGCTCTCTGCCGCCGGTATAGCCTTCTCCTGAATCGGAGACGGCTCCTTGTAGCCGGCCTTCCGGATTGCGTCCTGCAGGTTCTTATTAAGATTCAGTTCTGTGAATTTCAAATGCGTTTTCCTTTCGTCAGGATGATGGACGCGCGAAATGCAGGCCCATCCGCCTTTTCGCGCAAAAAAACTGACCAGGTATATGCCTGATCAGTTTTTCTATTCCACAAATTGATAAGACGATGCCCAGTGTATCACGCTTTGGGCGAAAACGCAATCTTTTCTCATTGTTTTTCGCTTCCCTGCGTAATAGTCTTGCCTTCCGCTTTCAGCTTTCAGTTACTAATAGCACCTTGCCCATTTTAAAATTTTTCACCGCCTTTGCTTTCGACGCTTATTCGCCGGTTTATCTGCCGATTTAGGGAGCAGCCAAACACCGGCCATTTTTTACAGTGCCGGGAATACGGCCCTCAACGCAGTAATCGTTGACTTGGCGGTTTGAAAAGCTCCTTTACGCGCGGCGAATGTCCGACCGGCTCTCCCCGCAGGATTTTTCAGAGTATGACGCAGTCATACCGCACCGCTTTGCCTTTCAGGGAGTAGGACGGCCTTGTACCTGCGAGATACGGCCCCTTGAGCGGACGTTTGATGACGATTCTCAGCGGTCCGGCAGCCCTAGCGGCCGCCATTAGTTCTTCCTCGTCACCGCAGGGCGCCTCGAGCTGGTGGATGAGCTGGAATTTCTTCCGCACTTGTGAGCTCTTTGTCCGTTCCGGGAACATCGGGTCGAGCACGACAACGTCCGGCGCAAAGGAGAGCTGCCGCATGGCCCTGATACTGTCGCCCTGCGTGAAATGCATGCGGCTCACAGCCTCTGCGAGCTCCGGAACGGCTGCCGCCCTGCGGAGCGTATCAGAAAGAAGCGCCGCAATGACAGGGTCAGCCTCATACAGGAACACTTCGAAGCCGGAGGCGGCCAGAAGAAGCGAGTCCTCACCCATGCCGGCCGTCGCGTCAACAGCCGTCGGCGG
This sequence comes from uncultured Eubacteriales bacterium, assembly GCA_900320615.1. Taxonomy (GTDB): domain Bacteria; phylum Bacillota; class Clostridia; order Lachnospirales; family Lachnospiraceae; genus Chordicoccus. Next base: position 23,060 of record ONSX01000008.1, read on the forward strand.
ATTTCCCGAGCGGCGATCCTTCGCAGCTTTCACGAGAAGCTCGTGCGTGAGGTTCGCGTGCGTGAGGCGCGGGATGAGGCGCGTAAAATCGCCGCGCATTGTAAGCGTCCCGTCTGTGAGTGAGAGGCCGTCCCGTCCGAGACTGAGAGCGAGTGGAGGTGTGGAGGCTTTAACGATCCCGAGGGGCAGACTGTGAACGCCTCCCTTTTTCATCTGTGTCTCGCAGGAGACAGAGATTTCCTTACTTTCAGGGAGCTCTCCGCAGGAAATGGTATCGCCGGAGAGACGCGCGCCGAGACGCTTTGCGAGCGCCTCCGCCTCTGCGATATATACATTTTCCTCAGCGCGTATGATAAGCCCGGCTCTCTCCTCCATGCTCTGCGTCTCCCTTCCATCGATCTGAAATCCAGCCAACGTCGATATTCATACTATACAGCCGGATATCAGAATTTGTAAATGCTGTACGAATAGGCACTTGCGGTTCGCCTGCGATGAAACTTCTGCTGCGCGCAACAGGCGCTGTCTGATCCCGGTTACACGGGTTTTACGAGGCTTTACACGGGTGCGGTAGCTGGAAGTATATACATATGTTAAAAAGAAGAGGTTGAAATATCAGGTGACAGGAGAGTAAATGAAGCAGATATACCCGCTGTTTGAAAAAGTAAAAAACGATCACGCTGTCAATGCCTACATCAGTCAGCAGAATGAGAGTATGGTCGCACTACATTACACAGAACATTCCTATGCCCATGTCCGCATCGTGGCTATGCGGACCAGATACATTCTGGAGACGCTGGAATATGATCCGCATCTTGTTGACCTGGCACTCACAGCGGCCTGGCTGCACGACATCGGAAATATCGTTAACCGGTCGGATCACAGCCAGTCCGGCGCGCTGATGGCTTTTCAGATCCTGCACGACATGGATGTGCCCGCCGAGGACATCGCCCAGATCATCTGCGCGATCGGCAACCACGACGAGGGCAACGGTGTGCCGGTCAGCGTCATTGCTGCCGCGCTCATCATCGCCGACAAGTCTGATGTCAGACGGAGCCGCGTTCAGGAGAGCGACGAGCATCAGTTTGATATCCATGACCGCGTCAACTTCTCCGCCGTCAAGTCAAAGCTCAAAATCAATCAGAACAGAGATGCAATCAAATTAAAATTGAAGATCGATACGCGGTACGGAGAGATCGGGGAGTACTTCGAGATCTTCATGGACCGGATGCTTCTGTGCAAAAGAGCCGCAAATTTTCTGAAAATGGATTTCCACCTGATTATCAACGAACAGACGCTGCTGTAAACCCATGAACATCCGGAGGCAATGATCATTGAAAAAGACATTTATCCTCGACACAAATGTAATCCTTTCATTCGGCGTCTGGAATAAAATGCGAGGCAAGGGTGTTGCGATGGTTGCATTCGATGAGCGCGATGTCGTGCGAAGCGATCTCGTGAAATATGCGATCGAGCGCATGAAACGCTGAGACGGGTAACAGTCTCTGATACAGAAATCCCTCTGCTTTGGGGCAGAGGGATTTCTGTGCAGGGGACGATTATCGCCTGTGCGTAGAATGTGCAAGCCGAAATGGTCTCATGCCGCTTTCTTCGCGGAGTGCGCGGCGGATTTCCGGAGCAGGATCAGTCCGATGATGAAGAGCACGGCGAGCGTCGAGACGGAGATATTGATGCTGCCTGTGAGGCTCACGGTGATCGCAATCAGCATCGTCCCCACGAAAGACGCGCCCTTTCCGCAGATGTCGTAGAGACCGAAGTACTCGCCGGAACTCTCCGCCGGGATGATCGACGCGAAGTAGGAGCGGGAGAGCGCCTGGATTGCGCCCTGGAACATGCCGACGACAAAGGCCATGACGCCGAACTGCCAGAGCGAATGCATGAACAGTGCGAAGATCGCGACCGCGAAATAGCCGATGATGCAGACACTGATGAGGGAGAGCGCGCTGTGCTTCCCGGCCAGCTTTCCGAAGAGCGTCGCAAATGCGAACGCGACGACCTGTGTCAGCAGAAGGACGACGAGCAGTCCTATCTGGTTGATTCCGAGCGATGTGCCGATCGCGACCGCCTCGTCGATGATTGTGTAGACGCCATCGATGTAGAAGAAGAAGGCCAGCAGAAAATAAAAGACGTGCCGCTCCTCCTTATACATGTGCGTCAGTGTTCTGCCGAGACGGGAGAAACTCTCACGGACGGCGCTGCTGTTATGCTCGACGAAATGTGTCTGTCTGTAGCACTTAAGAAGCGGGATCGTCACGATGAGCCACCAGAGTCCTGCCACAAGAAATGCAAAGAACATCGCAAGGCGCATATTCATCCTGCCTGCGGTACCGACCGCGTAGAACGCGAGTGCCGCAATGAATGGGATGCAAGAGCCGAGATAGCCGTACGCGTAGCCGCCGGAGGAAATCACGTCCATCCGCTCCGGTGCTGTGATGTCAGGCAGCATCGAGTCGTAGAGAACCAGCGTGATCTGGTAGCAGCTCTTTGCGATGATGAAGAATGCGATGTAGAGCCGCCAGCCGGGGACGATACCGAGCAGTATACAGCCGATGACGCCGACAATCAGCGAGAGTGTGAACATCGGTTTCCGAAAGCCCTTCGTGTCGGACAGCGCGCCGAGCAAAGGTCCGGCAATGGCCACGAGAATCGTCACCGCACTGACTGCGTAGCTCCAGTAGGCCAGATACTGCGTGCTGCTGATGTGCTGGTTCTTGCCGAGGGTATTGAACCAGATCGGGATCAGCGTGGACACCATCAGCGTGAACACGGAATTTCCGACGTCGTAGAGAACCCATGCCTTTTCTTCTTTTTTCATGTTCCGGAACATAGTCTGCAACCTCCGTTTTGATGTCACTTCCTGTCTTCAGGATCTGATGACAGGTGATGTTTATACTGTCTGCCGGTATCAGTGTCTTTGACCTCGCTGACGGTCTATGATATGATGAGTACACTCAAAAATCCGTCACAACGCACAACAGATATCCGGAATCAAACGCAATTTTATACAATATTATACCATCGGTGCAGGGTATGTTCTATTAAAACTATGTAAGAACCATGTTAACGGCAGGAATTCTTCAGAAACCTTAAGGTTTCCTCCACAAAACTTTAAGGATTTATGGATATGCTCATTTAAGGATCGCAAAGGAGACGAATAATCCGATGAATAATGTACTGGAAATGCTTGAGAGAACAGCCGCGAGGCTTCCTGACAGACCCGCCGTGGCCGATGCGGAGCGCACCCTGACATGGGCAGAGCTTCTTCTTGCATCGCAGCGGGCAGGAAGTGCGCTCGCGGACAAAATATCCGGAAATAAACCGGTCGCGGTCTGTGCGGAGAAGAGCGCGCTCACCCTTGCCGTGCAGCTCGGCGTCGCCTATGCCGGTGGCTTCTATGTGCCGGTCAGCAGCGATCAGCCGGCGGATCGGGTGAGAAAGATTCTGGCGCGGCTGAAGACAGAGCTTGTTATTGCGGAGGAGAGTCAGATTCCGGCCGTCCGCGGCGCAGGTTTTGAGGGAGAGGTCCTCACGATTTCCGATCTGACAGCAGGAAATGAAGATCCGGATCGCGAAACACTCGCGCGCATTCGTGAGAGTGCCTCTCCCGACGATCTTCTGTATGGCATTTTTACATCCGGCTCCACAGGAGAGCCGAAATGCGTGTCAGTCAGCCACAGGTCGGTCATTGATTTCATTTCTCACTTCACAGAGATCTTTCAGATCACGGAACATGACAGACTCGGCAATCAGGCGCCATTTGACTTCGACGTGTCGGTGAAGGACATATATTCCTGTCTCATGACGGGCGCGGAGCTTGTAATTATCGACCGCCGGCTCTTTGCGATGCCGGCGAAGCTGATCGATTACCTGAATGACAAAGAGGTGACTGTCCTCATCTGGGCCGTGTCGGCGCTCACGACTGTGACAGCCTTAAAGGGTCTCGACTACGGGGTTCCGGGGTATGTGCGCCTCATTATGTTCAGCGGGGAGGCGATGCCGACCGGGCCGCTTGATGCGTGGAGGTCGGCGCTTCCGGAGACGGAGTTCGTGAACCTCTACGGACCGTCCGAGATCACGTGCAATTGCACATATTACCGGATCGGGAGGGACTCTGAGAAGGGCAGACAGATACCGATCGGAAAGCCGTTCCCGGGACGCAGGGTGTTCCTTCTCGACGAGCGCTGGCACGAGATTAAAGAGCCCGGGATAGAAGGAGAGATCTGCGTGGCCGGCGAGTCCGTCGCGGCCGGGTATTACAACGACCCGGAGCGGACACAGAAGAGCTTCGTGCATTTTGTGGCAAGTGACGGGAGGAAGCTGCGGATGTATATGACCGGTGACCTCGCAAAGTACGACGAGGATGGGAACCTCATCTTCTGCGGGAGAAAGGACTTCCAGATCAAGCTGTTCGGCCACAGGATCGAGCTCGAGGAGATCGAGAAGGCAATCGCGAACACCGATGGCGTCTCGGACAGCTGCTGTGTATTCACGCCGGAAAACAGCCGGATCACTGCATTTTACACGGGGACGGCGGACGCGCATGCGATCCGGGAGACGCTCGTTCGGGAGATCCCGAGATACATGCTTCCGCGCCGCTTTATCAGGCTCGAAAGTTTTCCAGTCACCAAGAATGGCAAGAAGGACAGAAATGAGCTGCGCAGCCGGGCGATGGGCAGAGGCTGAGCAGGTGAGGAAAGACAATGCCTGTGGCGGACCTGAATCCGGTTGTGAAGGCTGCGGCTTAGCAGGTGCAGGCAGGAGATTGATTCGGAAAGGAGACGGCGGCTTTCGGAACGGGGCTGCTTTCAAAGTGACTTATGACGGACGACATGCTGCGGGAAGCATTGAAGAACACGGGGACGCCTCTCTACGTCTATGATCTGGACGAGGCGGAGGGCCGCGCGGACGCTGTGCACGCCATGCTGGGAGACGATATCGGGCTGTGCTTTGCGATGAAGAGCAATCCGTTCATCGCAAAGACAATGGCTGGTCATGCGGATCGGATCGAGTGCTGCTCGATCGGTGAGTTCCGCATCGCGGTGAGACAGAACGTGCCACTCGAGAAAATTTTTTATTCTGGCGTCATGAAGACGAAGGAGGAGATTGCGGAGGTCATGGATCTCTGCGGGGAGCGGTGTACCTATACGGCGGAATCCGTCTCTCAGTTCCGCGATATCGCGGAGGCGGCGGAGGCGCGGCACATAAGGGTCCGCGTGTTCCCGCGCCTTACGAGCGGAAACCAGTTCGGCATGGACAGGGAGGAAATAAAAAACCTCCTCGCGCGGGCGGATAAGAGCCGCAGCGTGAGCATCAGCGGCATCCACTATTTTTCGGGCACGCAGAAGAAGGAACATATGATCCGGAAGGAGCTGGACATGCTGAGGACCTTCTTCGACGAGCTGGCGGCGGAAGGATGGTCTGACCTTGAGCTCGAGTACGGTCCAGGTTTCCCGATCGGCTATTTTGAAAATGACAGCCGCGGCATCACGGAGGATGCGGTGCGGCAGCTTGCGCTCCTTGCAAAGGAGATCGGAGCGGCTTATGTCACCTTCGAGATGGGACGGTTCCTTGCGGCCGGCTGTGGCGTTTATATCACATCGATCCGCGACATAAAGAAAAACGGAAAACAGACGTATGTGATTCTTGACGGTGGCATCCACCAGATCCAGTACGACGGCCAGATCCGCGGCATGTTCGTTCCGGAAATCACCGTTATGGGCCGTGAGAGCGGATCTGGCAGCGGGACGGCTGAACGTCTGGACAGAGCAGGTCAGCAGAATCAGACAAACACTGACGGCAGGACGGAACATCAGGGAGAGCCCGGCAAAGAGGCGCATACATATGTCCTCTGCGGGTCGCTTTGCACCGTGAATGATATTCTCTGCGCGCGCTACGACAGCGGCATCAGGCTCCTTGCAGGAGATGTCCTCATTTTCCACAATGCGGGTGCTTACAGCGCGTTTGAGGGTATGGCACTCTTCCTGAGCCACGATCTGCCGGCGGTTGTGACATGGAGCCGGGCAGAGGGATTCCGGACGGTTCGGAAGAGCCTGCAGACCTGGCCGATGAACACGAAGTGACAGCATTCGTTTTCCGCATCTGACATTCACGCGGAAAAATCGGGATTGCGGAAAAATCGGGATTCCGGATAAGGCATAACTATATGGAACGATCGATATGATCAGAAAGGAAGTAATTATATGAGTGAGAACCTGACAAATGAAATCATTGGCATCCTGAACGAGATTGATGACACAGTTGACTACAAGAACGAGAAGCATCTGATCGACGATCATATTCTCGATTCGTTCGGCATCATTTCTCTTGTCGCGGAGCTCGAGGGCCAGTACGACGTGAAGGTCAGCGCTGCTGATATGGTCCCGGAGAATTTCAATTCTGCAGACGCGATTGCGGCTATGGTTGAAAGACTGAGGAAATAATCGGATGACGTATTTCGAGGCGCTCTACCTGTTTCTGATGCTCCCGGCGCTGGTCATTGTCTACCAGCTTCTGCCGCGGAAAGTCAGGTGGATCTCGCTCCTTGCGGCGAGTATCCTCTTTTATGTGTCGATCAGCGGCGTTCTTCTGATCTGGGTCATCCTTGCAGCTGCGTGGACCTGGGGCCTCGGGATTCTGCTCGAAAACCTGCGGGGAGACAGAAGGCAGGGAAAGATACTTCTTCTCGGCATTCTGGGCCTCCTTGCCACGCTTGCCGTCTTCAAGTACGCGGGGTTTATCCAGATCAATGCGGGGCGGTTGTACAGACTGTTTCATCCCCGGCATCAGATCATCTGGAGGACATTTGCGGCACCGCTCGGAATTTCATTTTATACCCTGGATGCGATCGGCTATCTGACCGATGTCTTCTGGGGGAAAATGAAACCGGAGAAGAACCCGCTGCGGATTCTTCTGATCCTGTGCTTCTTCCCGAAGGTCATGGAGGGCCCGATCTTAAGCAGCGGCCAGCTTCAGAAGGAGCTGCGCGCCGGCGATCCGATTCGTTTTCAGAACCTCGCTGACGGCTCGATCCGGATCGTCTGGGGCCTCTTCAAGGAATATGTCATTGCGAACCGTCTGATCATTGACGTCAACGCAATTTTCAATCATTATGAGCAGTATAGCGGCGCGGTCATTGCCGTCTCGGGCATTCTCTACGCGCTTCAGCTCTATATGGATTTCTCCGGCACGATGGATGTCGTTCTCGGTTCCGCGAAGCTCTTTGGAATCGGGATGCCGGAAAACTTCCGCCAGCCTTTTTTTGCGGTGAATGCGTCTGAGTTCTGGCGCAGATGGCATATTACGCTCGGCGTCTGGTTCAGGACCTATATCTTTTACCCGATCTCGCTGTCGAAGCCGGTCATGAAGTGGAACCGCTATGCGCGGAAGAAGTACGGGCGGTATATCATGCAGCTCGGCACGACTGCGGTGTGCATCTTTCCGGTCTGGCTCGCGAACGGTGTCTGGCACGGCGGTCAGTGGAACTATCTGTTCTACGGCATGTACTACTTTGTGATCCTTATGATCGAGGCGGCACTGGTGCCGGTCCGCAAGGGCATTGAGAAGAGACTTCCCGGGACATGGGCGAAGAACCTCTGGAAGCTGTTCCGGATCGTGAAAAACTGGTTTGTTATTTTCACGGGCGAGATGTTCTTCCGGGCGAACGGACTTAGAGCGGGATTTCGGATGTTCCGGAGCATGTTCCGCGGTTTTACATTCCGCACCTTTACGGACGGAACACTGTTCACCCTCGGTCTCAGCAGGGCGGGCTGTATGCTGGCGGGAGTCGGCATCATCGTTGTCTTTCTATACGACCTCTGCCGCGAGCTGAACTTCGTTCCCGACAAGAGAATTGGAAAATGGGAGACACCGGTCAGATGGACGCTCTATTACGCCCTGATCATCGCGGTGTTTCTGTTCGGTGCATATGGCGCCGGTTATCTGAAAGTGGATATGATTTATGCAGGATTCTAATAACAAGCCGGAGACAAGCAAGAACGGAACCGGCATCGGAAGAAAAATCGGGCGAACAGCCCTGTTCTTCCTGATTCTCTGCCTCATGGTCGAGGGCATATCGCAGATGATCAGTCGCAACCCGCGATATCAGAAGGGCGAGATCGGCGGCCGGAACGCAGTCTATGTGCGCCTTGCCAATGAGACGCCAGATTCACTCCAGGTTATCAATATCGGTGACAGCGAGAGCTACACGACGTTCAGTCCGATCCAGGCGTGGGAGGAGACAGGCATCACCTCCTACGACTGCGGACAGCCGGGACAGAGACTTGCAGAGACGATGACGATTCTGAAGGCTGTCTTCAGGCGGCAGCAGCCGGAGCTCGTTCTTCTGGAGGCTCATGACGCATTCACGAAGGAAACAATGGTCGACGATCTTGAGATGCGCTTCACGGAGCTCATCGGGCAGCTTTTTCCGGTCGTACGCTATCACAGCTTCTGGAACGCCGACACATATGAGAGCGCGATAGTCTCGAATTACAAGGGCTTCGGGATTCGGACGGCCGTGCATCCTTATGACGGGAAGAATTACATGTCCCGTAAAATGAAAAACGTGACGGTCAGCACTCTCAGCATGCGGAGTCTTGAGGAAATCCGTGACTACTGTGAGAAGCGCGGCGCAAAACTTGTCCTCTACAGCGCGCCATCACCGAGAAACTATAATCAGGCGCGTGTGGACGCGCTCACGGCAGCGGCGGCGGAGCTCGGGGTCGATTACATCGACCTGAATAGTATTGCGGATGAGATCGGTATCAACTGGTCCACGGACTCACTCGATGACGGCGATCATCTGAACCTGTCCGGCTCGGAGAAGACGACCCGCTATCTCACAAAATATCTGGTGGATATGTGCGGGATTACAGGCATTGAAAACAATCCGGCGCAGGCGTCCTGGGCAGAGGATGCAGCGAATTATGACAAGGAGGTCGATGGGCTGATTGAGAGGATTCGTGGCATTGTGTGACCTGCCCGAATTGATGAAGAGGCACATGAAAACAGCAGAAAAAGGGCGCCGGAGATGGCGCTCTTTCTTTATATAATATATTTATCTGGGGAAATGGAGAATGGTATGGACATGCAGAAATCTTATACAGTGCTGATCGCGGAGGATGATCCGGATATCATCGCGGTGCTGAAGCTTTATCTCGAGAACGGCGGATATAAGGTGGAATCCGCCTCCGACGGCCGCGAGGCGCTTCAGGTCCTCGATGTGAAGCATATCGACATCGGCATTTTTGACATTATGATGCCGCATATGAACGGCTACGAACTGATCCGGCGCGTCCGGGAGATGAGCAATATGCCGATCATCGTTCTCTCCGCCAAGCAGGAGGACAGCGACAAGATCCTCGGGCTTGATCTCGGGGCGGACGATTATCTGACGAAGCCGTTTAATCCGCTCGAGGTCGTCGCGCGCGTCCGGGCATCGCTCCGCCGGTTCTATAAGCTGTGCGGCTCGGACGCAGGGCAGGAGGATGTCGCCGAGGCGGGGCCATTCCGGATTGACAGGCGCACGATGCAGCTGTTTAAGGACGGGCAGGAGATCTCCGTCACGCCGATGGAGCTGAAGATCATGCTCCTCCTCATGCGTCATCCGGGGCGTGTGTACACGAAACTTCAGATCTACGAGGCTGTGAGCGGAGACTGCTTTGCGGCAGAAGAGAATACGATTATGGTTCACATCTCAAATCTCCGAGACAAGATCGAGGAGGACAGCAAGAAACCGAAATATCTGATCACGGTCCGGGGGCTTGGATATCGGTTCGCAAATCAGAATGAGCTCCGGAAGGGATCCTGATTATGAAAACAAAGCATGCAAAGAAGGCGCGGAAGTCTGGGAGCCTCTATTCCTTTATGATCCGAAGTCTCGTGTTTCTTGTCGCGGCTATGGTGCTGCTCGGTCTTCTGCTTGTGTCCTTCTCTGTGTATATTCCGGAGTATATTTTGAACGGCATCGGGACCGGAAGTTTCCTGAAACAGCTCCCGCTTCTTAAGGCGGATCAGTATGATGAGGTGGAGGCACAGAAATATCTCGGGAAAAATGGATATTTCGAGGTGCTGGGCGAGGATGCGCACGTCATTTACTGCAGCAGGAGCGACAAGAAAAATACATACAGCGTGGATTCTCTGCAGTATCTCACGGACTATCAGAAGGGCGTGAGCTATATGATCGAGTCTCTCGAGCCGGGCGGGAAGGCCAATGGCTATGTCCTCTCTTGCTATAAGGACAACGGAAGCAGCTGGATTCTGCAGGGAATCGCTGTGATTGACAGCCGACGGTACATCGTCTATACGAACCTGGAGCTCTCGGGATCGAGGGTCTCGAAGAACACGATCAACCGCCTGTTTACCAGCAGTCTCGATGATAGCGGGCGCATGGTCCTTCAGAAGACGATGTACACGGACAATGACGGCCATACGCGTTATCTCCTGATCCACGCGGAGAGCACGCAATATATCTATGACCACCTCTCTGGGAAAGTGACGGATATTCTCATTTTCGTATTTGCGGTCTGTGTGATCCTTCTCATTATTCTGGTCGGCCTTCGGATGGTCGCGAAGATACGCCGGCCGCTCGCCGTACTGGATGGGGCGCTGAAAGGGTTCATTGATGGAGAGAGAGAGCCGGTCCGGGACTACAGGGGGCCGAAGGAATTCGTGCAGATTATTGACACATTCAACGACATGTCTGACAAACTGGCCAGGAGTGAGCAGGAGCAGAGACGTCTCGAGGAGCAGAAGCGGAAGATGCTGGCGGATATCTCGCATGACCTGAAGACGCCGATCACTGTGATCAGCGGATACGCGCGGGCAATCGAGGACGGGCTGATTCCAAGAGAGGACGAGGAGAAGTACGTCCGGATTATTTCACAGAAGGCGGATCTGCTGGAGGAACTCATCAGCTCATTCAGTGATTACAGCAGGCTCGACCACCCGGATTTTCAGCTCGTGCTCGAGCAGGGTGATCTCTGCGAGTATTTCCGCAGCTATATGGCTGGCCGCTATCAGGAGCTGCAGCTTGGCGGCTTCGGAATGGAGGTCGATATCCCGGACGAGAAGATTGAGACTCAGTTCGACCGCATGCAGCTTAAGCGCGTCTTTGAGAATATCATCACGAATTCGATTCGTCACGCAGGTGCGGGGGCGACAATCTACGGGAGCATCTGTGTCAAAAATAGGCAGGCGGTTATCGAGCTCGGGGACAGCGGGCCGGGTATCCCGGAGGAGTTCCGGGATCACATCTTTGAACCATTTGTCATCGGCGATGAGTCGAGAAAGAGCGGGGGCGGCAGCGGCCTCGGCCTCTCGATCGCAAAAAAGATCGTGAACAGGCACGGAGGCACGATTGCACTTGTTGAGCCGGGAAAGGGACGGACGGGAACCTGGTTCCGGATCTGCCTGCCGATCCAGTGAGAGGAGAATCGGCAAGCAGATCCGTCCGCTCCCAAGGCATCCTTCAACTGACAGTGTGCTCGGGGTATTTTTCTGTGCATGACGGATTCTCTGCGATATGGTACACTCTCAGATGGTACGAAGAAAAGAAGGAGAATGGGTATGCATACTATAGCAGCAGGAAAGGAGAATCCGGTGGTGATCCGCGGGCCTTACCGTCCGTTTCTTATGCGCAATGTTCTGATGATTGTCGCAGGGTCTCTTATTTACGCGTGCGCGGTGAACTGGTTCATGATGCCGCTCCATCTTTATGCCGGCGGCATTGTCGGTCTGGCACAGCTGATTCGGACGCTGGCATTTTCGTGGGTGCATGGCGTGGATGTCGCGGGTCTCATCAACCTGGCACTGAATATCCCGCTGTTTCTGCTCGCGTTCCGGGCCATGAGCCGGCGGATGCTGGTCGGGACGGTGATTTCAGTCGCGGTGCAGACGATCGCGTTTACGTTTCTGCCGATTCCGGCGCTTCCACTCATTAATGACAGACTGGCGAACATCGCGATCGCGGGCCTGTTCGGCGGCTTCGGCTGCGGCCTCATTCTGACGAACGGAGGAAGCGCAGGTGGTCTCGATCTCCTCGGCGTCTACCTCACGCAGAAGGGAAAGTTCTCGGTGGGGCTTATGAATTTTGTGTTCAATATCTGCCTCTACGCCGTCATGGCGGTCCTCTTCAGGCTCTCGACCGCGATTTATTCGATTCTGTTCATCGCATTTTTCTCGGTGGCGATTGACCGGTTCCATTACCAGAACATCGAGCTCGAGCTGATGATCTTCACGCACCACCCGGAGATCAGGGACGTCATCATGAAGAAGTACGTCCGAGGCGTGACGTTTTGGGACGGTATAGGCGCCTACACGGGAAATGCGACCAGCGTCCTCGTCACAGTCGTCGCCAAGAACGAGGTTGAGGAGGTTAAGCGGGACATTCTGGACGCAGATCCGCAGGCTTTCATTATCGAGCACTCCGATGTGCATGTTACAGGGGGATACCAGAAGAGACTGGTGTGAAAAATTCCGTATCAACCCTCCTGACTGCTCCCACGGGCAAGCCCGTGGGGGTTCTGATTGCCAAGTGTAGCTTGTAATCGTACACCATTTTCAGGCTTTGGAGTTACAAGTGTAAATCTGTTTGAATCAGGACTTTCATTACCAAGCAGTCCGACGACCACATTAGCGGTAAATTTCTGCTTTTCAGCAAGGGAGTACAGTCAATCTCCCTGATATTGAATTGTTAAGCTACTTTAATTCCGCTATTCAGTATCTTGATTGTATGAGCCTTAATCCATGCGATTAGGGCTTTTTCTTTGTTGTATTGAGCCTTAAATTCTGTCATACATTTTTCTTTATCTATGTTCTGTGTTCTATAATCGTAGCAGTAAAGCAGATAGGATGAGTACCAGTCTCTTTGTACTTCAGTACCATCACGAAGTTTATACAGCCTGTCAGACAATTTCTTTTTGATGTAATCATCAGCCGTATGGTCGTACTGGCTTGCCCTGTAATTGTTCGGAACTTCTATATATGTACCTCCTGTGACCTTAAACTTCTTTTCTACTGTAGTCTGAAATCCAGAGGGGCAGCGGTTCTTTATGGATTTTCCAAAGCGCTTTTTCTTGTTGAATTTACCTTTACTGTTTTTAGTCGTTTCCTTAGCCCTCTTCATCAGCTTGCCTGCATTTTTAGGCTCTGTCACAAATATGTCTCCGAGACTTCGCAAATGGTTAGAATCCTCATTGATTGCGAGCTGCCTGTTTACTGCATTGATACGGCACAATTCAGCATGTTTAGATTTCAGCTTCTTATAATGATTTGAATATTTCCAGGTCTTACGGCCTTTCTTAATCGTGCCATCATCATTATAATTCTGTGGATTCGTTGCCCGCCTTGACCTGTCCATGGCGCGGTAAAGGAGTCGTTCCTTTCTTTCGGATGTCTGGATACTGTTGCCACGCTCCGAAAGATTT
>ONSX01000069.1 GCA_900320615.1 uncultured Eubacteriales bacterium
GTCTGGAATATCGCTCCAGCTGTTCATTTGTAAATGGCATCAGCGGCCGCCTCCCATGAAATACAGAAATTCAACAACGTCGCCGTCCTTCAGGTGCGTCGTATCAAAAGTGTCGCGCTGCGCAAACTCCTCATTGACGGATACGGAGACATATTCCGGAGTCTCAACTTTCTCCTGCTCGATCAGTTCGGAAATGGTGATTCCGTCTTTTACTTCTTTTTTCTCGCCGCCTACTGTGATTGTCATCTCAGTTCTCCTTTATGTTGTTTTCTGTCGACTTGCAAATGAAATCTATCGCTTACGCCTTCAGTGCCTGGCGGAAGTCGTCAATCAGATCCTCCACGTCCTCGATGCCGACGCTCACGCGGATCGTGTCATCAAAGACGCCTGCAGCTTCTCTCATTTCCGGTGTGCTCCTGATATAGAGCGTGGATGCCGGATGAATCGCGAGAGACCGGAAATCTCCGATGCTCGTCGCCCGTGTCACATATTGCAGGGAATTAAGCACCTGATACGCCCTCTCCCTTGAGCCGGCGCGGAATGTCAGGATGCCTCCGCCGAGTCCCCCGAGTTCCCGCTCCGCAAGCTCCCTGTACGGATTTCCGGGAAGTGTCGGGTAATTGACCGATATACCCGGGATCTCATCAAGTGCGCGGGCCAGGGTCTCCGCATTGTAGCAGATCCGCTCCATCCGGAGGCCGAGCGTCTCGAGGCCGATAATATTGAGGTACGCATTCATCGGTGCAAGACAGCTCCCCATATTCTCCCAGATGTCCGTCCGGAGACGGATCGTATACGCGAGGATCCCGAATTTCCGGTATCCGGAAAGCGCCGTGAATTTATCAAAATCCCATTTGAACTTTGCGCCGTCGATAATCGCGCCGCTGACGGAATTGCCTCCGCCGTTAATATACTTCGAGGCCGAGTGAACCACGATGTCCGCTCCGAGCTCGAGCGGCTTTGCGATGTACGGTGTCGCCGTCGTGGAATCGACGATGAGCGGAACGCCGATGTGGTGCGCGAACTTCGCAACCTCCGGGACATCCATGATCTCAAGTCCCGGGTTTCCGATCAGTTCACCGAAGATAACGCGTGTCTTTTCATTGACCAGCGGCTCAATCTCCTCCACCGTCAGGTGGCGGACAAACCGGGTCTGGATTCCGAATTTTGTCAGATCCTCGAAGAGATCAATGGACCCGCCGTAAAGGCCGCAGCCGGCGATAATCTCATCGCCCGCGCAGAGCATGTTGAGAAGCGCCAGCGTGATCGCCGACATTCCGCTCGAACAGGCGATACAGGCATTGCCGCCCTCAAGCTCATTGAGTCTCTGTTCGAAGGCCGCCACCGTCGGATTCCCTACACGACTGTACGCGAAGCCCGCGGCCTTGTGCTGGAAAACATTAGCCTGCTCCTCCGCAGTCGGGAAGGAAAATGCAGTGACCTGCGCGATCGGAGGTACCGTCGCGCCCTCGGCGTACCGCTTTACGGCCTTGCCATGCAGCAGTCTTGTATTAAATTTCATAGCGCCTCCGTTTGTCGTTTTCCCATTATCTTACTATGATTAGTGGGATTGTCAAGTAGAAAAAGAGGGAAGACCGCCTGTTTTTATGAGAACCTCTCCCGGGAGCGTGCCCCGGAAGTGGCCCTCACAAAGCATCAGATATAATCTTTATTTCCGGCTACGCCTGTGTCATACCGGGACGCGTCCAGAATGAACTTCACGATCGAATCAACAGACTCGCCCGCCTCGCCCCAGTCATCAATATAGGACGGCTTTCTCGGAACGAGATGCTTATCCGCGAGCTCTTCATTGAGAACCAGCAGAACGATGATACCGGCGTGATTGAGGCGCCGCACAACCTCGGCGACGTGCTCCGCATCAGACGGCGCGTAGAGGTAGGTATGTCTGCCGGCGATGACCAGCTGCTTCTCGACCTCCTCCGCTGTCTCTCTCGTGAGACCGTTCTTTCCGATCCGGAATTCAACCGTGATCGGGGTCTGTCCCTCGAGTGCCGCGCGAAGCTCCTTCGTGACCTTTCCCTCGCCGAAGTTATTGCCACTGTCTGACACGGACTCAACGACGCCGCACGCGGATGTCATATTCGAGACGCGGTCGATCAGGATGAGCTCGCCAAGCGTTCTGTGCTTACTGAAAAGATCGACGACGATTCTGTCGGTAAATGCGAGCCGCACTTCAGCGATCTCATTTTTCCTGAGAGATGTCGCCTCCTCATGCTCTCCCGTGTTGACATCGATCTTGTAGAGGATCTTCGTGACAAGGCCCGGGATCTCGCGGGTGCCGAGCTTCACATAGAAGTTCTTGCCGTTCTCAAGCGTCGCGTCGTCCATCCAGAGGATCGTCGCCGTAACTGTGTCCGCGATCTGTGCGCCGGAGCCGCTTTCCAGAACGCAGCCTCTCGACACATCGACCTCGCGGTCGAGCGAGAGTGTGACCGGCTGTCCCTTGATGGCGCTGTCCGCCTCCCTGTCTCCGATGAGAACGCCCTTCACGTGCGCCTTCTCACCGCTCGGAAGAGACGTGATCTCGTCACCGATCTTCACGGAGCCCGCCTCAATCTGTCCCTCGAAGCCGCGGAAATTGCGGTCCGGGCGGCAGACACGCTGCACCGGCATATAGAAGCCCTGCTCCTTCGCGGCGTCCTGGACATCAACGGTCTCGAGGTAATCGAGGAGTACGTCGCCCTTATACCAGGGCATGTTCGCGGAGCGCTTCGTGATGTTATCGCCCTCTGTCGCGGAAACCGGGATCACGTTGACGTTCTCAAGTTTCAGTTCATTTGTCAGCTCAGAGATCTGGTCAAGAATCTCCTTGAAGCGGGCCTCGCTGTAATTCACAAGATCCATCTTGTTGACTGCGAAGACGAAGTAGCGGATGCCCATGAGCGCGCAGATCCGTGCGTGGCGGCGCGTCTGAACGAGTACGCCCTGCTTCGCGTCCACCAGAATGACGGCAAGATCGGCAAATGAAGCTCCGACTGCCATATTTCTCGTGTACTCCTCATGGCCCGGTGTGTCCGCGACGATGAAGGAGCGGTGGTCTGTCGTAAAATAGCGATACGCGACATCGATCGTGATGCCCTGCTCGCGCTCCTCCGTGAGGCCGTCAAGAAGCAGGGAGTAGTCAATCGCACCGCCGCGGCTTCCAACTTTGGAGTCGAGCTCAAGAGCCTTCTCCTGGTCCGCGTAGAGGAGCTTTGAATCATACAGGATATGTCCGATCAGCGTTGATTTTCCGTCGTCAACACTGCCGCAGGTAATGAATTTCAGTAAGTCACGCATCAGAAGTAGCCCTCCTTCTTTCTCTTCTCCATGCTGCCGGCGCCCGTCTTCTTGTGCATGATCTTCTCGCCCGGCTTCAGTCTCATCCGGTCATCGTCAACCATGATCAGCTGGCCGTCGCGCTCGACGCACGGGCGGACCTTTGCGTAGTAAAGAGGGACAATCTCGATGTTTTCGCGCTTGATGTACATCCAGATATCCTTCTCCGTCCAGTTTGAAATCGGAAAGACGCGCATGCTCTCGCCCTTCCGGATATGCGTGTTATAGAGCTTCCACATTTCCGGTCTCTGATTCTTCGGGTCCCAGGCCTGTGCCTCGTTCCGGAACGAGAAGATCCGCTCCTTCGCGCGGGACTTCTCCTCGTCGCGGCGGCCGCCTCCGAAGGCCGCCGTGAAGCCGTACTTCGTGAGCGCCTGCTTCAGGGCCTGCGTCTTCATAATGTCTGTATAGGAAGCGCCGTAATCAAACGGGTTGACGCCCTGCTTTCTGCCCTCCTCGTTCGTATAGACAAGCATCTTGAGGCCGTACTTCTTCGCCTGCTCATCGCGGAACTTGATCATTTCCTTGAACTTCCACGTCGTGTCGATGTGAAGGAATGGAAATGGCGGTTTCTCCGGATAGAAAGCTTTCAGCGCCAGGTGCAGAAGCACCGTGCTGTCCTTTCCGATGGAATAGAGCATGACAGGCTTCTCGCATTCTGCGGCAACTTCCCGCATAATGTAGATTGCCTCAGCCTCGAGCTGATCGAGATGGGATAATTCACTCACTGCTTTGTCCTCCATATTTAATATCTGTTTGCGTCTTTCGCATTGATCGAGATCTGTCTTACATGTCCGTGGATATCCGTGAACGTCCACACATAGCCATTCTCGTTTCTTGAGACAGAAAGCTTTGTGCCGCGGCCCTCGAGGTCCGGCCCCAGGAAAAAGTCAATCGCACCGAACCGGCACTCCTTGATGCAGGAGGTGCATCCCCAGCAGTCGCGCTCATGCGGAATATACGCCTTCCGGTCACTGCCGATCTTGATCAGATTTCCGGGACATACCTCAACGCACTGCCGGCAGCCCACACATTTTGAACGGTTGATTTTTACGCTCATCCGGGCACCCTCCCTTCATTTCCGCAGGCCTCCGCGCCGTTCTCCGCAATCAGAGGTCTGAGGACGGTCTCAATTTGTCCGTCCCTGTACACGGAATTGACATACGCCTGAAAATGCGGGTCTTTCTCCGGGAAATCTGTATTTTCCGCGAATGCGGCCGCGGCGAGTCTCGGGACAAGCGCCTCGAGCGAGCGAATGTGCTTGTCCGCAAGTTCCAGAGATGCCTCGTTGTAGCGATACGCTGTGCTGATGCCTCCGGCGTACTCGTCCATGATTTTCTGCATGGCCTCCTCGATCTCCTCCGTCGTCATGAGGAACTCCGGGTTGGAGAGCTGCGCCTCATATGCATCAATCAGGCCGTCCGCCTCTTTGGTCAGGGCCACGTCGTTTGTCCCCGCAGCATTCATCAGATGCTTCTGCACACTGCCCTTTGCATCTTTCGCAAGAAGCTTCAGAATTGACTCTGCCGCAATCTCGCCCTCTGCAAGTGCTCCCGTCACATATTTCTGCGGGGCTCCGCCGGCGACATCGCCCGCCGCGAAGAGGCCCTCAATCGTCGTTGAGCGGTCATTTCGGATCCAGTAACCGCTCGCCGTGTGACCGCCGACGATATACGGCTCCGTGCCCTGAATCTCTACATTTTCCTCGGAGGGACCCTGACCGCCCTCAAACCACTTGAGCGTCTGTGACGGCGCCATGTTGAGGTACGCCCTGTAGAGCGACTCCTCCGCGTCCTTTGAGATGCCCTTCGTCTTCAGATAGCACGGCCCGCGTCCCTCGCGCATCTCCTCAACGGTGCCGTAGACTCTCTCTGACGTCGTGAGGCCGTACTTGTTCTCATAGATCTCACCGAGAGAATTGACCTGCTTTGCGCCGACGCCCTGGGCGATCGTTCCTGTCGGAGCGATTGTGTCCTTGCAGCGGAGCGCGATGAAACGCATCTCGAATGTCGTCATCTCCGCGCCAGCACGGATTCCCATCGCATATCCCGCGCCCGTATTAAACGGCGGGTACCACATCTTATGTCTGGAAAATCCGGGGTTGTTCGGCCGGTAGATGCCGGCTGCGCCGCCGGTCGCAACAAGAACAGCCTTCGCGTGAATTTCGTACGCCAAAGGCTCATTGACGCTGAACCCGACAGCGCCTGCGATCCGTCGGCCGGACGGGATGAATTCGCCGTCCGCATGGTTTTCCGGTGCAGCGTCAGCCGGAACTGTCAGATAATCGGTGATATTCACATGATTGAGAATCGTGACGTTCTTCTGCGCGGACGCGGCATCTGCGAGAAGCGGCTTGATATTTTCACCGTTGATCTTGATATTGCGCCAGCCGCGGGAGACATACTCTCCATTCTCGTCCTTCAGAATCACAAGCCCGAGGTTCTCCATGACCTTCGTCACATGATTGAGCCGCTCGGACATGGAGAGGAGCAGGTCTCCACGAACGATGCCGTCCGCGTCATGCCGCGCGTAATCGACGTAATCCTGCGGGACATGTCCCTTCGTAATGTAGGCGTTGATGGCATTTACGCCGGCCGCCAGACATCCCGAGCGCCTGATGCCCGCCTTCTCCGCGATCGTCACGCGGACGTCCGGGCTCTTCCCGAGGACCATCGCGGCAAAACACCCTGCGGTGCCTCCGCCGATGATCAGGACATCTGTGTCAATTCGTTTTCTTTCCATCGGTCCTCTCTTTCCTCAGACGGGAGACCATTTTCCAGGGCCTCCCTGTTACGATGATAATTTGCATTATAACACATCTTTTCATACTTTCCATACCAAATTCATGGGAAATGAAGAATTTCTCTTCGTACAATCTGCCAAAGCATGTCTCATTCCTTGCTTTCATGCATGCGAACGCTTATAATTCGTGAAAAATGCACGGCAGCCTTCATGCAGTCAGGAGAAAGATATGCTTCATTATGAGTATCCGGAGATTCGTGATCTCCTTTTTCATGGCAGCTTCGGCCTCGAGCGCGAGAGTCTCCGCGTTCTCGGGGACGGAACGCTGTCCCACACGCGTAATCCGCTCGGAGAGAGCGCGCATGTGACGCGCGATTTCTGTGAAAACCAGACAGAGGTAAATACCGACCCCTGCCCATCCGCCGAGGAGGCCGTCCGCGAGCTCGACCGCTTCACCGCGAATATACAGCGGGTGCTCGCGGATCTTCCTGAACCGGAGCTTCTGTGGCCATTCTCAAATCCGCCGTATATAAAAGCCGAAAATGACATTCCCATCGCGCGCTTCGATGGAGACCTCGCGGAGAAAACCGAGTACCGCCGGTACCTCTCCGCCAGGTATGGCCGCTACCTCATGACACTCTCAGGCATCCACGTGAATTATTCCTTCAGTGAGAGGCTTCTTCGCGCGGAGTTCAGGATTCACGAAAATGAAACTCGGACAAATTCTGCGCGCAGTGTAAAATCCACGCGGCCTGAGGCAGGCATGGCGCAGACTTCTCGGACTAAGGCAGGCGGTTCGGAACCGATGCGCGGAATGTCCGCCGGGCAGGCCGAGGAGGCGCGCTTCCGCAATTTTCGTGACCAGTTCTATGTGGAGCTCGCGGAGAAGGCCGCCGTCTCCGGCTGGATTCTGACGGCATTGACCGCCGCAA
Source organism: uncultured Eubacteriales bacterium (assembly GCA_900320615.1). Taxonomy (GTDB): domain Bacteria; phylum Bacillota; class Clostridia; order Lachnospirales; family Lachnospiraceae; genus Chordicoccus. Next base: position 7,014 of record ONSX01000069.1, read on the forward strand.
GTCCGCTCGGGGACAGTTCATTTGCCGTGGAGGGGGTGACGGGCGAAGATTACTTCCCGGGCATGGCGAGCATCCGCTGCAGCGAACTCGGCTATTGGAACTTCTTCACGCCGGTTCTCGATTACTCGGACATCCATAGCTACGCTGACAGCATCGAATCTTATGTGACAGGCGGCGTGCTGCGCGCTCCGTCCGAGCTGTACTATCCGGTCCGCCTGAAGCCGCGCGGGAAAAACACCCTGGATAACCTGCGGAGCGGCGGCGTCAGCCACATCGAGCTGCGCATGTTCGACCTCAACCCGCTCGCCTTCAGCGGTGTCGCGGTCCGGGACGTGAAATTCGCGCAGCTGCTTCTCATTTATCTCGCGGCAGGACCCGCCGTCCGCGCCGACAAGAATGCGCAGATCATGGCCGTGCGCAATTTCAAATCGGCGGCGCGCTACGACCTGCGCACAGTACGGCTCGCGTCCACTGACGGAAATGAGATGAGCATGCATGCGGCGGGCCTGCGCCTGCTTCATGACATGAAGATATTCTTCAGGGACTGCGATCAGGACGTGCAGTGTGTGCTCGACTTCGAGCTTGAAAAATTCACGGATCCAAAAAGGCGCTATGCGGCGGCCGTGAAAGAAAAGTACGCGGGCGGCTTTGTCAAAAAGGGCCTTGCACTCGCCCGTCAGCGGCAGGAGGAAAGCCTCCGGAGTCTCAGGGAAGGAGAAAGAAATGTGTGAATTGTTCGGGATCTGCGCGGCCACGCCCATCGAGGCCAATGACCTGCTGAAGAAATTTTACGCACACAGCGTGCATCATCCGCACGGCTGGGGGCTTGCGCTCCTTGATGGCGGGGGCCCGGCGATTGAAAAAGAGCCGGTCTGCGCCGCGGGCAGCACTTATCTGAAATACCGCCTGAAGAGCCGGATCGCGTCAAAGACAGCGATCGCACATATCCGGTACGCGACACAGGGCGTCATGGAGTATGACAACACACACCCCTTCACAGGGCGTGACATCAGCGGACGCTCGTGGACACTCGCCCACAACGGAACCATCTTCGACTGCCCTCTTCTCCGCCCGTACATACGCACACAGCGCGGAGGCACCGACAGCGAGCGGATTCTTCTCTATATCATCGACCGGCAGGACGAGCTGATCCGGAAACTCCGCCGGGAGCCGACCGCCGAGGAGCGCTTCGATCTCATGAATGAGATCGTCTGCGAGATCGCGCCGCGCAACAAACTGAACCTGCTGATCTTTGACGGCGAGCTCTACTATGTGCACAGCAACTACAAAGACTCCCTGCACATCTGGCAGTCCGGGACCGCCGCCTATTTCGCGACCGTCCCGATCTCAGACAGCGGCTGGACTCCGGTTCCGATGACACAGCTTCTCGCGTTCAGAGATGGCCAGCTCCTGCTTACAGGCACTGATCACGGCCACGAATATCTCGACAACGCGGAGGATCAGAAATACCTCTACTCCGGGTTCTCAGTGCTCTGACATTTCTGTATTGACGAAAACGGACGGGCCGCACTCACGATCCGTGAATGTGGTCCGTCCGTCTTTTTGTCACATAGCTGTTTCGGTAATTTTATATCTCCCGGTACATAACCGTGAGGCCGCCCGTGCTCCTGACAGGCCCCTTCTGTCCGGCCCTGACCGGAATCACCAGAAGGCCGACGCGCCCGGTTCCGAGATTCGCCGCGAGATCGTTGGCCTGCGACTGCGTCATGTTCTTGGAAATGAAAACCGGCACCTGGTTCATATCGAGGTGCATCGTGAGACCGACAAAGTCCGTTGTCTTCATTTTCGAAAAGTCATGCGTCAGTGCACGCTCAATATCGATCAGCTTGCGTGAGCCCGTTCCCGGATCGAAGATCATCGAGTGGCCCGTCTTCTCAGAGATCGCGTTGATCAGAAGGCCGGTCTTCGTACCCTCCATCATGAAGCGGCACGCGAGCGACGCCGCGATGCTCACGCTCTCCTCGACCAGCGCCTTCTCCCGGGCAGAGTCCTGCTCATCGACGTCGAGAAAGACCTGAAACTGCGTGTTAAGGATCGAATTGTACGAACCGACCATCACACGGCTGTTCGCGGCAATTGCATCGAAATCCATCGAGGCAGTACTGCCCTTCCGGTAACCGCTCACGCCTGCAAATGCAAACGGATTCTGGTACAGCGCCCTCTGGTTCTCCGCCTCACCGGTCACCTCATCGACGGCATTCACGATGTCTGTGACATCCGTCCTCGCCGCGTAGACATAGATCTTATCCGTCGCGGCCGGCTTCTTCTCGAAGAAGAACATCTGCACCTTCGACAGAGACCGGCAGAAATACGGTCCGATCTCATACTTGCCCCGTTTCGTGCCGCGTATTCTGTGCGTGCGCACAATCTTATCCTGCCCCGCTGCGCCGAGCATATCCCTTGAGATGGCTGCCTTGATTTCGGAGCTGCCGTCGACATGTACGAGCCCCTTCGGAACGCGGAAGCCAATCTCGACCCCCGGCACCGGAAGCCTTTTTTCATTTTCAATTTCCTCGGAAAGTTCTGTCTCCTCACCGACATAGATCGCGTGCTTCTGAAATGAAAACCGCACCTGCAGAGCACGTCTCCACAGCTGCCTGTATATGAGATGCCATAGCACAAACAGCGCTCCTGCAAGAAGCACGAGCAGAACTGCTACGACAATCAATGCGTTCCCCATGTATAGTTGCTCCCCTGCAAATCCCCAGATATCAGCCGCTCCCGCGCAGGCCCCTTAATTCCCGCGTCCAGAGAGCATCAGTGGCGATACATCGTTATTATACATGAAGAACGGGGCTTGCGCCCCGTAAATAAATTACAATTTTATTAAATTTTAGCGCATAAGCTCCGCGCAGCGGCTGCGCGAAGCCATACTTGTATGGTGAAGCGCAGACATTGCGCGGAGCAACGGAATGAACAAGGCGTGGGGCAGGGGCCCCACGGATTGTGAATTCCGGATCGGATTGCGGAAGCTGCTATGCAGCGGAGCAATCCGAATCTTATGCGCGAACATTGATAAGCTCCGCGCAGCGGCTGCGCGAAGCCATACTTGTATGGTGAAGCGCAGACATTGCGCGAGTTTCACTCCAGCTCGAACGCGCCCGTGTATAACTGGTAGTAGGTTCCCTTCTGCGCAATCAGCTGATCATGCGTGCCGCGCTCGATAATGCGGCCATGGTCGAGAACCATGATCGCGTCCGAATTGCGGACCGTCGACAGGCGGTGCGCGATGACGAAGACCGTTCTGCCCTTCATGAGGTTATCCATACCCTGCTGGACAAGCGCCTCAGTCCGCGTATCAATCGAAGATGTCGCCTCGTCGAGGATCATGACAGGCGGATCTGCAACGGCCGCGCGGGCAATCGAGATCAGCTGCCGCTGTCCCTGAGAGAGCTGCGCACCGTTGCCGGTCAGCATCGTATTGTAGCCGTCCGGCAGACGCGTGATAAAGTCATCCGCATTGGCAAGCTTCGCCGCCGCGATGCACTCTTCATCCGTCGCGTCAAACTTACCGTAGCGGATATTGTCCATGACAGTTCCCGTGAACAGGTTGACATCCTGAAGGACCACACCGAGCGAGCGGCGAAGATCAGGTTTCCTGATCTTATTGATGTTGATTTTATCGTAGCGGATCTTGCCGTCCGGGATATCGTAGAAGCGGTTGATCAGGTTCGTGATCGTCGTCTTGCCGGCACCTGTCGCACCGACAAATGCAATCTTCTGGCCAGGTTTCGCATAGAGCGTGATATCATGCAGAACCTGCTTCTCCGGCGTGTAGCCAAAGTCAACATGCTCCATCTCGATATCACCCTCGAGCTTCTGATAAGTTGTCGTATTGTCCGCCTTGTGGTAGTGCTTCCACGCCCACGTGCCGGTGTGCTCCTTTGTCTCCGTGATATGTCCGTCTCTGTCGATTTTCGCATTAACGAGCATGACATAGCCGTCGTCCTTCTCCGGCTCCTGGTCAATGAGCTCGAAGACACGGCCCGCGCCCGCGATACCCATCGCAATGAGCGCGACCTGGTTTGAGACCTGTCCGACCGTCTGCGAGAGCTGTCGCGCCATGGACAGGAACGAGACGATGATGCCGGCCGTCATTGTGCCCATGCCGGCAAACCCAATGTTGCCTGCATTTGTAAAGACCATCGCAGCCCCGACAAATGCAAGGAACACATACATGATGTTACCGACATTTGCGAGGATCGGGAACAGGACATTGCCGGCCTTGTTTGCCTCCTCACTGTCCTTGAAGAGCTGCTCGTTGTACTTCATGAAGGCCTGCTCAGACTCCTTCTCATGGTTGAAGACCTTGATAACCTTCGCGCCATCGATCATTTCCTCGACAAAGCCTTCCTCGCGGGCAAGCGACTTCTGCTGCTCCGCCATGAAATGCGCGGACGCGCCGCCGAAATTCTTCGTGATGAATGCCATGCCGATCATGAATGCGGCGACAATCGCCGTGAGCCAGAGACTGTAGTAGAACATCATGGCGACCATGAACCCAATCGAGAGGATCGACTGGATCAGCATCGGCATCGACTGTCCGATCATCTGGCGGATCGCGTCGGTATCGTTCGTATACGTACTCATGATGTCGCCGTGTGCGTGCGTATCAAAATAGCGGATCGGCAGTGACTCCATGCGATTGAACATGTCATTTCGGAGGTTCCGCAGCGTGCCCTGCGTGACGGTCGCCATCATCCGCGACCACAGAAATGCCGCGACGACACCGACCGCGTAGAAGATGGCCATCAGCATGATGATCTCACCAAATCGAACCGCAACAGACGCAAATCCGCTCTTTAAGCCCGGCGTGATGACTGTATCGATGAGTCTCTGCAGGAAAACGGTCGCGACCGTCGAGGAGATGGCCGAGAGAATGATGCAGATAATGACCGCGATGAGCCGCGCCTTGTAGTGACTGAAAACATACCGGAAGAGGCGGCCGACCGTACCGGACTTCGTGCGCTTCTTCTTTGCGCTCATTTCATTTTCTGCTGCCATGTGTCACGCCTCCTTTCCTTTCTGCTGAGAATCATAAGTCTCCTTGTAGATGCCGCCCCTTGCGAGCAGCTCCTCGCTCGTGCCCTGCTCGACGATGCGGCCTCCCTCCATGACGAGGATCTGATCCGCGTCTTCGACTGAGGAGACACGCTGTGCGATAATAATCTTGGTCGTGTCCGGAATCTCCTCGCGGAACGCCTTGCGAATCAGCGCGTCCGTCTTTGTGTCGACAGCCGATGTCGAGTCATCGAGGATCAGGACCTTCGGGTGCTTGAGAAGCGCACGCGCGATGCAAAGACGCTGCTTCTGACCACCGGAGACATTCGTTCCGCCCTGACTGATCATCGTGTCGTATTTGTCCGGGAACTGCTGCACAAACTCGTCCGCCTGTGCAAGCTTTGAACAGTGAAGGATCTCCTCGTCCGTCGCGTCCTTCTTGCCCCAGCGGAGATTCTCCGCGATTGTCCCGTGGAAGAGGACATTCTTCTGCAGGACAACGGCGACCGCGTCGCGCAGTGCGACAAGATCATATTTTCTTACATCGACGCCGCCGACCTTCACGGATCCTTCCGTCGTATCATAGAGGCGGGAAATGAGCTGAATCAGCGTCGTCTTCGAGGAACCTGTGCCGCCGATGATACCGATCGTCGATCCGGACGGGATCTTCAGATTGATATCGGAAAGCGCGAATTTCCGCGTCTTCATCGAGTATTTGAATGACACGTTGTCGAACTCGATGCTTCCGTTCTTCACCTCTTTCACGCCGTTCTCCGGGGACTTGAGGTCACTTTCATGCTCGAGAACCTCTGCGATTCGTCTCGCGGACTCTTCCGCCATCGATGTCATGACGAACACCATCGTCAGGATCATCATCGCACTCAGAATCTGCACGCCATAAGTAATCAGCGAAGAGAGCTGCCCCGTCGTAAGGCTCGATCCGCCTGATACGATGATCATCTTTGCGCCGAAATAGCTGACAAGCAGCATCGCA
>ONSX01000091.1 GCA_900320615.1 uncultured Eubacteriales bacterium
GCAAAGGGCATACGCCTTGGCGCAGGCAATGCGATCCTCATTAAGCTCAACCAGATCGGCTCTGTCAGTGAGACACTGAATGCGATTAAGATGGCGCAGAACGCCGGAATGAGAGCGATTGTGTCCCACCGCTCCGGCGAGACAGAGGACACGACGATTGCGGATCTCGCGGTCGCTCTGAACGCCGGCGAGATCAAGACGGGTGCGCCGTCAAGGTCCGAGCGTGTCGCGAAATATAACCAGCTTCTCCGCATTGAGGAGGACCTGGGTGACGCGGCAGTCTACCCGGGCAAGGGCGCATTTAATTTCAACAAGAGATGACCTTAAAAAGAGTCATACAAGAAAGGAGAACTATTATGAAGTACAAGGTAAATGATGAGTGCATCGGCTGTGGTATGTGCGAGGCAACGTGCCCGGAGGTTTTCTCCCTGACAGATGAGGGAGTCGCGAAGGCGATTGAGGATGAGGTTCCGGCTGATGCAGAGGCATCTGCAGCAGAGGCAAAGGACAGCTGCCCGGTCGGCGCGATCGAGGATACGGTGCCGGGCCCGTCCCGGCATCAGAAAAATTATTTCGTAAACTGAAAACCAGAGAATCAAAGAGGGGCACTGCTGAAGGGCGGTGCTCCTTTTTTCTGCCTGCGAGGCATTTTCGCAGCAGGTCGTGCAGTCTCTTCCGGCACGACAGTCCATTCAGCAGCTGTACCTGTCCACGAGGCTGGTCCCGATCTCGATCTTGACCGGCGGAATCGACGGGTCCTTGATTCTCTGCAGGAGCCTCAGGACCGCCTGCCGGCCGAGATGCTCCATTGATGGTCGTGAGGTCAAGAATCTGCGAGATCGGGATGTTGTCGAAGCCGACGACCGCGACATCCTCCGGAATGCGGAGGCCCTTCTCGCGGAAGGCCTTGATGGCGCCGGCTGCGATCAGGTCATTGTCCGCGAAATAGCAGCGCGCGAGGGGTTCATTTCCGGCAAGGAGCTCCTTCATGTCCGCGTAGGCGCCGCTCATCGACGGCGTGAGCTCATGGACGATCGACTGCGAGGACGACATGCCATGGAGGCGCACGGCCTTGTAGAAGCCGTCCTGGCGTTCATTGAAGTTATTGATCGCGTAGCTTGATTTCAGATACCCGGGCTGCGCGTGGCATTTGTCGATCAGATGGCGGGTCGCAAGATACGCGCCCTGCGTATTGTTGATGATGACGGTGTCGCAGGCGAATGTCTCAAAATAGCTGTCGAGCAGGACGAGCGGGACCGGCAGCGCGAGAAACGGGACGAGATCGTCCGTCACCATCTCGGTCCCAAGCAGAAGAATGCCCGCGCAGTCGGAGTACTGGATCTCATCGAGGTCCTTCTGCGTGAATTCCGATTCATAGAGATACTGAATCTTCAGGCGATATCCTGCCTCCGCGCAGGCGGCGGAGATCCCCTCGGAGACCTTGGCAAAGAACGGCGTGTCATCGACGATGGCGCCGTTCTTTTTATATACAATAAAATGAATGCACCCGTCCTTCACATGCTTTGTCTTAATTTTACTGAAGTCATAGCCGTATTTTTCAGCCGCGACCTTTACGGCCTTGCGCGTCTTCGTGCTGACGCCGGGCCTGTCGTTCAGTGCCATCGAGACGGCGGCCGGGCTTAAGCCCATCTTCTTTGCGAGCTCCTTTGCAGTAATTCCCATTTATATCACACTTTCCCATATATTCCGCGGCTTTCAAGCTATATCAGCCGCGCCGTGCAGTTCCTGTATCCGGCTCCGGAAATTATTGTCCGATTCAGACTGCCTCAGGAAAGGCAGTGAATTTCCATGTCTATATTATCAGCTCAGGCAGCGTATAGCGCAAGTATTAAGCTAAATATTTAGTAATTATCACTGAACAACAAGATTAAATTTAGCTCTGTTCATCCTATAATTCAACACAACAGATGATGACAGGCGGAAACCAAACGGAATCCGCGCCGTGCATTTTTTAAAATGAAGGAGAGTACATATGGGCATCAAATTAGGGTACGCACCGACCCGCCGCAGCATTTTCAGCGCGCCGGACGCGGTCAAATACAGGAACCTGACGGCGGACAAGCTCCGCGAGATGGGCGTCGATTTTGTTGACATCGATGACATCAACGACGAGGGTCTTCTCTACGACGAGAACGACCGGCTGAAGATCGTGGAGAAGTTCAGACGCGAGAAGGTGGACGGCCTGCTGCTTGCGCACTGCAATTTCGGCACGGAGTACGAGTGCGCGCGGCTCGCGAAGGACCTGAACGTCCCGGTGCTTCTGTGGGGCCCGCTCGACGAGCGCCCGGATGAGAACGGACGGAGACTCCGTGACACCCAGTGCGGCCTCTTTGCGACAGGCAAGGTTCTGCGCCGGTTCCGCGTTCCGTTCACGTATCTCACGAACTGCCGCCTTTCCGATCCGGTCTTCGAGCGCGGCGTGAGGGACTTCCTTGCGGTGTGCAACGTTGTGAAGACGTTCCGGAACATCCGGATTCTGCAGATGGGCCCGAGACCGTACGACTTCTGGTCCACGATGTGCAACGAGGGCGAGCTTCTCGAGAAGTTCAACATCCAGCTCGCACCGATCCCGCTTCCGGAGCTGACAGCGGCTGTGAAGCATGCCATCGCGGAGGACCCGCGTGTCGGCGAGACAATGGACTACTGCCGGAAGAACATGACAATCAATGTCACGGACGAGCAGCTCACGAATGTCGCCGGCCTTGCGGTCGCGATGGAAGATCTGATCGCTAAGTACCACTGCAACGCCGGCGCGATCCAGTGCTGGAACGCGCTGCAGGACGAGCTCGGCATCATGCCGTGCGCAGCAAACTCCATCCTCAATGAGAAGGGTATCCCGATCGTCTGCGAGACCGATATTCACGGCGCGGTCACAGCCCTCATGGTTGAGGCGGCGGCCAATGACGGAACCAGAAGCTTCTTTGCGGACTGGACGATCCGCCATCCGGACATCCCGAACGGCGAGCTTCTGCAGCACTGCGGTCCGTGGCCGATCTCGGTTGCAAAGGAAAAGCCCTGCATCACCTACCCACTCGCCTTTGATTACCCGGGCGCGATCACGGCAGAGGCAAAGCACGGCAATGTCACGCTCGCGCGGTTCGACGGCGACAACGGCGAGTACAGCCTGCTAAGCCGGACTTCTACGATCCGATCGAAGAGGATGTGAAGGCGTACCTCAGAGGAGAATAATAAAAGCGGCACAGATTCCACAGCAGCGGATGGCAGGGAACGGACATAAGTCATATCTGCTCGTCCTATGAGACGAGGCGTTCAGCTTCACATACAGGAAAGGAAAATATCATGAACACGTTAGCAGTCAAAGCCTATGAGCTGAGAGAGCATACAGTTGATATCATCATGGCCGGCGGAGGCGGACACATCGGCGGCGACATGTCAGTCATGGAGGTCCTCGTGAGCCTCTACTACAAGCAGATGAACGTCGCGCCGGACCGCACAGACGATCCGGACCGGGACCTCTTCATCATGAGCAAGGGCCACTCCATGGAGGCCTATTACGCGGTCCTCTGCGACAAGGGATTCCTCGATTATGAGGACGTGAAGAGCCGTTTCTCGAAATTCGGTTCCCCGTACATCGGCCATCCGAACAACAAGCTTCCGGGTATCGAGATGAACTCCGGTTCTCTGGGGCACGGTCTTCCGGTTGCAGTTGGCATGGCGCTTGCGTGCAAGCGCGACGGCAAGCAGAACCGCGTCTATGTTGTGACCGGCGACGGCGAGCTCGCCGAGGGCTCCAACTGGGAGGGCTTCATGTCCGGCGCGATGTTCGGGCTCGACAATCTCTGCTGCGTGATCGACCGGAACCGTCTCCAGATCTCGGGCTCGACGGAGGAGGTCATGGCCCTCGAGGATCTGAAGAACAAGGTCGCGTCCTTCAACTGGAATGTCATTTCCGTCGAGGACGGTAACGACATCGATCAGCTGAACGCCGCATTTGAGGAAGCGAAGACCGTGAAGGGCCGTCCGACCTGCGTGATCGCGAACACCGTAAAGGGCAAGGGATCACCGGTTATGGAGAACAAGGCATCGTGGCATCATCATCTCCCGAACGAGGAGGAATACAAGGAGATCATGAAGGATCTGGAGGACAGGAAGGAGGCCCTTGAAAATGAATAAAATCGCCAATCGGAAGGTTATCTGCGATGTTCTCATGGAGCACGCAAAGACAGATAAGGATATTTACGTTCTCCTTTGACGCATTTCCGGACCAGTCCGTCGAGGTCGGCATCGCCGAGCAGGACCTGGTCGGCATCTCGGCCGGCCTTGCGAAGTGCGGGAAGAAGCCGTTTGCGGCGTCCCCGGCGAGCTTCATTTCCACGAGAAGCTACGAGCAGTGCAAGGTCGACTGCGCGTACTCCGACACCAATGTCAAGCTGATCGGCATTTCCGGCGGCATCTCCTACGGCGCGCTCGGCATGAGCCATCACTCCGCGCAGGACATCGCCGCGATGAGCGCGATCCCGAATATGCGCGTCTATCTCCCGAGCGACCGCTTCCAGACAAGACATCTGATCGAAAATCTCCTTCAGGATGAGAAATGCGCGTACATCCGTGTCGGCCGCAATCCGGTCGAGGATGTCTACACGGAGGATAACTGCCCGTTTGAAATGAACCGCGCGACAAAAGTCCGCGAGGGCAGCGATGTCGCGATCATTGCCTGCGGCGAGATGGTCCGCCCGGCAGTCGATGCGGCGGATCTTCTCGCAAAGGACGGCATCTCCGCGACAGTCCTCGATATGTACTGCGTAAAGCCGCTTGATGAGGAGGCTGTCATCCGCGCTGCGGAGAAATCAAAGCTTGTCGTCACGGCCGAGGAGCACAGCCCGTTCGGCGGTCTCGGTTCCATGGTCGCACAGGTTGTCGGCAGAAGCTGCCCACGGAAGGTGGTCAATATCGCGCTTCCGGACGCGCCGGTCATCACAGGTACGTCGAAGGAGGTCTTTGACTACTACGGCATGACGGGCGAGGGCATCGCAAAGCGCGTGAAGGAAGAACTCGGATAAAGTAGTGACTCACTGACAGACGGGGTACCGACCGTTTGCATCAGAGACACTAAAAAATTCGCAATCAGATGTCACTGGGAGAGCAAGAAATCTGAACGAACAGAATGACAGTACGCGCCTGGAGGACGCACAAGGAGACAGGAGACATGAAGTATATACTCGCGGTAGATCAGAGCACACAGGGCACGAAGGGACTGCTCTTTGACGGAGAGGGACGCCTTGCCGCACGGGCGGACAGGGCCCACCGTCAGATCATAAATGAAAAGGGCTGGGTCAGCCACGACCCGATGGAGATCCTCCGCAACACGCTCGGCGTGTGCAGGGATGTGCTCGGAAAAGCCGGAGTAGATGCAGGCGATGTGGAGGCGTTTGGCATTTCCAATCAGAGAGAGACGTCTCTGATGTGGGACCGCGAAACCGGCAAGCCGGTCTGCGATGCCATTGTCTGGCAGTGCGCGCGGGCAGCTGAGATCGCGGAGCTTCACGAGAGGGCCGGCGAGGCGGATAAGATCTGGAAGAAGACGGGGCTTCGATTATCCCCGTATTTCCCGGCGGCAAAGCTGCAGTGGATCATGGAGCATGTGCCGGAGGCGCGCGCTCTTGCCTCCCGCGGAATGCTTGCAGCCGGCACGATCGATACCTGGCTTGTCTGGAACCTGACGGAGGGGCATCAGTTCCGGACAGATTATTCGAACGCGGCCAGGACACAGCTCTTTAACAGCTTCGGCCTTATGTGGGACAAGGATCTTCTTCGCATGTTCGGCATCCCGGAGTCCGCAATGCCGGAGGTTTCTATGTCCGATTCTGTATTCGGCATGACGGACCTCGGCGGCCTTCTCCCGAAGGCGGTCCCGGTCTGCGGCGTGCTCGGCGACAGCAACGGAGCTCTCTTCGGGCAGAACTGCCGGAAGAGCGGCGGGATCAAGGCTACCTACGGCACAGGCTCCTCGGTCATGATGAACATCGGCGAGAAGCCTGTGCTCTCCGAATCCGGCCTCGTCACGTCGATCGCCTGGGGCATCGGCGGGAAGGTCAGCTACGTGCTCGAGGGAAATCTCAATTACACGGGAGCTGTCATCACGTGGCTCAAGGACGAGATGCATCTCATTTCCAGCGCGGGTGAGACGGAGGAGCTTGCGGAAAATGCAAACCCGAAGGACAGATCCTACTTTATTCCGGCCTTTACGGGCCTTGGCGCGCCGTACTGGGATTCCGAGGCGACCGGTCTCTTTACCGGGATCACAAGAACGACCGGCAGAAACGAGATGGTGCGGGCATGCCTTGACAGTATCGCCTACCAGATCACCGACCTTGTGAAGATTATGCGGAAGGAGTCGGGGCAGGCAGTCCGCAGGCTCCATGTCGACGGCGGTCCGACCGCAAACCGCTATCTCATGCAGTTCCAGGCATCGATGGCCGAGACGGACGTCATTGTTCCTGATCTTCAGGAGCTCTCAGGCATGGGCGCCGCGTACCTCGCGGGCATCTCCTGCGGTCTTTACGATTCGGAGCGCATCTTCGAGCATGTCCGGCACAGCGTGTACCGGCCGGATATGGACGGAGAGACAAGAGAGCTGCTCTACGGCGGCTGGAAGAAGGCCGTGGCGCAGGCACTCACACACTAAACGGAGAATTACAGGTTTGCTTTTCCCCAGTCCTTCAGCTCAAGAAGAATCGGGAGCAGGCTGAGAGACTTGCCCGTGAGCGAATATTCGACGCGCACGGGCATTGGAAACCGACTCTCTGTCTTAATCGGAGAGCCGGTTTTTCTTTTATCTCCGGCCTGCGCCGGAGCAGTCTCTGTGCTATACTCTTTTCATGCTACAATGCTGTGAGTAAAGAGAAAGGAGGCCATATGTACACAAATATCATACAGGGAATTGCCATCCCGTTTATCGGAACCTCACTCGGCGCGATGTGCGTCCTCTTCATGAAGAAGGACCTCGGACGGACTGTGCAGCGCGCGCTGACCGGCTTTGCGGCCGGCGTCATGGTGGCCGCGTCGATCTGGAGCCTGCTCATTCCGGCTATGGAGGAGAGCACGTCCATGGGGAAAATGAGCTTCCTTCCGGCAGTCATCGGGTTCTGGCTCGGCACGCTGTTCCTACTTCTTCTGGACCATGTCATCCCGCACCTGCACATGAATGCGACGAAGGCGGAGGGCCCGAAGAACCATCTGGCGAAAACGACGATGATGCTTCTTGCGGTGACGCTCCACAATATCCCGGAGGGCATGGCCGTCGGCATTGTCTACGCCGGCTTTCTGACCGGCTCGCCGAAGATCACGGCGGGGAGCGCGATGGCGCTCTCGCTCGGCATCGCGATTCAGAACTTCCCGGAGGGCGCGATCATCTCGATGCCCATCCATGCGCAGGGAAAAAGTAAAGGACGCGCCTGCCTGGACGGGATCCTCTCGGGTGCAGTCGAGCCTCTTGGCGCCCTGCTGGTGCTGGCTGCAGCCTCTGTGTTTGTTCCGATCATGCCGTACCTCTTAAGCTTTGCGGCGGGCGCGATGATGTATGTTGTCGTCGAGGAGCTGATCCCGGAAATGTCAGCCGGGGAGCACTCAAATATCGGCGTGCTCATGTTTGCAGCGGGATTTACGCTCATGATGGCGCTCGACGTGGCGCTCGGGTAAGAGGCCGGTGACGGCAGAAAGGAATTTGAACACCAAATGAATTCGTCAAAAACGGGGAGCCGCGCGAGTGTCGACCTGATCCACGGTCCCATTATGCCGTCGCTGCTTACATTTATGTTCCCGGTGTTTATCTCGAACGTCTTTCAGCAGCTCTACAATGCCGCCGACACAGCGATTGTCGGCAACTTTCTCGGCGAGAACTCTCTAGCGGCCATCGGCGCGTGCGCGTCAATCTTCGAGCTCCTGACCGTCTTTGCCAACAACATGGGCAATGGCTTTGCTATGGTTACAGCGCGCGCATTCGGCGCGGGAAATGAGAGAAATCTCCGGCGGTCGGTCGCCGGCTCGATTCTGATCGGCGCGGCAGCGGTCGCGGTGCTCACGATTGCCTCTGTGCTCGGGCTTCGCCCGCTCCTTAAGCTCATCAATACGCCGAATGCGATTCTTGACGAGGCATACTCGTATATCCGCATCGTGGGCGAGTGGCTCGCAGTGACATTTCTCTACAATCTCTGTGCGGGACTTCTGCGCGCAATCGGAAACTCCGTGATGCCGCTCGTATTCCTCATTTTCTCATCCGTGCTCAATGTCGTGCTCGACATTTTCATGATCACGTCTCTGCATATGGGAGTGGCCGGCGCGGCGTACGCGACCGTCATCGCACAGGCGGTCTCCGCAGTGCTCTGTGTGCTGTACATTTTCCGGAGGGCGAGAATTCTCATTCCGCGCGTGGAGGATTTCCGACATATCGGGCGGTTCATGCTGGCGGACCTTGCGGGACAGGGCTTCTCCATGGCATTCATGGGCTCGATCGTCAGCATCGGCTCGATTATTCTCCAGTTTGGCATCAATGGCCTCGGCGAGGCTGTCATTGCGGGCCACGTCGCGGCGCGGAAGATTTTCTCGATCGGGAACCTCCTGTTCATGTCGATGGCCTCGGCCATGGCGACCTTTGTGTCGCAGAACCGCGGCGCGGACAAGAGAGACCGGATTCTCACGGCCATGCGGAAGGCAAGATGGTTTGATCTTCTCAGCATGCTCATTGTCGCTTTCCTTTTTTACTTCACAGCAACGCCGCTCATGAGGCTTATTTCCGGGTCGGACAACCCGGTGATCCTCGGCAACGGAACGGCCTATCTTCGGTTCACAGCGCCGTTCTATTTTGTCCTCGGCATGCTTCTGCAGACGAGGTTCGCCCTGCAGGGACTCGGCGCAAAGCTTGTGCCTCTCATTTCCAGCGGGATTGAGCTTATGGGGAAGATTCTCTTCACATGGCTTCTCGTGCCGAGATTCGGCTATCCGGCTGTCATTGCCTGTGAGCCGGTCATCTGGCTGTTCATGACGGCACAGCTCCTGTATGCATTTTATAAGGACCCGTATATCCGGGGCAAAGAATAAAGGGGCATGGCGAACCTTACGAAAAGTGAATAAGAATGATATGGCGGAGGGCAGACCACGGCGGTCTGCCCTCCCTGCGTGTATAGATCACTGCGATTCGGCAGAATGTACATTTGCGAAGTACCGCAGCCTCCTTGCGCGTATAGATAGCTGCCGATATGGACCGGAATTTGCCGGAGTACATGTTCAGAAAACAGCACGGAGGTTGTAAGTATATGACCTGTACAAGTTGACAAAAATATATACAACTACTTGCGGACTTGGTCAATATGTACAAACCTGTATGGGTCGTGTTTGTATAAGTGTACGAATTTTGTACTGACATGTTGACGAAGCACTGGCAATGATATATAGTCGATAACAGCAAAGGAACCAAAAACCTATCGCCAAAACGGCTTGCTAATTGCAATAATGCACAAAGATGCAAACGGAAAGCGAGAGAGAGGGTTCCGCGAATTGTCTGTTTACAAAACGGGACATGCTTTTACATGTATGTACAACAGACGGGGATTGCCGGATAAAGGCAGAAGGAGGAAACGAATGAAACTCTCATCAGTACAGCACTCTGTGCGACGATGGTCGGCGGACTTCTCGCCGGATGCGGCAGCGCATCATCGACAGGAAGCACGGCTGCAGGGTCAACAAAATCGATCGACAACAGCAAGATCACGATCGGCGTTTCGATCTGGTCTTCCACAGATGTCCTCGGTTCTCAGTGTAAGAAGGTTCTTGATGAGGCGGCCAAGGCACTCGGCGTCAATGTACAGTACGTCGACCAGGGACATGTATCTGAGAAGGTTACCGCTTCTGTCGAGACGCTCTGCGCGGCAGGATGCCAGGGCATCATCATCTGCAACTCTTCCGATACAGAGATGACATCCGCGATCAAGACCTGCAATGACAACAAGGTTTATCTGGCACAGTTCTTCCGTATCATCAGCAAGGACAACAGCCCGGACATCTACAAGGCGGCTGAGCAGTCTGCTTACTATGTAGGAGCTGTCCATGAGAACGAAGTTGAAAATGGTGAGAAGCTCGTTAAGATCCTTCTCGACAAGGGCGACAGAGACATCGGTCTGATCGGCTGGGAGCAGGGCGATGCAACATGGCTCGGCAGATACGAAGGTTATAAGAAGGGTGTTGAAGAGTGGAACAAGGATCATGCAGATGATCAGGCAAAGCTTTCTGAGCCGCAGTACGCAGGCACAACATCCGATGGCGGCGCAAAGGCTGCAAATGCTCTGATGAGCGCGGATCCGAATCTTGATGCGATCATCCCGGCAGGCGGCGGCGGAGACCCGCTTCTCGGCGCGATTTCCGCAATTGAAGCAGCCGGCAAGACAAAGGATATCGATGTTGTCTCCACAGACTTCCTCGATGATCTCGGCGACAGACTGCAGAATGGTTCCATGGCAGGTGAGTCCGGCGGTCACTACTGCGATCCGCTGTACGCGTTCATGATGGTCTACAACGCCATCAAGGGTACGAACGGGTTTACAGATTTCTCCGGAAAGTTTGATGAGATCGAGTTCCCGTATCTGTATGTTTCATCTCCGGATGACTACGCAGAGTACCAGAAATATTTCGTTGACCAGCTTCCGTATACAGATGATGAGATGGTGGCGCTGTCAAATGAAAACTTCGATGCTCTGAAGAAGTCAGCGGAGTCGCTGTCCATCGAGGACGCGGCACAGCGAGCAGGCGGCGGTTCGACCGGAAGCATCGTGACATCAGCAAGCTCCGGTGTGACATCGGCAGCTTCCTGACGGTCGAAGCATAATAACTCTGTTTTTCATGTGAATATACTCCCTCTGAGGTGGCCGGTATCGCGCGGCGGTACCGGCCACCTTCAGTCAGATCGAACTTGTGAATACAACTTTTTAAAATGAGGTAAATGGTATGGGTTCTTCTGCAAAAACAGCAGCCGGTCCGGCGACCGGACGCAAAAAGATCTCGGGTGCAGCGAAGGGATACCTGATTCTGTTCCTTCTCGTCTTTGCGGCCTGGGCAGTCTTCAAGATTATAACGCCCCATAATTTCGGATCTCCGGCGAATCTTCTTTCATATTTCCAGTCCGGACTTCTTGCGGCGACCGGTGCGATTGGCTTTTACTTCGTCATGGTTATGGGCATGTTCGATTTTTCCATTGGCGCGAACATTGTCCTCTCCGCGATTGTCGGCTGCGTCCTTGCGAACCGCTTCGGCATGGGATATGCCGGACTGATTATCGGCGCTCTGGTGACCGGTACGATCGTCGGCTTCTGCAACGGCTTCTTCTATACAAAGCTTCGCATTCCGTCCATGATCGTCACGACGGGTCTTGCTCTGATTTACGAATCCCTTGCGAACTACGTGGCAGGAGGCACGGAGCAGACACTTGCGTCAAATATGAGATGGTTCGGTTCGATGGCCGGATCCATTGTTCTTGCAGCGATCGCGTTTGTTGTTGCCTTCATCCTTCTTAAATACACAAAGCTTGGTACCTACACCTACGCAATCGGGTCAAATGAATATGTTGCGAAGAACATGGGTATTAACTGCGATAAGTACAAGCTGATTGCATTTATGGTATCCGGTGCATTCTTTGGAGCTGAGGCGGTCCTCTCAATTTCCTACGGCTCTTCGATGGTCGCGGTCACGGGCATGAGCTCGATGAGCCGGAACTTCGTTCCGACCATGGGCTGCTTCTTCGGACTTGCATTTAAGAAATATGGTATTCCGCTTCAGGCTATTATCATCGGTGAATTTTTCGTCAACATTATCTTTTATGGCTTTATCGCCCTCGGAGCACCGACAGCTATTCAGGACGTTATCACGGGTCTCGCGCTGCTGGTCATCATCACTCTGACGACGAAGGCACGCAAGGGTGAAATCGTCAAGTAATCGGAGGAGGAACGGATTATGTCAAATGAAGTCAGACTCGAGGTGCAGGACGTAAGCAAGACCTTCGGCATCACGAAGGCAGTCCAGCACGTCTCAGAGAAATTTTATAAAGGCGAAATTCACGCGCTGATCGGTGAGAACGGATCCGGAAAATCCACGCTGACCAATATGCTGACCGGTATTTACACGAAGGACAGCGGAAAGTTCATTCTCGACGGCGTTGAAGTAAATGCAAAGAATCAGGTCGACGCGAATAATCACGGAATCGCAATCATCGTTCAGGAGCTCGGAACGCTCGATGGCCTGACCGTCGCGGACAACATCTTCCTCGGTCACGAGGATCTGTTCGTCAAGCACGGCATCAAGAACACGGGCGCGATGAACAAGAAGGCAAATGAACTGCTGAAGCAGTACGGCTTTGACCGGATCAAGGCTTCGGACTATGTCGATGATTATAATTTCGAGGACAGAAAGCTCGTCGAGATCGTTAAGTCCACATACTTCAAGCCGAAGGTACTGGTTGTCGATGAGACGACGACAGCGCTCTCACAGGAAGGTCGTGAGGAGCTCTACAAGGTCATGAACCAGGTCAGGGACTATGGCGGAACGGTGATTTTCATTTCCCATGACCTGCCGGAGGTACTCGAAAAATCAGACCGGATCACAATTCTTCGCGATGGCGTCTACATCGGCTGTGTGAAGAGCAGTGATGTGACAGAAAATGACCTGAAGCGTCTCATGGTCGGCCGTGAGGTGACAGGTGATTACTACAGAGCCGATTATGGTGAGCCGGTCTCGAAGGAAGTGACACTGTCTGTAAAGAATGTTACAGTTCCGGGCAAGATTGAGGATGTCTCATTTGACCTCCATAAGGGCGAGATCCTTGGCTTTGGCGGTCTGTCTGAATCCGGTATGCATGAGGTCGGCAAGGCTATCTTCGGAGCTTCTTACGACAGAACCGGTACGGTTACACTGGCCGACGGAACGCAGATCAATGATATTCCGACGGCAATCAAGCACAGCATCGCCTATACATCTAAGGACCGTGACAACGAGTCAGTTGTCATGAATCAGAGCATAGGCGACAACATCGTTCTCCCGTCTCTCGACGACCTTGGCATTGGACCGCTGAAAATTCAGAGTGACAAGAAGCTGAAGGCGTTCGCAGAGAAGTACGCGAAGGAGCTCTCCGTCAAGATGGTCGATACAAACCAGTTCGTATCTGAGCTCTCCGGCGGAAATAAGCAGAAGGTTGTTCTGGCTCGCTGGGTAGGAAAAGATTCCGATATCGTCGTTCTGGACAGCCCGACGCGAGGCATTGATATCAAGGTCAAGCAGGATATCTATCAGCTCATGAATCAGATGCGGAAGAACGGAAAGTCGATCATCATGATCTCCGAGGAGCTCATGGAGCTGATCGGTATGTGCGACCGCATCATCATCATGAAGGATGGAAAGATCAGCGGCGAGCTGGAAAGACGCCGGGATCTCAGTGAAAACGATCTGATCGCAAGCATGGTATGACGATTCTTTTATGGAGGTAACATATGAATAACAAGGCAAAGACAGCTGAACTGAGCAAAGATGAGCAGCTGAAGAAAGCCTCTACGATGGCAGCGGTCCGTGCCATGCTGCCGATCATCGGACTGGTTCTCATTTTTATCTGGTTTAATTTCCGCACGGGCGGTCGAATGATCAGTAACCTGTCCCTGGCGCTCTCATCGGTCTATTCACTGATGATCGCATCGACCGGCGTCACAGAAAGCGCCGATTCCGGTTGCAATTATCAGCGGTATCGCAGCAGGTGCTGCAATCGGTGCGATCAACGGTTTCTTCTATGTCAACCGCAAGATCAAATCCTTTATCGTCACGATCTGCACAATGTTCCTGTTCCGCGGAATTATTAAGTATCTGACATCGAAGGCACCGGTAACCGGCAGTGCATCTCTGTCGCTCTTCTACGATACAGTTCCGATCAAGCTCGGATGCATGCTTCTTGTCGTCGCAATCGGATTCTTCTTCTTCCGTTTTACGAAATTCGGAACATATCTCAAGGCAATCGGCGCGGGCGAGAAGGCAGCAAAATATGCAGGTATCCGCACAGACCGCATGAAGTTCCTGATCTACATCCTCTCAGGCGCGATCACAGGCTTTGCGGCATTTGTATCGGTCCTTCACACTGGTTCCGTTACGTCCTCGGGCGGCAATCAGCTCGAGACACAGATCCTGATCGCGCTGGTTCTCGGCGGCATGCCGATTTCCGGTGGCGCAAAGGTCCGCTTTGAAAACATCATTGTCGGCTCTCTGCTTTACACAGTTCTGCAGTCCGGCCTCACAATGATCGGCTACACGACACAGACCATGCAGCTCCTAAAAATAATAACTATTCAGCATCCCAGACTCGGAACGCTTCGCGTTCCTCGTTGCGGGCAGACAGAGCGGCTTCGCCGCTTGTCCTCCCTTGAAAAACTTCTGAAACCGTTCTGCGAGCAAGCTCTCCGACCGGATTTCATCAGTTTTCCAAGGGATGCTGAATAATTACAAAATCTCAGAAAAGGAGAATGGGTATGGAGAAGTTATATTTTATCCCCGGCAGCCAGGACCTCTATGGTGAAGCCTGCCTGAAGCAGGTCGCGGCGGACGTCGCCTGCCTGAAGCAGGTCGCGGCGGACGTCGCTGAGATGGTTGCATTTTTAAATGAGAAGCTGAAGGGCACGATTGTGATCGAGCAGCTGCCGACGGTCGAGACGTCGGAGATCTGCCTGAAGGACATGCGCCGCGTCCAGGACGACGATGACTGCGTCGGCGTCATCACATGGATGCACACATTTTCACCGGCCAAGATGTGGATCAAGGGCCTGCAGGAGCTCAGAAAGCCGCTCCTTCATCTGCACACGCAGGCAAATGAGAAGCTTCCGTACGACGCGATTGATATGGACTTCATGAACCTCAATCAGGCGGCGCACGGTGACCGCGAGTTCGGTTTCATCCTCGCAAAGCTTCATGTCCCGCATGAGGTTGTCGCCGGCTACTACAGACACGACGATGTCGTGGAGAAGATCCGCAAATTCGCGCAGGTCGCGAAAGCGATCGGTCTCTCCCACAGAATGAGAGTCGCGACCTTCGGCAACAACATGCGCGATGTCGCAGTCACGGACGGCAACCGTCTGGAGTGCGAGATCAAGTACGGCTGGGAGATCAAGTACTGGGGCATCGGCGAGATCGCGGACCTTGCAAAGGAAGCGACCGACGAAGAGGTCGATGCGAAGATGGCCGAGTACGAGAGCAAGTACACGATGGCGACGGACAATATCGACGCCGTGCGCACACAGGCGAGATATGAGGTTGCCTTTGACAAGTTCATTGCGGCCAACAAATGCAGTGCCTTCACGGATAATTTCCAGGACCTCCACGGCCTTGATCAGCTGCCGGGCATCGCGGCTCAGAACCTCATGGCGAAGGGCATCGGCTTCGGCCCCGAAGGCGACTACAAGATCGCTGCATTTTCCGCAGTCCTCATGAAGATGGCAGAGGGCCGGAAGGGCGCGACAGGCTTCATCGAGGATTACACCTATGATCTCACACCGGGACAGGAGGTCGAGCTCGCATCGCATATGCTCGAGGTTCCGGCATCCTTCGCGGCAACTAAGCCGGAGATTCAGGTCCATCCGCTCGGAATCGGCGGCAAGGCAGATCCGGCGCGTCTTGTCTTCGATGGCGTGACGGGCGATGGCATCCAGGTGACGCTCATCGATCTCGGCGATCATTTCCGGATCGTCTGCGCGGATGTCGAGCTTGTGAAGCAGCCGCTGCCGATGCCGAAGCTTCCGGTTGCGCGGATCATGTACCGCCACAAGCCGAACTTTGAGATCGGAACCGCTGCATGGTGCTATGCGGGCGGCGCGCATCACAGCGTCATTTCAACAGCTCTGAATCGCGCTGATATCGAGATGTTCGCGCGGCTCACGGGTACAGAGCTCGTGACGATCGGCGATGACACGACAGAAGAGGACCTCCGCAGATTTACGATCTGATTATGTTTCAGCACCTCTTGGAAAACTGACGAAATCCGGACGGAGAGCTTGCTCGCCGGACGGTTTCTGAAGTTTTCCAAGGGGCGGACAAGCGGCGAAGCCGCTCTGTCCGCCCACAACGAGGAATGCGAAGCATTCCGAGTCTGGGTGCTGAATTGTTACCTGATTATTAAGTCCATATCATGGGATGGAGCGTGCAACAAGAAGGAGGGACAGGATGGGATCGCAGCCGAAATACCAGGAGGTTATTCGCTGGGTAAAGCAAAATATCGCGGAAGGAACGCTGCGCTACGGTGACCGCATGCCCTCTGAAAATGAACTGAGCGAGAGGTTCGGCCTGAGCCGCCAGACAATCCGCCACGCGACGGGGGAGCTTGTCAATGAGGGCGTGATTACGCGCGTCCAGGGAAGCGGCACCTACATCGGCGGCAATTACGCGCCTGCGCGGCAGGAGCGGTACATGAACATCGCCGTGGTCAGTACATTTTATGAGAGCTACATCTTTCCGCCGATTCTGAAGGGCATCGAGAAGGAGCTGTCGCGCAAGGGCTATGCGATGCAGGTTTCATTTACCGACAACAAGGTGACAAATGAAGGAAAGATCCTGCAAAGTCTCATCGAGAAGGACAATATCGACGGACTTATCATCGAGCCGTCGAAGAGCGCGCTGCCGAATCCGAACATCCATTATTACAAGGAGCTGATGGAAAAGCATGTGCCGATTCTGTTCTTTAATGCATCCTATCGGGAGCTGAATCTTCCCTGCGTGCGCATTGATGACCGGGACACGTTCCGGCAGGCGACGGAGCTTCTCATTGAAAATGGCCACCGGCAGATCGGTGCGGTTCTGAAGCTCGACGACATGCAAGGCCATCTCCGCTATGCGGGCTTTATGGACGCGATTCTGAAGGCGGGCATTCATTATGATCCGTCGCACATTGTCTGGCAGGACACGGTCGGCGTGAACCACCCGGGGGATATGGCGGATTATCTGTTTAAGCGGCTCGCCGGCTGTACGGCGGTCGTCTGCTACAACGATCAGGTCGCGATGGACTTCATCAATCTTGCCTATCAGCGGGGCATCCGCGTGCCGGAGGACATCAGCGTCGTCGGTGTCGATGATTCGAATCTTGCGAATATCTGCCGCGTGCCGTTTACGTCGTTTCCTCATCCGAAGACGGCTCTCGGCGCGAAGGTGGCCGACAATATGATGAAAATGATCGACAACCCGGATTTTGACGGGAATTTCATTTTCCGGACAAAGCCGGTGATGAGGCAGTCCGTGAAGAAGCTGGAGACGTGAGGGACAGAAAAAGCAGCTGTTCAGCACCCTAGACTCGGAACGCTTTGCGTTCCTCGTTGCAGGCGGACAGAGCGGCTTCGCCGCTTGTCCGCCCCTCGGAAAACTTCTGAAACCGTCCGGCGAGCAGGCTCTCCGTCCGGATTTCATCAGTTTTCTGAGGGGCGCTGAATAATTACATAACAAGGGGGATTACTATGAACGAAAATGAACGAATTCAGGCGGCTGAGACGGCTCTCGGCATTGAGTTCGGCTCAACGAGAATCAAGGCGGTGCTGACTGACCTTGACGGCCATGTCCTTGCGACGGGCTTTCACGACTGGGAGAATTCTCTCGTAAACGGTATCTGGACCTATCCGCTGGAGGAGATCCACGCGGGACTGCAGGACTGCTACGCGTCTCTGAAAAAGAGCGTGAAGGAGACGTACGGCCTTACACTTAGAAAGGTCGGTGCCATCGGAATCAGCGCAATGATGCACGGATACATGGCATTTGATAAGGAGGGAACGCTTCTCACACCGTTCCAGACCTGGCGCAACAGCAACACGGGAGAGGCGGCGGATGAGCTGACGGAGCTCTTTGATTTCAATATCCCGCTCCGCTGGACGATAGCGCACATTTATCAGTGCATCCTCGATAATGAGGAGCATGTACAGCGCCTTGACTTCGTGACGACGCTCGACTCCTACATCCACTGGCAGCTCACGGGACAGAAGGTGACGGGCATCGGCGATGCCGCTGGTATCTTCCCGATCGACTCCGAGGCGAAGGACTACGACGCGGATATGCTGGACAAGTTCGACGCGCTGATCGAGCCGAAGCATTATCCGTGGAAAATAAGAGACATTCTCCCGAAGGTTCTCGTCGCAGGAGAAGAGGCCGGGACGCTGACGGAGGCGGGCGCAAGACTGCTCGATCCGGAGGGCGACCTTGAGGCCGGGATTCCGCTCTGCCCGCCGGAGGGCGATGCCGGGACCGGCATGGTCGCGACGAATTCTGTCGCGCCGAGGACAGGCAATGTCTCCGCCGGAACATCAACATTTGCGATGATTGTCCTTGAGAAGAAGCTTTCAAAGCTCTACCGTGAGATCGATATGGTGACGACGCCGACGGGCTTCCCGGTCGCGATGTCCCACGCCAATAACGGCACGTCCGATCTCAACGCGTGGGTCGGTCTCTTTAAGGAGTTCTCGGAGCTCATGGGTCACCCCGTCGATATGGGTGAGCTCTATGGAAAGCTCTATACGAATTCGCTTAAAGGAGATCCGGACTGCGGCGGACTGCTCGCGTACGGCTACTATTCCGGCGAGGGCGTCACGCATTTAAATGAAGGCCGTCCGCTCTTTGCGCGCATGCCGGACAGTCATTTTAATCTCGCGAATTTCATGCGCGTCCATCTCTACACGTCTCTTGGCGCCGTGAAGCTCGGACTCGATATTCTCTTTAAGGAGGAGCACGTCCGCGTCGACCGGATCATGGGACATGGCGGTCTCTTTAAGACGAAGGGAGTCGGGCAGCGGTATCTCGCGGCGGCTGTGAACGCGCCGGTGACCGTCATGGATACGGCATCTGAGGGCGGCCCGTGGGGCGAGGCGCTTCTTGCGGCCTTCATGCTCGCAAAGAAGAAGGAGCCGGCTCTTACGCTTGAGAAGTATCTTGATGACCGGATTTTCGCCGGCATGAAGGGCAGCACGATGGATCCGGACCCGAAGGACGTCGAGGGCTTTGAGACATTTACGGAGCACTACAGGGCAGGACTTGCCGCGGAGAAGGCGGCGATCGAGTCGATGAAGTGGTGAATTTTCAAATGATTCCATGTAAAAGGGAGGGCCTTAGTGGCCCTCTCTTTTTGTGTTATGAAACTCTTCTAAGGAAAAACCGCCTGCATAAATTTTCGAAGTTATGCTAAAATATCGAAAAAAGAACAGGGGATTCCGGATATTGATTCCAGTTCATCGGAGGCGCACCGCAGCGCGGATGAGGCCATTCTGGTATCTGTCCTTGCGGTGATCGCCGTTATTGTCGCGGACCGCGTGTTTCACGCGGGAATTTACGAAAAAATCAGGAGCGACAGCAGCATGGAGCGCGTGGTCATCGGCATTGCGCTGTTTCTTGCGGTCTGTGCGTTCGGGAAAAGGCAGCCGCACCGGGCGTTCATGCATTCGTTCGTGGCTCTTCTTCTCTTCACATGGTGCGTCAGTATTATTCTCCCGGCAGCCGCGCCATATTTTGCGACGGCATTTGGTTCCCATATGGTCATTGATCTATTAAACTACAAGGGAGAGCAGCTGCTTTGGCCCTTAAGGCACAGGTTCTGCCTTCGCATGTGCGAGTCGGATGGCTTCATCAACAAGGCGCTCATGAGCATCGGTATCGTGGTGACGGTTCTCCTTCTTGTGACGTCCGTGCCGGCGAAAAATGCGCTTGGGGCTGTGCTGGCGCATCTGCCGGGCTGAGCGATGATCCTGATTGTGGAAGC
>ONSX01000152.1 GCA_900320615.1 uncultured Eubacteriales bacterium
CGGTGGAGGGCGCAGTCGTCGAGCTGAGCGTCACGGCGCCGGGCGGTGAAAAGAAGACGGCGAACATTAAGCTGACAGCAGATGATATTGCGACACTCAATATGCTGCTTGGCAGAAAGAAATAAGCTGCTATGCGAAAAAGGCGCATGAAGAACGAGAGTTTTTCATGCGCCTTTGTTGTCGTTCACGCGCCATCCGGGAGCGCTTCTGTGTCTGATGCGCGCAGACCTTGACATAGCACCCCATAAAAATTGCACAAAGTCAAATTGAACGCTTGACAAAGGCCGGGGCGGGTGATATAAGAAGATTGTAAGCAATTTAATCAGACAACACCCGGAGGTGAGTGCATTTGCAGAAAGGAGAATATGGCTGAAACAGATAATGCAAGGTATGACTGCCTGAAAATTGAGAATCAGCTCTGTTTTCCGCTCTATGCCTGTTCGAAGGAGGTTGTGCGGCGCTACAAGCCGTACCTCGACGAGCTGGACCTCACGTATACCCAGTACATCACGATGATGATTCTCTGGGATGAGCGGGAGACAAATGTAAAGACCCTCGGGAAGAGGCTGTATCTCGACTCGGGCACGCTGACGCCGCTTCTTAAGAAGCTGGAGGCAAAGGGCTTCATCACCCGGCAGCGCTCGAAGGAGGATGAACGGAACCTCGTGGTGCATGTCACCGAAGAGGGCATGAAGCTGAGAGAACGGGCAGTTGGCGTTCCGGCGAAGATGGGAAAATGTGTGAACCTGACGCCGGACGAAGGAAAGCAGCTGTACCGGCTGCTCTACAAGATTCTGGGCCAGATAGACTGACCGGACAATGAACATGAACGACTAAGGAGGATACAATTATGGCAGATCCGATTAATGTGACAACAGAAAATTTTGACAAGGCAGTTCTTCAGTCCAAGGGCACGGCGATTGTGGACCTCTGGGCATCCTGGTGCGGTCCGTGCAGAATGCTGAGCCCGATTATCGCTCAGATCGCAAATGAGAACCCTGACATCAAGGTCTTTAAGGTCAACGTCGATGACGAGCCGGACATCGCGTCGAAGTACGGCGTACAGGCGATCCCGACAGTCCTCATTTTCAAGGACGGTCAGGAAGTCAACCGCTCCGTCGGCATGGTTCCGAAGGACAAGCTTCTTGCGATGATCAAATGAAATGACAAATGAAGGACCCCGATGCGAAGTCAGGCGGCTCCGCACCGGGGGATCTTTTTATCCGGAACTGAAGGGAGACAGATTATGAAGGACATTGTGATTATCGGAGCCGGGACGGCCGGCCTCACAGCGGCAATTTATGCTCTTCGCGCGGGCAAGAGCGTGCTTCTCATTGAGTCGCAGATGTACGGCGGCCAGATCGTCAATACGCCGGACATCGAGAATTACCCGGGCATCAGCCATGTGTCCGGCTTTGACTTCGCGCAGGGTCTCTACGACCAGGCGACAGCCTTCGGCGCGGAGCTTGTCTATGAGACGGCGACTGCGATTGAAAATGAAGGAGACCACAAGGTTGTCCGCACGGCATCCGGCAGCTCGTATGAATGCAAGGCGGTCATTCTCGCGACCGGCGCGAAGAATCGGAAGCTTGGCATCGCGCGAGAGGAGGAGCTGACAGGACACGGCATCTCCTACTGTGCGACCTGCGACGGCATGTTCTTCAAGGGCAAGGACGTCGCGGTTGCGGGCGGCGGCAGCACGGCCCTCGGCGACGCGGCGTATCTCGCGGATCTGTGCTCAAAGGTCTATCTGATCCACAGGAGAGACGCATTCCGCGGCGTGGCGGCGGATGTTGAGAAGCTGAAGGGCAAGAAGAATGTCGAGTTCGTGCTGAACGCGAATGTGACGGCTGTGCTTGGCGACAAGAATGTCGAGGGCGTCGAGGTGACGGACAAGGTGACGGGCGAAAAGCGCGTCCTTCCGGTATCCGCGCTCTTCGTCGCGATCGGACAGGAGCCCGACAATCAGCCGTTCGCGAATGTGGTTGACCTCGATCCGAAGGGCTATATCAGCGCCGGCGAGTCCTGCACGACAAAGCAGCCGGGCATTTTCACGGCCGGCGACTGCCGGACCAAGACGCTCCGCCAGCTCACGACGGCCGCCTCGGACGGAGCTGTCGCCGCGACAGCTGCCTGCGCGTACATCGATTCGCTGTAAAGTCCTGTGCACTGCGACCGGGACTTTGTCAGGCGTATAAGTCCCGACGGATTGCTGGTATTCGCAATCTCATGCCGCTTGCGCGTCATTCCTTGCTCATACCTGTTGTCGTCGCTAGTGCCCAGATCCGCCGGCGTGCGAGCACGCCGCGTCCTGTGCACTGCGACCGGGACTGTGCCAAGCAAGCGTATAAGTCCCGACGGATTGCTCCGCTGCTTCGCAGCTCCCGTAATCCTACAGGCATTCGCAATCTCATACCGCTTGCGCGTCATTCCTTGCTCATACCTGTTGTCGTCGCTAGTGCCCAGATCCGCAGGCGTGCAAGCACGCCGCGTCCTGTGCGACATGCCGTGCATTTTCCGGCTGCCGATAAGTCTGCACAGAAAGTATCTGCCGTATGGCAAGGAATGAGGATCTGACCATGGAAAATATGGAACAGCACATCAGGGAACTGACCGAAAAAATCGTTGAGGACTACGGAAAGGGCCGCTACATTGACAAAACCAACGCGTTCAACTGTCCCGACAAGGACGCGGTCGTTGATATCCTGAAAAAGCTGCAGAGGATTATCTTCCCTGGATTTTTCAAATCCAAGGAGTACCGCTACTATACGGTGGAGAACAGCACGAGCACGATCGTTGAGGATGTTCTCTTCAACCTCACGAAGCAGGTGAACATCGCGCTCCGCTACAGCCCGGACTTTGAGAATACGGACTGCGATCAGGTCGCGCGCAGGGCCCAGGACATCTCAATGGCATTTCTTGAGAGAATTCCCGCGATCCGCGCATTTATTGAGACGGACCTGCAGGCGGAGTTTGACGGAGATCCGGCGGCCTACAACAAGGACGAGATCATTTTCTCGTACCCGGGCTTCTACGCGATTATGGTCTACCGCATCGCGCATGAGCTCGTTTTGATGAAGGTGCCGATGCTTCCGCGAATTATGACGGAGTACGCGCACTCCCTGACCGGAATCGACATCAACCCCGGCGCGACGATCGGCAAGTATTTCTTCATCGATCACGGAACAGGCATCGTCATCGGCGAGACGACATTGATCGGCGACAACGTGAAGGTCTATCAGGGCGTGACGCTCGGTGCCCTGTCCACAAGAAAGGGCCAGCTCCTTAAGGGAGTGAAGCGTCATCCGACCATTGAGGACAACGTCACGATCTACTCCGGCGCGTCCATCCTCGGCGGCGACACGGTCATCGGCAAGGGCGCCGTCATCGGCGCAAATGCATTTATCACATCCTCGGTTGCGGCCGGCGCGAAGGTCTCCATCAAGAACCAGGAGCTCCGCGTCAACTTCGACGACGGCAAGAAGCCCGTCCAGAAAGAACTCGACCAGGAC
>ONSX01000010.1 GCA_900320615.1 uncultured Eubacteriales bacterium
TACCGACGTCAGAGTCAGAAGAGTTTCCAAAGAGGGAAAGATGAAGGCTGTTGTGTCTATCACAATCGATAACGAATTTGCCGTTCACGACATCAAGGTGATCGAGGGTGAGAAGGGATTGTTTATCGCGATGCCGTCCAGAAAGGCTGCGGACGGTGAGTACCGCGATATCGCGCATCCGATTAATTCGCAGACGAGAAATGAGCTTCAGAATTTGATCCTGACGAAGTATGAAGAGACTGTGGCTGAGGAGGAGGCTGAAGGCAGGGAAGAGTGATCATACATCTTCAGGCGGAAATTCCGGGATTGACCGGCGACCGGTCGGTCGGCGGGAATCCGGGGATGATTGTTACAACATGAGCTGGCAGAGAGGACTTCCGTGAGGGGCGGAGGTCCTCATTTTTTGCTGGAAAATGTTACTAAAATGTTACGAGATGTAACAGAACCCTTTCATTCTCCTCCGACATGTGGTATAATACGCTTCGTATTGCAGATATTGCCGCCGCTCCGGGACAGTACTGTTACAGAAATTTTTCAAATTTCAGGCAGTCGGGAGCGGGCGGATGACCAGAATTAAGGGGATGAATGCACATGGTGAGAAAGAAACTGATCAGCGTGGCTCTGGCGGCTGTATTTGCCACAACTCTGGCAACACCGGCCTTCGCGGACACGGATGCAGATCTTGCTGCGGCGCAGGCTGCACAGGACCAGGCCGAATCGGCCTATAGCGCGTCTGAGAACCAGATTGCTTCGATGCAGTCAGAGCAGTCGGATCTTCAGTCCTATCTGACAGATCTGAATTCTCAGCTCGACAGTCTGTCCCAGAGTCTGAGTGACCTGGATACAAAGATCTCGAATAAGAGCTCTGAGATTGAGATTACGAAGGGATCTGTGGAGCGCGCGAAGCTTGACCGCGACAATCAGTATGCGGCGATGAAGTCCCGCATCCAGTACTACTACGAGAACGGTGACGAGAGCCTTGTCGTGGCTCTTCTCGAGTCAAAGAACCTGGATTCATTTTTGAACAGGGCGGACGAGATGGAGGAGCTCACGAAGTATGACCGCGAGTCACTCCAGGATCTTGAGCAGACTGTTCAGATGATTTCAGACCAGGAGACGGCTCTTGAAAATGAACAGCAGGAGCTGACGGATCTCCGGCAGAGCCAGACCGATACCTTCAATCAGGTTCAGACGGTCGCGTCCGAGGTGGACGGAAAGATTCAGGAATATGCGGCCAGTATTTCCGCTGAGCAGATGAACGCGTCGAACCTTCAGGCTCAGATCGACGAGCAGAAGAACAAGGTCGCGTCTCTCACGGCGCAGGCTCAGGCTGAGCAGGCGGCTCGTGAGCAGCAGGAGCAGGAAGAGGCGAATGCAGCGGCACTTGCAGCGCAGCAGCAGGCACAGGACGATGCGGCAGCGGCGGCTCAGGCAGCCGCATCGCAGGCCGATACGGCAAATGCACAGGCGGCGCAGGCACAGAGCAATGCAGACGCCGAGGCGCAGGCAGCGGCGAATGCACAGGCTGAGGCTGAGGCATCCGGCGATGCAGCGGCAGCGGCTCAGGCAAAGGCAGCAGCCGATGCGGCAGCGGCGGCGCAGGCGGAAGCACAGCGTCAGGCAGCGGCGGCAGCGGCGGCGCAGGCAGCGCAGCAGCAGGCAGCTCAGGCGGCAGCGCAGGCAGCGGCTCAGGCAGAGGCACAGCGTCAGGCCGAACTTGCGGCGCAGCAGCAGGCGGCGGCCCAGGCGGCAGCAGCTCAGGCAGCAGCTCAGCAGCAGGCGGCGGCTCAGCAGCAGGCAGCGGCTCAGGCAGCGGCTCAGGCAGCGGCGGCAGCCCAGCAGAGCCAGGGTAAATATCTTGGAAAATTCAAGATCACGGCTTACTGCGGATGCGCGATCTGCTGTGGAACGGCAGGCAAGGCGACCGCGAGCGGCGTGATGCCGACGGCCGGTCACACGATCGCGATGGCGGGCGTCCCGTTCGGAACAAAGCTTCGCATCAACGGTGTCGTCTACACAGTGGAGGATCGCGGAACGCCGTACGGTCATGTCGACATCTTTATGAATTCGCACAGCGCGGCGCTGCAGTTCGGACTTCAGTACGCAGACGTGTACCAGGTGAACTGAGAAATAAGGCTGTATAAAAAAGCAGCGTATAAAAACACCCTCTTTTCCGGGCATGAGAATGCATCGGTAAGGGGGTGTTTTTTTGATTTTATTTTACAGCGGCAGGTTAGACTTCCTCTGTGAAGAGGCAGCGGAGAGAACGGAGTGCGTCGTAGGGGCTTTCTTCGCGCAGTTTCCCCGGAAGCATGGAGCGGAGCACGGCCCCGTCAGTTACTTTCGCCATGATCTTCGGATTCTCCGGAAGACCGGAGTCCTCTTCACCGGAATCAAGCGTGGCCTCGATCCTTTCACGGCGGAGATAGGTCTTGTCGCGGACACAGAAGATATCGTAATTCTCCTTAAGGGCTCCGTTCATTTTGTTAAGCGCTGCTTCAGGCAGGCCATGCGACAGACAGGAGCTTTCGTGATCTGCCGCATGGAAGTCACAGATCACCTCAAATCCCGAGGGCGTGTAGATTGCAGGGTTCACGGGAAGAAGCCAGATGAACGGTATGTGCTCGGATGCGGCAATCCGGAAGGCTGCATGAAGAACTGCTGTCATCAGCCCTCTGTGACGAAATCGAACGTCGGTTGCGACTGCGACAATGTAATAACTCCTCGTCTCGTGCCCGCAGACTGACAGAGTGTACGGATTGAGATGGGCCATTGAGAGAACGGCTCCGGAAGCGTCCGTTATCGCGACAATCGTGTTGTCCCTGCATTTGTCGGAATAATAGTAATCCGTGAAATCCTCCGGATCACCGAAGGATTGCTCGTAGAGCGGCCGGGTCGTCTGCTTTGCCGCAAAATCGGTCATGATGTGGAGAGAGCAGCCGGCGGGAAGGGGCCGCTCTGCAGCTCCCGCTTCTTCTGCAAGAAATTCTTCTCCGGAAAGCTGCCGTGGGGCTGTCTTCCCGGACATGCCGTCAGTCTTCTCTGTACTCATGGATTTCCTTCTCATACTGATCGGTCAGCTCCTTCTCATAGCCCGCGAAATTCTTCTGCAGAACCATGTATTTTCTCGCATAACCGATCGGGTTGTAGCTCTCCTTCGCCTGGCGGAGTCCCGGAAGACCGACATCGTCTTCGCGGTTGATGATGACTGCGTCCGGGAACTCATGGATCAGGAACTGCTGGTTGATGACCTGGTAAATACCGTCGATGTCTGGGTTCCCCTTCTCCACGGAGATGACAGCCATCTTCTCGAGCGGGTTAAATGACCCCACCGTGACGGCCTCAATCTTTCCGTCGATCTTGATGCAGCCGGCCTTGAAGGGCATCTCGTCGCTGTGGTCGGAGATCAGCTTGAGACCGAGGAGTTCTGCCTCGAGTGAGTCGAGCGCGTTATTTTCCTCCAGGATCCGGCGCGAGAACCAGTCATCGAGAAATGCAGTCACGTTATCATGATCGAGGCTGTGGAGAGACTTGTACTCCCAGCGGCCGTCGTATTCGCGGCTGAACTTGTTGACCTGGTTGCGCTTCTGGTGGTACTTGCGGCCCGCGAGGGTTCGCATTTTCTCGCCGTCGTAGAGATAATCCTTGAGATCGAATTCCTCTTTGACAATAAAATCGGGATTTTCCGTGAGATGGAGCGCCGTGACGGCCTCCTCGTCTGCGAGATAGATCTTGAGGGGCTTCTTCAGCACTTCGTTGAAGTACGCTTTCAGCATGGCAAAGTAGTGCGCGAGATCCTCCTCCCGGCACCACGGCATGGCGGTGAATGTTTCGCCTCCATCCTGCATTAAAATGAGAAGTGCCCTGTCGTCGGGTGTTGCAATCTGCGTGTTGTAATAACTCGCCCAGAGATAGGTGTCCAGCATGCCGGAATCACATGTCTTGTTGGGACGCATGGAATAGTAAGGTGAGATCTGACGGGCCTCGGAAGGCTCCGGTTTATGAAATTGAAGGTTCAAATTTCCTCCTTTTGTGAGATGGTCAGTGTCCGTTCCCTATCATACTGATCGGCTTGACAGGTGTCAACTGCGAGTCTGCCCGGGATCGCTCTGCCTCCGCTGTTCCTGACTGAGCGCAGTTCTGAGGGCGCGTATACAGAACTTCTTTAATGCCGGAAGTGCCGCGGCTCCGTCCCGCGAACCATGCCGCGGAGGCCGGGAAAGTGACGGATCGTCATGATGAGCGCCGCGATTGCGAAGAAGCAGCCGGCCGTGGCGCCTCTTGTGATGAAAGCAGAGACGGTTCCGAGCCAGGCGAGTACGACGGCCCCGAGCGGCAGATATCCGGAGATCAGGACGATGGCGCCGCCCGCAATGCAGGAGAGCGTCCCCCAGACGGGCATCGCGATGATGAGCCAGGCGCATGTTACGGTCACACCCTTGCCTCCCTTAAAGCTGTGCCAGAACGGCCAGTTATGCCCGAGGAGAACGCCGAGACCGCTCCAGAGAATAAAGTCGCGCATGCCTTTGCCGAACAGGAGACCTGTGATGAGAAATGCAAGGAGCGTCTTTATGATGTCGCCTGCGAGCACGAGAAAGCCGGCCTTCTTTCCGACACGCGCCATGACATTGGCCATGCCCGGGTTTCCAGTTCCGATCTGGAAGACTGACTGGTGTGCAAATGCGCGTGCGACGACGTCGGCTGTAAGAAAACAGCCGCACAGATATCCGATTAATAAGGATAAGAAAGAGTTCATAAAATACCTCCTGGCCTTTTTACCGTTCACTCTGCACAGAAGCTTCGAAAGCCGCTGACCATGTCAGACGCGAGTAAACGGCAGCTTTGTTTTTACTGTAACACAGAAGTGAAGCTGCCGGTGTTACAAAACCGGCCGATGTGTTACAATTTTTCTGTACTAGTCCCGGCCGCAGTGCGGCAGGCACGCTGGCGAAGGCGACAGCATCCATGCGAATGTCTGCGGGATCCCGGGAACGGCACAGCAGCGGAGCAATCCGGCGGAACTTATATACCTTAGGAGGCTCTGTAAGGCAGGGCAGCTATGATACGGAGGAATAAGACTTATGGGAAAGTGGCAGCGAATGAATTTTCAGCCGTGCCTCCCTCTTGGCAGAGATGGGAAGCGCGTGACAGGATGCAGGGAGCATATCGAGCTCTCGC
Source organism: uncultured Eubacteriales bacterium (assembly GCA_900320615.1). GTDB lineage: Bacteria > Bacillota > Clostridia > Lachnospirales > Lachnospiraceae > Chordicoccus. The sequence goes on from ONSX01000010.1 coordinate 5,179, forward strand.
GGAAGGCGGCCGGCGAGGGCATGGTCCTTCTGAAAAATGAGAACCAGACGCTTCCAATTAAGAAGGGCACAAGGCTCGCCCTCTTCGGCAAGGGCTGTGTCGATTATGTGAAGGGCGGCGGAGGCAGTGGCGACGTGACGGTCGCCTATGTCCGGACACTTCTCGACGGGATGAAACTGAAGGAGCTCGAGGGAGATGTCCGCATTTTCGATGAGCTTGCTGATTTCTATGAGGATGATATCAGGAAGCAATACGCGATGGGGCGTGTTCCCGGCATGACGGAGGAGCCCGCGCTCCCGGAGGACCTCGTTCGGAGCGCTGCTGCGTTCACGGACACGGCGATTATCACAATCAGCCGTTTTTCCGGCGAGGGCTGGGACCGCTCAGTGAAGACCGGAAGTGAGCAGTACGCGCAGGACGAGCACGAGGAGCGGGAGAAGGCTCTCTCGGCGTCGCTCTTTGAAAACGGCGATTTCTATCTGACAAATGCGGAACTCTCTATGGTGAATACAGTGACAAAGCATTTTGCGCATGTCATTGTCGTCATGAATGTGGGAGGCATGGTCTCGACGCGATGGTTCCGTGACAATGATCGGATTTCTGCTGTGCTCATGGCGTGGCAGGGAGGCATGGAGGGAGGCCTTGCGGCCGCCGACGTGCTGTGCGGAGATGTCAATCCGTCCGGGCATCTGGCGGACACCTTTGCTGCGGAGCTTACAGATTACCCGTCGACAGAAGGCTTCCATGAGTCGGACGACTACGTCAATTATACGGAGGATATCTACGTCGGCTACCGCTATTTTGAGACGATTCCGGGCGCGAAGGAGAAGGTCGGCTACCCGTTCGGCTTCGGCCTGTCCTACACGACTTTTTCCATGAAGCCTGTGTCGGTCACAATCGAGGAGAATGTACAGTCTTCCGGCGTTGGTGCAGAGCGTGATAGGGAAACACCGGACGAGGACACCTGCTTTCAGTTCGAGGTCGAGGTAAAAAACACAGGCGCTGTTCCGGGCTGCGCCGTCGCGCAGCTCTATGCCGGCGCGCCGCAGGGAAAGCTCGGAAAACCCGCGCGGGTGCTTGTCGCATTTGCCAGGACGAAACTGCTTAAGCCCGGGGAGGCGGAGACTGTGACTATGTCCGTCATGGCACCGCAGCTTGCCTCCTACGACGACACAGGGAAGGTCTGCCGGTCGGCGTGGGTGCTTGAGGCAGGAAGATACCGCTTCTTCCTCGGCGAAAATGTCCGCGACGCGGAGGACACCGGTTTTACATTTGATGTCGAGGATGACACGGTTCTTGCGCAGCTTAAGCCGATGGCAGTGCCGTCGCATCTTGCGGAGCGGCTGCGCGCGGATGGCACGTATGAAAAGCTCATCTGCGCGGATCAGGCGGACAGCAGCGCAGCGAGAAGAAAAGAGGAGGCTGCGTTCCTTCAGCCGATGACGCCCGATGAGATGGAGGGCGCGTGGCCGGAGATCCGCGCCGTGAGCGGCCGCTCATATCTCCATCATGGAAATGAGGGAAAGCCGCAGCTCATCGATGTCGCGGAGGGCCGCATGACATTGGATGAGTTCGTCGGGCAGCTCCCGATTGACGTGCGGATCCGGCTTCTCGGAGGCCGGCCGAATACGGGTGTCGCGAACACCTTCGGTTTCGGCAATGAGCCGGACTACGGCATTCCGAACGTGATGACTGCAGACGGCCCCGCAGGGCTCCGGATCGCTCCGGAATGCGGCATAAAGACGACGGCGTTTCCGTGCGCGACGGCGCTCGCCTGCACCTGGGACCCGGAGCTTGTCGAGAAGATCGGCGCGGCCGGTGCGGAGGAAGTGAAGGAGAACAATATCGGTGTCTGGCTCACGCCCGCCTGCAATATTCACAGAAGTCCCCTGTGCGGCAGAAACTTCGAGTATTACTCGGAGGACCCGTTTCTTGCCGGAAAGATCGGGGCCGCGATGGTGCGCGGCATCCAGAGCCGCCACATCGGCGCGAGTGTAAAGCATTTTGCGGCGAACAACAAGGAGACGAACCGGAAGAATTCGGACTCTCGCGTGTCTGAGCGCGCGCTTCGCGAGATCTATCTGAAGCAGTTCGAGATCATCGTGAAGGAGGCGCAGCCATACACGATCATGTCCTCCTATAATCTTGTAAATGGCCTTCATTCGTCCGAGAACCGCGATCTGCTCACGGGAATTCTGCGCGATGAATGGGGCTTTGAGGGAATGGTCACGACTGACTGGTGGACCTTCGCCGAGCAGTTTGAGGAGATCAAGGCAGGAAATGACGTGAAGATGGGCTGCGGTTATCCGGAGCGCGTGAAGCTTGCGTATGACAAGGGTTTGATCACGGATGAGGAGATTAATACCTGCGTGAAACGCGTCCTCGGCCTTATCTTGAAGATGGACTGAGAAAAATTCGTTCAGCCTGTGTCCCGCGGCGCGACGCGGGACATTTTTTATGGCACACACGGAGTTTGGAATTGCGCGCAGTCATAAAGCCAGGAACCGGTGAGGGTGGATCTGACGGAGCACGTGACCCGTCCTTTTATTTATGCCGCGCGGGCTTTCCCGGCGGCCTTCCGGAACACGGAGCGGTACATCAGGAAAACGTAGAGACCGGCCGTGATCCATGCGGCCTGATGCGTCCAGCAGATCGTCGTGAAGCCGAGCAGCGACAGCGTTCCGATGGCAAATACAGTTCGCGCGATCATCTCGACAACTCCGGAAATGATCGCTTTGCCGGGCTGTCCCATGCCCTGGATCGCTGGTCGGAACACGTTGACAGATGTGACGAGCCAGAACGTAAAGCCGACGGTCATGAGGAACTGCGCCGAGATATCGAGGATTTGCGACGAGCCCGCAGATGAGGAGAGAAAGAGCGAGGCGACGCGCCTTCCGACGATCGCCATGAGTGAGCCGAACACGATGCCGTAGATATTGCCCATGATGAAGCCGTCGCGGACACCCGCCTTAATCCGGTCGAACTTGCCGGCGCCGTAGTTCTGGCCGACATAGGTCGCCATCGATGAAGACAGCGCGACGTACGGGCACATGACAAATTGCTCAACGCGGTCGCCGGCTGTGTATCCTGCGACGTAGAGACTTCCGAGACTGTTGTTGCAGGCCTGCATGACCATGCTCCCGATCGCCGTGATCGAGAACTGAAGGCCCATCGGCAGTCCCATCGCGAGAAGGTTGAGCGCGTAATGTTTGTCCCAGGTTCGCTCGTCCTTCTGCGGGTGCAGGAGCTTCATTTTCCGGGCGATGAAAATAAGACACATGAGTCCGCTCAGTGCCTGACTCGTGATTGTCGCGATGGCTGCTCCGGCGACGCCCCAGCCGAGGACGGCGACGCAGAAGAGGTCGAGAAAGATGTTGAGCGATGCCGCGATCGCGAGGAAAATGAACGGCTCCCGGCTGTTGCCGACCGCCCGGAGGAGCGATGCCTGCATATTATAGAAGAACGTGAACGGCAGACCGAGGAAAATGACGAGCAGGTAGGTGATTGCATTTTTCTCAATGTTTGCGGGGGTCTGCAGAACTTTTATGATCTGCGGGCAGAGAAGCGCTGTGGCCATTGTCAGTACCGCGGCGCAGAGAACGGTCAGCACGATCATATGGTAGACGTACCGGCGCATGTCCTTCATTTTCGCGGCGCCGAACCGCTGCGCGACCGGGATCGCGAAACCGTCGCAGGCGCCGCTGCAGAAGCCGAGCACCATGAACTGGACGCTGGACGACGCGCCGACGGCGGCGAGCGCATCCGCACCGAGAAGCCGCCCGACGATGATGGAGTCGACCATATTGTAGGTCTGCTGGACGAGCTGTCCCAGAAGGACAGGAACCATAAACTGAAGAATGAGGCGAAGCGGACTTCCTTCTGTCATGCGGCGGATGGAACCTGATGAGCGGATGCTGGAGTCTGACATGAGATATTTCTCCCTGTTTATATTGAAGTCTGGCTGCTGTGCTGTACCGAAGAAGATTTTATCATACAAAAAGGAATGCCGCACAAAAAACTGGCATGCGGCCCGGATGGATTTTGCATTTCAGTACTGGTCCGTCATTTCCTGATTCGTGCAATATATTGACGAACATTCTCTGCAAAACGTGATACTATAGTGTCAAGTTTCGCGTAAAGCTCCTGCTTTGGCAAGGGCGGCCGCGCAAAAACGAAAACACCTGCTGCAGCGCAGTGGCCGTCGAAGCAGGAATCCCACGGCCTTAGTCGCGCGGAGTGCAAATCATGAGGAGAAAGTATATGTCGAAATTCAGTGAAGTTTACTGCCGCATGTGCGGGAAGAGCGATGCGGCGCGCGACAAGGGGCTTGTGACGCCGGACGATGTCGTGCGCTATGACAATATTTCCTATGGAGATGATCCGGTCTGGAACCTTCTCGACGTCTACCGCCCGAAACAGATTCGTGTTCCGTCGGATGCGGCAGGCACGCAGATGGTTTCTGCCGGGGGAAGGAATCTTCCGGTCATCGTCAGCGTCCACGGAGGCGGATGGGTCTACGGATCCAAGGAGGTCTACCAGTTCTACTGCATGTCGCTCGCGGAGAGAGGCTTTGCCGTCGTGAATTTCTCATACCGCCTCGCCCCGGCCGCGAAATTCCCCGCGCCGCTCGAGGATACGAACCGCGTCTTCAGCTGGATTCTTGCGCACGCGGATGCGTATGGCTTTGATACGGACAGGATATTTGCTGTTGGCGATTCTGCCGGCGGAAATGATCTCGGTCTCTACGCGTGCTTTCTGACCAATCCGAAATATGCGGAGAAGTTTTCATTTTCAGCGCCGGAGGACCTGAAGCTGCGCGGTGTAGCACTCAACTGCGGCTGCTATGAGATCGTCATTGACGGCGCGAAGGAGCATGAAATGAACACCGCGCTGATGCGGGATTATCTGCCGGAGGGCGGCGTGAGAGAGGAGCTCGACGCAATCAATGTGAAAAAGCATGTGACGGCCGCGTTCCCGCCCGCCTTTGTCATGACCTGCACGGGCGATTTTCTCGAGAACCAGGCGGAGCCGCTCGTCCGCGTGCTGAAGAAAAACGGCGTCAGATGCTACTTCGGCTATTACGGGGACAACGAGCACTCGCTGGGGCACGTCTTTCATTGCAATATAAAGTCTTCCTTTGCCAGGCAATGCAATGACGACGAGTGCCTGTTCTTCCGGGGACTGATGCCGGCAGACTGACTGACAGATAGTTCCGGCGGGTTCCATGTATTGACGGTTTACTGATCTGGATCGAATCACTCGGCGATAAGTTACCGGGATTTCCTATTCAAATACTCAAAGACGGCCTGCGCACCATGAGAAGGCGCGGGCCGTTCTTGCGTCCGGGTCGCGAAAATGGTTTCCGGGATTCCACTCGAGCGTGCTGTCCGTGCCCTGCTTCTGTAACTGCTCATACTGATCGTGGATCCGGTCCGCAACGCGCGCCATCGTCTGGTTCCTCGTCTTTGCCTCGCGGTCGCCGAGGCTCAGGTAGACATGACGGGCCCGGATCGGATGCTTATTTATAAAGCTGTCCCAGTTTTCAAACCACACGGACGGTGAGGCGGCCGCGATTCCGCTGAATACATCCGTCTCATATCCGGCCCAGAGCGCAAACAGCCCGGCGAGTGAGTATCCTCCGAGGATGAACTGCGTGTCCTTCGGGAGAAGAAAACGTTCTCTTGTGACCGGAATGACCTCTCTTAAAATGAAATCAAGCGTCTCGGGAGCGCCGTCCCCGAACGCCATGCCTCTGTAGATGGCGGGCGCCTTCCAGGGAGAGAGCTCATGCGACCAGTTGCTTATTTTCACGGAGACATGAACGAAGGGAGTGCTCCCGGACAAGTCCGTGGGCGGGGCGTCACGCCGGACGCCTGCACCTTGTGATCGGCCGGGTGCGATTTCCAGTCCTTTTGAAATCAGGCGGAGTTCATTTTCACGGACTTCCTCGTCATGATCGTCCATCGGCTGGATCATGCAGATGGCTGCGCCTGCCTGTCCATAGAAGAGACAGCGCTTGCCGGAGAGATCTTCCCCGAAGGAGTCTGTTGCATTTCTCAAATTGTTGTGATCTGGAAAGTATGCATTCTGCCTTTGATCTGACATCTTCTTTTTCTCCCGCATTCGTGATTCCTGTCCTGCCGACTGTACAATCACCGTTTTTTACGATTACTATAGCATGATGCATAGCAAACAGCAATCGCAGGGTCGTGCATGGATCCGGGCTTGTTCTCCCGTGCTGCGAAAGAATCTGCGCGCCGCCTTGCGGTCGAGAATGTGGAGAATCCTCTTGACATATACCGTGGTGGGGTATAAGATAGGCGAAGTAATGATACCGGGATGGGGTATATGCCCGGGCCAGCTCAGGATAGTGAGATAGAAACATAAGGAGGCGCCTGATGGCTGATACACAAAACACATGCTGCGGCTTTGCGGCAGGGCCTGCGAACAGGGCAGATCACAAGGAGGAAGCATCCTGCTGCACGTCTTCCCCGGATCTTGAGAAGGAGGAGCGTGCGGCAGAGCTCGACGGAGAATTCTCCTGCTGCGGCAGCGGCCGCCACAAAATGAGAACCCCGGAGCAGCAGAAGGCGCTCCTCACGCGGCTGAAGCGCGTGGAGGGACAGATCCGCGGCATCGAGCGGATGGTTGAGAACAACGCGTACTGCCCGGACATTCTGATTCAGGTCTCGGCGGCAACAAGCGCGCTGAACAGCTTCAATAAGGTACTACTTGGATGTCATATCCGGAGCTGCGTCGCGGAGGACATCCGCGAGGGCAGGGATGAGACAATCGACGAGCTTTGCACCGTTCTGCAGAAGCTTATGAGGTAATAAGCGCGGCGCGCAGAGTGCAGCGCACAAGATGACAGTGTGTAACGCTTTGCGGAAAGCTCATGACAGACAACGCACCTGCCATACAGAAGATGTGCATTTTCGCAAAATGACAGTCGATATCCGATAACTAGTTCAGGAAGGATGGTCAAAGTACAATGAATCAGTATATTGTTACAGGCATGACGTGTGCGTCCTGCCAGGCCCACGTTGAGAAGGCGGTCGCCAAACTGCCGGATGTAAAGAGCGTGTCCGTTTCGCTTCTCACGAATTCCATGGTGGTTGATGGAACCGCGACAGATGATGAGATCATAAAGGCCGTCGAGGCAGCGGGCTACGGCGCACAGCCGAAGGGCGCCGCCGAGGCGAGGCCGGGCGCGAGCGCAAAGCTCGCGGCTGAGGAGGACGCGCTGAAGGACCGCGAGACTCCGAAGCTTGTGAAGCGCCTCGTCAGCTCGGTCGTGTTCCTTGTGGCTCTCATGTATATCACAATGGGACACAATATGTGGGGCTGGCCGGTCCCTGCATTTCTCGTGCACAACCACATCGGCCTTGCGACGGCACAGATGCTTCTTGCGATCGTCGTGATGCTGATTAACAAGGACTTCTTCGTGTCCGGGTTCAAATCGCTCACGCACGGCGCGCCGAACATGGACACGCTCGTCGCGATGGGTTCCGGCGTCTCATTTGGCTGGTCCCTGTATGTCTTCTTTAAAATGACATACCTTCTGACGACGGGGACGAGCAATATGGACCTCATGCCGCTCTACCACAACCAGCTGTATTTTGAGTCGGCGGCAATGATTCCCGCGCTGATTACGGTTGGCAAGACGCTCGAGTCCCTGTCAAAGGGACGCACGACAGACGCGCTCAGGAACCTCATGAAGATGGCGCCGAAGACGGCGGCCGTTGAGAGAAATGGTGTGCTTGTCACGGTCGGTATCGATGACGTCATGCTCGGCGATATCTTCGCCGTAAAGCCGGGGGAGTCAATTCCAGTCGACGGCGAGATCATCGAGGGAAGCACCGCGGTTGACGAGTCGGCACTGACCGGCGAGTCGATCCCGGTCGACAAGGCCGTGGGCGACAGTGTGTCGGCAGCGACGATCAACCAGTCGGGGTTCATCCGTGCGAGAGCGACGAGAATCGGCGAGGACACAACATTTTCCCAGATTATCCAGATGGTCAGCGACGCGGCGGCGACAAAGGCGCCGATCGCAAGAATCGCGGACACTGTATCAGGTATCTTCGTCCCCGCGGTCCTCATCATCGCGGCGGTTGTCTGCGTAATCTGGCTTCTGATGGGACAGAGTGTCGCGTACGCGCTGGAACGTGCGATCAGCGTGCTCGTCATTTCCTGCCCGTGCGCCCTGGGACTTGCGACACCGGTCGCAATCATGGTCGGCAATGGCATGGGCGCAAAAAATGGCATTCTCTTCAAGACATCTGAGGCACTTGAAAATGCAGGCAAGGTCCAGATTGTCGCGCTCGACAAGACCGGTACGATCACAGCCGGCAGACCGGAAGTCACAGACTTGTATCCGGCAGACGGTATTTCCGAACAGGAACTTCTCGGCGCAGCTTATGCGCTTGAGCAGAAATCAGAGCATCCGCTGGCGCGTGCCATCGTCGAGAAGGGTGAGGCCCTTGGACTTCATCAGGCGCCGGTGGCGGATTTTGAGGCGCTCGCAGGCCACGGCCTGAAAGGCACGATGAGCGGACAGACACTGTACGGCGGTTCCGGGACATTTATTTCCTCCCTCACCAATGTCCCGGAGCGCCTGAGACAGAAGGCGGACAGTCTCGCAGAGCAGGGGAAGACACCGCTCTTCTTCATGAGAGACGGGAAGCTTATTGGTATCATCGCCGTGGCGGACGTCATCAAGGATGATTCCGCGCAGGCGGTGAAAGAACTCCGGCATATGGGCATCGAGGTCGTCATGCTGACCGGCGACAATGAGCGGACAGCGAGGGCCATCGGCGACCAGGCGGGCGTCGACCGCGTCATAGCGGGCGTTCTGCCGGACGGCAAGGAGAGCGTCATCCGCAGCCTTCAGAAGAGAGGCAAGGTCGCGATGGTCGGCGACGGCATCAACGATGCACCGGCCCTCACGAGAGCCGACACGGGCATTGCGATCGGCGCGGGCACTGATGTTGCGATCGATTCTGCGGATGTCGTCCTGATGAACTCGAAGCTCACGGACGTCTCCGGCGCGGTGCGGCTCAGCCGTGCGACGCTTCGGAATATCCACGAGAACCTGTTCTGGGCATTTGCCTACAACGCGATCCTGATCCCGATGGCTGCGGGCCTCTACCGCAATATTCAGATGAATCCGATGTGGGGCGCGGCGGCGATGTCGCTGTCAAGCTTCACGGTCTGCATGAACGCGCTGCGTCTTAACCTCTTTAAGGTTCACAGTGCAAAACATGATCATCCAATGAGGAAGAGAGCCATTCCGGAGACAGAGGCAGGGACTGTCGCGGAAAATGCAGGGAACGGCAACCCGGGTGCGTGCGTCAGTAATCCGGACGAGGAGGCGATGAGGAAGACAATCTCCGAGGCGGATTATAAATATAAGGAAACCAAGTACAATCAGGAGGATCAGACAATGACAGAAACAGCAAAGATTGAGGGTATGATGTGCAATATGTGCGAGAAGCACGTAAAGAGCGCGCTCGAGGGAATCGATGGCGTCGAGAACGCGGTTGTGTCCCATGACAGCGGTACGGCCGTCATGACAGTCAGCAAAAAAGTTGCAGAGGCGGACGTGAAGAAGGCCGTCGAGGACGCAGGCTACAAGTTTGTTGCCCTCGACGCGTGACACCCAGATACACAGTGAGAGCCGGAGAAGATGATCCTTCCCCGGCTCTTTTTGTGCGGCTGGCAATGAAAATGTAATAAAAATGTAATATTTTGTCCCGAACCAGTAGCAAAGCCCGTCGATGTCTGCTACAATAAAGGCCGATTATATGACAAATCATGCAGGTTCCTCACGAATGCTTCTGACATTCCCGATGCGTAAGCTCCCTGACCGGTTTTCGGATCATCTCGCGAGGTGCCAAGCAGATACACATGGATAAAGGATGGTGGGAAAATGAAAAGAGCAGCTGCATTTCTTGCGGCTATGTCGCTTGCAGTTCTTATGGCGCAGCCGGCAGCAGCCGACACACTGACAACGGGACAGACCAATTCCGCGGCCGTATCAGATGCGGCACAGACAGAGACGGATGCGTCTTCGGGCGGCATGACATCAGAGGCAGCCGCAGCGTCTGCTGCGTCAAAGACCGGCACGTCTTCAGGAAGCAGCTCCGCCGAGGCGCCCGCGGCGTCTTCGAGCAGCAGCTCCGCCGAGGCACCCGCGGCATCTTCAGGCAGTAACTCTGCGCAGGCGCCCGCGGCGTCTTCGGGCAGCAGCTCCGCCGAGGCACCCGCGGCATCTTCGGGCGGCAGTTCCTCGCAGGCGGCGACGGACTCCATGGCAGCGGCGACCATGCAGGCCGCGAATGCGGCGCTCGTCGGCGCTGCGACCGGATCAGAGGGCGACGGCGTCACGACCTATGACTCCGGGATCAGTGCATTTGTTGCAAATGTGTACCGCATGTACAACCCGAATTCGGGCGAGCATTTCTACACGGAGGATGTGACCGAGCGGAATCATCTCGTTTCCGTCGGCTGGCGCTACGAGGGCATCGCGTGGGTCGCGCCGAAGACATCGTCTCATCCAATGTACCGCGTCTACAACCCGAACACGGGCGATCATCACTACACGTCGAGCCTCACGGAGCGCAACTGGCTCGTTTCGCTCGGCTGGAGAGCAGAGGGGATCTCCTGGTATGTACAGGAGTGGTCCGAGCGGCCTTCCTCAAAGTACGGTTTCAGCGAGATGCACCGGCTCTACAACCCGAACTGTACGGGGAGCGGATCTCATTTCTTTACGATCAGCGACGATGAGAAGGACGACCTCGTCAAAAAGGGCTGGAAGTACGAGGGTGTCGTCGGATACTCGCTCAGCACGTCTCCGGCTGTCTCGATTTACGATGACAATGCCGACTACTCGATTGAGGCAAATGTGACGCTCACGGGCTCGCTCACATCGGGCGGCGGCGTTATTGCGAAGGTCATGATGCCGACGGCAAATGGCGGCGCGGAGGCATTTGACTTCGCTTACGACAAGGGCTGGACGGCAAACAGCTACAACACGTATTTTTATGTCGAGAATGTCATGTCGAATATCACGGAGGCGGGAACAAAGGGCAAGTCGTACGCGTACCTGAGCACGCCGGTTCTGCAGGTCGGAACGCCGGTCAAACTCCGGATCAGCTGGTACAAGAGCACAAGGCAGCTGAAGGCGTACATCAACGATATGCTCGCATTCACGACGACGACAAGCAACACGACGCCGACGATGTTCGCGTGCGAGGGTGGCGGCAAGTATCGCGGCGACACGGTAAACGCCGTCTTCTCGGACATCAAGTACATCAAAAACGGCAAGGTCACGGCTCTCACGTCGACAGCAAACTGCCCGGTCTCGGGTTACAACGGCTACACGGCTTCCCGGACATCAGGTGGCTTTACGATCTCCGGAACAGCGACTGTTCCGGCGGGCGTGAACTGGGACACTGCGATCTCCGTGACGGGGAGCGCGATGTCTGCATACGGCATGATCACAATGCGGTGAGAAAGAACCGCAGCTTAACTTCGCCGGCAGGACGGATGGCCTGCCTGGCACGGAATGAACGGGAACAAAAAAAGAGAATAAGACAGGTGGCGCGGACCTTGTCCGCGCCACCTGTCTTCATAAGAGGAAAAGTGTATGAAAATCTGGCTCATCAGACACGGGCAGACGAAACTGAACAAGACGAAGAAAATGCAGGGACTCACGGACGAGCCCCTGAGCGACAAGGGACGCGCGCAGGCTCAGGCGGCAAGAGAGAACCTCGAAAGGCTCGGCGGCGTCTCATTTGACGCAGTCTACGCAAGTCCACTGGAGCGCGCCGTCGAGACGGCGTCGATCGTGAGCGGCTGGGACAGGAAGGACATCGTGACGGACCGGCGGCTCATCGAGGTCAATTTCGGGCGGTATGAGGGGAAGAAATACTACGCGCTCGGGCTGCCGATGACGCTGTACTGGGTTTTGCCGGAGGTGTTTCCGGCACCGGAGACGGTCGAGACGATCGCACAGATTAAGGAGAGAAGTCAGTCGTTTCTTCAGGAGCTCGAAAAGAAGGATTACGAGAACGTACTCGTCGCAGCCCATGGCGGAATCCTGCGCGGCCTGAACGGCTACATGCTTGACCGCCCGAACGGGATTCGCTGGAGGCCGAAGATCCGGAATTGCGAGATGATGGTCTATGAGTCGGTGGGCGGGAAGCATGTCTTTCTCGGGGACTACAAAGTTCGTGAAGCCTCACACACCTAAAGCCGCAGGCTTCTTTCGCGTCTTTTGGAAGTCAGGAAATCACTGACAAAAGATACGGTCTGGAAGCGATATCGTTCATGTTGCCTGTCCCGCGAACTGCGTCATATAGAGTTCGTAGTAGCGTCCCTTCTTTGCGAGAAGTTCCCTGTGGTTTCCGGCCTCGACGATCTGTCCCTGGTCCATGACGATGATCTCGTCGACGTCTTGAATCGTGGAGAGACGGTGTGCGATGATGAGTGAGGTTCTGTCCCTCATGAGATTTGCCATCGCGTCCTGAATGTTCTGCTCGGTTCGGGTATCGACGCTCGAAGTCGCCTCATCGAGGATCAGGATATCCGGCCTTGAGGCGAAGACGCGGCCGATCGCGATCAGCTGACGCTGCCCCTGTGAGAGGCTCCCGCCCGACTCGGTCAGGACCGTGTCGTAGCCATTCTTCAGGTGGCTGATGACTTTGTCTGCATTTGACAAATGAGCGGCCCTGCGGACTTCTTCGTCCGGAATGGACGGGTCCGCGTACGTCAGGTTATTCCGCACCGTGTCCGTAAAGAGCACCGTATCCTGCAGCACGATGCCGATCCGGCCTCGGAGCTCCGGGAGCGGAATGCTCCGGATGTCTCTGCCGTCCAGCAGGATTTCTCCGCTGTCGATATCGTAGAAACGCATCAGGAGGTTAATGATCGTCGTCTTGCCGCTGCCTGTCGAGCCGACGAGCGCGATCTTCCGGCCGGGCTCGATTGTGAGTGAGAAGTCACTGATGACGCGCTTCTCCGGCACATAGGAGAAGTTCACGCGGCGGAACTCGATACGGCCGTCGAAGGACTTCGCCCCGTCCTCCGGCGGCGCAATTCTGCCGCTCCCGCCAGAGGTTCTCTGCTCCGGAATTTTGACCACGGCCTGCTCTTCATTCTCATCGAGAATCGCAAAGATCCGCTCCGCGCCGGCGATGGCCGTCTCAATCTGGCCGTAGAGCTGTGCGATCTGGTTAATCGGCCGCGAAAACTGTTTCGAATAAATGATGAACGCAGAGATAACCCCGATTGTGATCCAGCCCTTCAGGGCGAAGTACGCGCCGAAGACCGCGACGATAACGAATGCGATATTGCTCAGCATGTTCATGACAGGTCCCATGCTGCCGCCGATGATCTCGGCGATGATGCCGACGTGCGTGAGTCTGTCTGCCGTGTCGGAAAATGCACGGATCGTCGGCTCCTGACGGTTATACGCCGTGACGGTGTGACAGTTCGTGACATACTCCTCGACGGTGCCGTTCAGCTCGCCGAGCAGTTCCTGCCGCCGCAGGAAGTAGCGGCTCATGTATTTGGTGAGCAGTGCGGTTGCGATGACAGAGAGGACGACTGTCGAGCAGGAGATCAGCGTCAGCGGGACACTGTACCAGAGCATCATGACAATCGTGCCGATCAGCGTCATGATACCGGAGAGCAGTGAGCTCAGTGACTGCGAGACGATATTCGAGATATTGTCCGCGTCGTTTGTCATGCGGCTGATGAGGTCGCCGTGTGAGTGGTTGTCGATATAGCGGAGCGGAAGATAAATGATCTTCCCGAAGAGATCCGAGCGGAGCCTCTTTACGATTCGCTGGCTGAGCGCCGCGGAGATCCATCCTGACGCGAGTGTCGCCAGCCCGGAAATGAGATACACGGCGATCATGAGGAAGAGCATCCGCGGAAGACCGCGGAAGCTGCCGTCCACGAGGAGGTCGATCGCGCTGCTCTGGAAGGCCGGCGCGATGACCGCAGTGATGACGGAGACCGCGACCACAAGAAAGAGTACAATCACAAGGAACATCTCCGGCTTGAAGTAATGCAGAAGCCGCCTCATCGTCTGCTTCCCATTTTTTGGCTTCTCCACGCTGCCGCCATGAACCGGATGGCGGGCGAAAGCCTGTGCAGCCACGTCCCGTTTCTTATAAGACTGTTCGCTCATGCCTGGTCTCCTTTCTGCAAAGAAGGCAGGACTTGCCGGCTTCCGGCGCTGCAGCGCAGCTCCATTGCGTCAGGCACTGCTCTACTGTCTTCGGAGATATCAGAGCCGGAGCTTTGCGTGTGCCCCCTGCTTTCCCGTACTTCCGATCTGTCCGATATTCCGGAGTCGTGGATCTGCGAGTTGTAAATGTCAATATAGGTCGGACAGGTGCGCATGAGCTCCTCGTGGCCCGCGCACGCGACGATCGTGCCCCCGTCGATGACCGCGATCCGGTCTGCGCGGCGGACGGATGCGATCCGCTGCGCGATGATGATCTTCGTCATGCCCGGATATTCGGTCCGGACGGCGTCCTGAAGTCTGGCCTCCGTCTTGAAGTCGAGGGCGCTCGTCGAGTCGTCGAGGATCAGAACCTCCGCGTTCCGGACGAGTCCGCGCGCGATCGCGATGCGCTGCTTCTGCCCGCCGGAGAGGCTCATGCCGGCCTCGGCGACCGGTGTGTCATAGCCCTCCGGCTGCTCGAGAATAAAGTCGTCCGCCTGCGCGGCCTTTGCCGCCGTGCGGATTTCAGACGGCACGGAGCGCATCCTGCCGGACTTTGTGCGGTATGTCTCGGCTTTGTCCGCGTCGGTGAATGGTTTTTCCCTGCCGATCGCGATATTTTCTCCGATTGTCGTGCTGAAGAGCTCACTCTTCTGGAGCACGACCGCGACTCTGCTCCGAAGGTCAGCCAGCTTCCAGCTTTTTACATTCTGCCCGTCCACAAGAACGGAACCTTCTGTGCAGTCATAGAAGCGCGGAATCAGATTGACGAGCGTCGATTTGCCGCAGCCGGTCGAGCCGATGACGGCGAGCGTTTCACCGCGCCTGATCCTGAGATTGATGCCACGCAGAACCCATTCCTTCTGCCCCGGGTAGCGGAAGCCCGCACCGCGGAACTCGACGGTAAATCCCGCGTTCTGTCTGTCTTCGGATAAGGCGTGGGCAGGCGCCATACCTGCACCCTGCCTGTCTGCGGAAGCGGCATTCCCGTCCCTGATCTGCGGCAACGTCTCAAGTACCTCGCGCAGCCGTCGGGAGGACGTGATGCCGCGGGAGATTGTCTGAAAGATCATTGCCAGCATCATCATGCCGTTTAAGATTTGAGAGAGATAGGTGATGGCTGCCATGACCGTTCCGGGAGCAATCGTGCCCTGCCGCACGCCGACGGCGCCGATCCGGATCGCGGCGACCGTCGCGATATTCAGTACGATGTTCATGACTGGCTGCATGAGCGAAATCAGTATGAGCACGCGGTACTGCGTGTCGCAGAGTTCTTCATTTGACGTCTCGAAGCGGGAGATCTCGCGCTTCTCCTGGACAAATGCCTTGACGACGCGCGCTCCGGCGACGTCCTCCTGCAGGATCGTGTTCATCCGGTCGAGACGCCTCTGCAACAGCATAAAGAGCGGATTCGTCTTCCATAAAATGAATACAATCTCAAGCAGAATAATCGGAAGGGCAACCACGATGATCGTGCTGAAGCTGAGATTGAGCGTCACAAGACAGACGCTGCCCGCGATAAAGAACATGCCGCAGCGGACACAGCCGCGGATCATCTGCATGACCATGTTCTGAACCTGCGTGACGTCGCTGGTGATTCGCGTGATGAGGGAACCGACTGAGAATCGATCCGTCTGCTCGTGGGAGAGGTACATGACGCGGCGGAAGACGTCCTTGCGGATGTCATTTCCGTAATTCTGCGCGCAGATATTGGAGAAAACGCCCGAGAGGACGCCGCACAGACCGCCGAAGAGAACAACGAGAAGCATACTTCCGCCGATCGACATGACAAGATGGATGTCCGGGCCGGAAGAACCGATGCCTAAGATACCGTCATCGACGATGGACGCCATCATGCGCGGCTGGATGAGATCCATGGAGACCTCGCCGGCCATGAAGAGCGACGCGATGATGGCTGTAAACCGGTATTTTTTCAGGTATTTGAGCATGAAGCATGATAATCCTTTCGCGGCGGGGCGGCAGAGGCGACACATGGCCGGGGCCATATCCTTTTTCCGTCAGGCCATTGTGCTTAGTATACATCTGCATCCATGGAAAATGCAAATGTACGCATGGTATAATATCTTTTATACGCGGGAGAAAGTCACCGGTTCTTCTGCAGGAATATCCGATCATATATTTGAATTTTACGGCAATGAAAGGACAGCGCATGGCTCAGATTTCAAAAACAGATACAGAGCTCGCTCCGAACAACGGGCAGGACGAGGCGGTCCGCACGCACAGGGGTCCGGTGCTCATTATCAGCTGCCCCGGCTCAGGCAAGACAACGACCCTGATCCGGCGCATCCACTCGATGATCGGGGACGGAATTGATCCGGGGCACATCCTGATGGTCACATTTACCAATGCGGCCGCGGAGGACATGCAGAAGAAGTACCAGAATATGTACGGGAGAAATGCCGGCGTCACCTTTCAGACGATCCACTCGCTCGCGTTCAACCTTCTGCGCGCCGAGGGGCGCTTTTCGCAGGGCGACATCCTGACCGACCACGAGGCGAGACTCTTCTTTATCGACAGCCTGAAGAAGTACAGCTGGGTCAGCGATCCATGGGAATTATCGCGCTCGCTCATGACCGAGATCAGCTGCATGCGCAATTCGGGAGCGGCCCTTACGGCCTATGTGCCGCGGACGTGCGCGAATCCAGCTTTTGCGAACCTGTACCGCGGCTACGCGGCTTTCAAGAATGAGCGCCACAAAATTGACTTCGACGATATGCTCTTTGAGTGCCGGGAGCTGCTTGTGCGGAACCGGAATGTCCTTGAAAAATGGCGGAAGGTCTTTCAGTATATTCAGTGCGACGAGTACCAGGACACAAACCCGGTGCAGCGCGATATTCTGTATCTCCTCGCGGGAAATGCGGGAAACCTCTGTGTCGTCGGTGACGATGACCAGAGCATCTACGGCTTCCGCGGCGCCGACCCGCGCATTATGGCCGACTTTGGGCAGGACTTCCCGGACGCGAAAGTGATCACGCTCGACACGAACTACCGCTCCGCAAAGTCCATCGTGGACGCCGCTGCGAACCTCATTTCCGGGAATGAAGACCGCTTCGGAAAGAGATTCATATCGGCGCGGGGAGAGGCAGGCGTCATCGGAAATGTGACGTACCGGAAATTCCGCAGCAGGAAGGAGGAGTTGGACGAGATTATCCAGCTTGCGGGCAATATGCACGAGGCGGGCACACCGTGGACGGAGATCGCGGTTCTGTTCCGGACGAACCAGCAGGCGCAGCTTCCGGTCATGGCGATGAGTGCCGCCGGTATTCCGTTCTACACGACAGAGACCGTGCAGAGCATCTATGACGGCTGGATCTTCGGCGACATCCGCGCCTATGCGGATCTCTCCATGGGAAATGGAAACAACGACGATATTCTGCGTGTCCTGAACCATCCGATGCGGTACCTGAGTGAGGACGCGTTCAGAGGCGTTTCCTTTTCGTACAGGGATTTTCAGAATGCGATCGGCTACCTGAAGAAGGATGAGTACTGGAAATACGAGCGGGCTGATGACAAGATTCACGACTGGATCGAGACCCTCGGCCCGCTCGTCCTCAGACCGGACGATCCTCCGGACAAACTTTTCAGGGCCCTTCTTGGTCCGCACGGTGTCCACTACGGCGACTATATTGCGGATTACGCGAAGTTCCGCAACACGGAGCCAAGGGAGTTTGACGATGTGCTCGATGAGCTGAAGGCGGAGAGCGCAAGGTTCGGGACCATTCGCGAGTGGTTTGCGTACGCGGACGACTACAGGCGGAAGCTCGCCGAGGAGCGGAAGAAGGGAAAAAACCGCTCCGGCATCACGCTTACGACGATGCACAAGGCTAAGGGCCTCGAGTGGAAGACTGTCTTTATCATCGACGTCCACGACGGGCTCGTTCCGTATGAGCAGAAGGATGAGGAGACGGACCTCGAGGAGGAGCGGCGGCTCTTCTATGTCGCGATGACGCGCGCGAAGGACAATCTTTATATCATGAACCCCGGCGGAAAGGAGTCGCTCTTCGTGCGGGAACTCCGCACGAAGTCGGGCGCGGAGCGCGAATCCTTCTACCACGAGGGAGCCGGGGCTTACCGGGATGTCGCGATATCGACGGCGAAGAGAAGAGGTCTGGCCATTGGCGGCGCTCCTTCAGGAAAATTGGAACAGGGCGACAGCCGTTCCGGCGCGGTCTATTCCGGGAAGCTGAAGCCCGTGACGGTCCGCACGGGAAATCCGGTGCCGCCGGGCCTTCGAGGGAAGAAGGTGCGGCACAGGACGTTCGGGGACGGCGTTATCGTCGGCACGGACCGGGATCTCATTATCGTCGATTTTTCGGGGCAGCAGAAGAGATTTCTCTATCCGTTTGCGGTGGAGCGCGGATTTCTCCGGCTTGTGGAGTGAGGCTGGAAGGCTGCGCACGAAAGGCTGGACGCAATAGTGCGCTGGCTGCCTCAGAGGCTTGATACGGAGCAAACCGTGGATATTACTGACCATATGAGCGGCATCCGCCGGCAAATCTGCGTGTGAGAAGCATAAAGAACCACGTTTGTATCGACAGATTTGCGCATGTGGAGTATAAAGAGAATATTGCATACGGCGCCAACTATCAGGTATGGTGCATGCGGGACTTAGAGGAGGGAGACATTTTAAATATGAAGACAAAAGTATATATTGACGGGCAGAGCGGTACGACGGGACTTCAGATTTATGACCGGATCGGCGCGAGAGATGATCTCGAGCTTCTGCGCATCGACGAGGATAAGCGGCATGATCCGGATGAACGGAAGAAATTCTTGAACGCGGCGGACATAGTCTTTCTGTGTCTCCCGGACGCGGGGGCCAGAGAGGCTGTCTCGATGATCGAGAATCCGTCTGTCCGCGTGATTGATGCGTCGACGGCGCACCGGACTGCGGACGGATGGACGTACGGCTTTCCGGAACTCTCCAGGGAGCAGCGCGAGGCAGTCAGGACGAGCCGCCGGGTTGCAAACCCCGGCTGCCACGCGACGGGGTTTATTTCGACTGTCGCGCCGCTCGTCCGCATGGGCATTCTCCCGCGGGACTACCCGGTGACGTATTTTTCTCTGACTGGCTATTCAGGCGGCGGCAAGAAAATGATCGCGCAGTATGAGGCAAAGGACCGCGCCGGGGCACTCTCCGCGCCGGGTATTTACGGCCTCAGCCTTCACCACAAGCATGTGCCGGAGATGCTGAAGATGACAGGTCTTGCCTGCGCACCGGTCTTTCTTCCGGTCGTCGATGACTACTATAAGGGCATGGCGGGCACGGTCATGCTGCAGAACCGCCTGCTCGAGGGGCATCCGACGGCGCAGGAGGTCTGTGAGCGCCTGCAGGATTATTATCGGGATGAGCATTTCGTGCGAGTGATCCCGTTTGGAGAAAATGCGGGGACGCTCTACGCAAATGAGCTGGCCGGGACGAACCGCCTTGAGATTGTCGTATGCGGACACGAGGAGCAGACGACGGTCACGGCCCTCTTTGACAACCTTGGCAAGGGCGCGTCGGGCGCGGCTGTCCAGAATATGAACATCATGCTCGGACTCGACGAGACAACCGGGCTCGAGTGATTTCTCTTGACAGAATGAACAGAGTAGAGTATTCTCGAATCAGACGTATGAACGAATGCTCATATGAAAAAATGTACAAACAAACCACATAAAAACTGTCACTGCTGACAGTGCGGGGGAGGGAGTCAGTCATGAGGAGAGAGGAACAAGAGGCGCTTGATGCCGCTGTTTTAAAGAAGGCGGGGGAGGAGACGGAAGCGGTGTGCGGATGTGCGCACCGCAGTTCCGGAAAGAAGACGGGACATGGTTCCGTGGAGACGGATCTTCATAAAAAATCGGCTGAGACGAATGAGAATGAACCGGATGATGATGACGAGGATGAGATGGAGCCGAAGCAGAAGCTGGTTCAGATCCTTGTCTCGGCGGCGCTGCTCATCGCGGCGGCGGCGATCGACCATATGAACCCCGGCTTCCCGATGTGGGCGAGATTTCTTATTTATCTCGTTCCGTATCTTGTGGCCGGCTTCGATGTCCTGAAGGAGGCCGGTGAGAGCATCGGGAATGGCGAGATATTTAATGAAGATTTTCTGATGTGCATCGCAACGATCGGCGCTCTTCTGATCGGCTTTGTGCCGGGAGGAAAGGAACAGTTCGCGGAAGCAGTCTTTGTCATGCTGTTCTTCCAGGTCGGTGAGCTCTTTGAAGGGATCGCGGAAGGCAACAGCTCAAGGGCCATTTCCCAGATGCTTGACATCCGCCCGGACACGGCCAATCTTGAGAAAAACGGTGAGATCGTCGTGGTGAGCCCCGGGGACGTGGCGGTCGGAGATACAATCGTTATCCGCCCGGGCGAGAAAGTCCCGATGGACGGTGTGATTCTGGAGGGGACTTCGAGCCTCGATACGGTGGCCTTGACCGGTGAGAGTGTTCCGCGCGATGTGAAGGCCGGAGATCCGATCCTGTCCGGCTGCGTGAACCAGAGCGGTGTTCTCCGCGTGAAGGTCGAGAAGGCCTTCGGGGAGTCGACGGCATCGAAGATCCTTGAGCTTGTGCAGAACGCGGGGGCCAGCAAGTCAAAGAGCGAGAAGTTCATTTCCAGATTTGCGAAGGTGTACACGCCGATCGTTGTATTTGCGGCGGTTGTCCTCGCCTTCGTTCCGCCGCTCTTTACGGGAAATTTCGGCACGAACTTTGCGACATGGCTGCTAAGAGCTCTGACTTTCCTCATCGTATCGTGCCCGTGCGCGCTCGTCGTGTCGGTTCCGCTGTCATTTTTCGGAGGCATCGGTTCTGCGTCGAAGAACGGCGTGCTGATCAAGGGCTCGTCTTTCATTGATGCGCTTGCGAAGGCCGATACGGTTGTCTTTGACAAGACGGGTACCCTGACAAAGGGCGTATTTGAGGTCACGGCGCTTCACCCGGACAAGCTCGATGAACATGAACTGCTTCATCTCGCGGCGCATGTCGAGCGGTATTCAACGCACCCGATCGCGGTCTCTCTCCGCACGGCTTTTGGTCATGAGGACGATGGCTGCAGCGTGGAGCATGTCGAGGAAGTCGCCGGGCAGGGAATCCGCGCCGTTGTCAACGGAAAGACGGTCTGCGTCGGCAATACGAAAATGATGGACGCGGTCGGCGCGAAGTGGAAGAGTTGCGATGAGCCGGGCACGATTATTCATGTATCGATTGATGGCGTCTACGCGGGTCACATTCATATTTCTGATGTGGAGAAGCCGGATGCGAAGAAGGCGATCGAGGGTTTGAAGGCGGAGGGAGTCCGCCGCACGGTCATGCTGACCGGCGACCGCGAAGCAGTCGCACAGCGTGTCGCGAAGGACATCGGAATCGACGAGTACCACGCGGAGCTTCTGCCGGCAGACAAGGTGAGTCAGGTTGAGCAGCTGATGAAGAAGAAGCGCTCCGGAGGGACGCTTGTATTCGTCGGAGACGGTATCAATGACGCGCCTGTCCTTGCGAGAGCTGACGTTGGCATCGCGATGGGCGCGATGGGATCGGACGCGGCGATCGAGGCGGCGGATGTCGTTCTCATGGATGACCAGCCGTCAAAGATCGCGCGGGCTGTGAGGATTGCGCGCCGCACGCTGCGTATTTCCAAGCAGAATATTGTTTTTGCGATTGCGGTCAAGGTTGCGATTCTTGTCCTTGCGGCTGCCGGTCTCGCACCGATGTGGCTCGCGGTCTTCGGGGACACAGGCGTGCTGATCATCTGCGTGCTGAATTCGACGAGAACGCTGCGGGCCGGAATCTGAGAGAAAGAGGTGAAGGATGGAAGAACGCACGAAATGTATATGCACTCTCCCGGATGAGAACGAGATGTTCGATCTCGCAGAGCTCTTCAAGATTTTCGGAGATTCGACGAGGATCCGGATTCTGTTTGTGCTCTTCGATAATGAGCACAGTGTGAGCGACATTGCGGATGTCCTCAATATGACGCAGTCGGCGGTCTCACACCAGCTGAAGATTCTGCGTCAGGCGAAGCTCGTGGCGGCCCGGCGCGACGGCAAGCAGATTTTTTATTCGCTCGCCGATGAGCATGTCCACACGATCATCCAGGTGGGCCGCGAGCACATCGAGGAGTGAGGCCCGTCCGGGCAGAGGTCCTGAGGAAATGACATTGTTCCTCCGGGGCCTCTTTTTTTTGCGCCTGAAGTACGGGATTTCGCTGCTTTCGCAAATATTTCTTTTATTTCCTCATGAGTTAATAGAAAAAATCATTGCCTTTCCTGAATTTCCGGTTGTCCAAACGGGCAGGAGTGTGTTAGTATAAGTCAAACGCAAAAATCATAGTAATCAAGTAGGAAAGATATAGTTTGACGCGGCGCAGCCCATGACAGTTGTCATGGTGGGCAGCTTACAACGACAGGAAAGGAGCAGCAGATGGGACAGATATCCGGAAAGTACAAGGCAGCAGATCAGACCAGGAACCGTCAGGCGATGCTCCGTTCCTCAGAGTTTTCTGCAGCGGGAGCAGGCCGGGGCAGGGCGCGCACGCTGCAGGCTCCGGGAGCTGCGGCTCCTGTCCGCGCGAAAAGAAAAGGCGCCGCGGGACTGCTGCTGTCGCTCCTTAAGATCGGTTTTGCAGGGTTCGGTGGAGGCTGCGCCCTGATTCCGGTCATTGAGAAGGAAGTTGTCGATGACCAGAAGCTCGTCTCGAAGCAGGAGTACAACAAGGACTCGCTGGTTGCGTGCATCACGCCGGGTGCGCTCCCGGTCGAGATCTCGACGGGTCTCGGACTCAAGGCGGACGGCATCCGCGGCATGATCATGGCGGCGCTTGCGATCGCATTCCCGGGTTCCTTTCTGACGGTCCTGATTCTCGCTCTTCTCTCCGGCGCGGACAGCGCACTCCTTGCGCAGATTCAGTGCATTTCCATTGGGCTTACGGCGTTCATTTCCTCGCTGCTTCTTGTCTATGCAAAAAATGCGGTGAAGGAGGCCCGCTCGGGCGGCAGGCGCCATGTCCGCAGCACTGTGGTCGTCATCGTGGGGGTCTTTATTCTGACCTGCGGCAAGACATTCAGCAAACTGCCGTTTATGAACGGTCACTATCTGCTTGGCCTCTCCACGATCCAGGTTCTGGGCCTTGCATTTTTCTGGATCTTCTACACAAAATGCGAGCGGAGCTTTCGGAGGTTTGCGCTTGCGGCAGGTCTCACGGCGATCTACATCGCGTGCGCCGGCAACTGGCAGCTGATTCCGCAGCAGATTGTGAAATCGGCGGTTGTTCTTGCCATGATCGTTCTCTCGGGCCTCGGACTTGCGCGCGGCATACGCGGTGACCTTAAGGAGAGCGGGAAGGAGATCGACAGAGACCTCTTCCGCCATGAGAAAAATGAACTTCTGAAGGAGCTTGCGGCGTGGGGACTTCTTATTGTCGCATTTGCGGTTCCGGCGTGCGCCGTGACAGGAGAGACGCCGGCGTATCTTGCGAAAGGGTTTGTCTCGTCGATCATTTCCTTTGGCGGCGGCGATGCCTATTTGTCCGTCGCGGACGGCATGTTCGTCGGAAGCGGCATCACAAGCTCGCAGTTTTACCAGCTCCTCGTACCGGTGGCGAATGTTCTTCCGGGATCGATTCTCTGCAAGATCCTGACGGGTGTCGGCTATTACGTCGGCTTCGATACGACAGGGAGCACTGCGGCGGGGATTGTCGTGGCAGTCGCGGGATTTGCGGTCAGCATTGCGGCGTCCGGCGCGGTCTTCTGCACGATCTACCATGTCTATGAGTGCATGGAGCAGATCAGCGTGTTCCGCCTTATCGGCAAATGGATTCGCCCGATTATTTCCGGCCTGCTTCTCACCGTCATGGCCTCGATGATCGTGACCAACCTTTCTACAGGCACGGCACTTGGCGCCGGGGCAATAGCCGTTCTTGCCATTACTGCGGGCATTCTCGTTGCAGACCTGTATCTGTCCGTGCGCAGGAAGATGGGCAGCCTGGCCGTCATCGGCATTTCGTCTGCGGCGGGCATCCTTCTCATGAACCTGGCGATTCTTGTCTGAGGCCGGAGCTTTCGGGATGCATAGCGGCAGCGCGGCTGTTCTTTCAGGAGGATGGGTTTTCGGAGCCCGTCTTCTTTTTCAGATTTGTGCATCCGGCCAGCCCATAAGGAAAGCGCATGACTGAAATATAATTATCAGATCATCGACCGGTATTCTGCGATTCTGACAAGAATCAGAGATCGATTTCAGCAAATCTTCATAAAAAAATGGCCGGAATCTGGTGACATATTGAACCGAATCATGTACAATGAGACGCGGAGGACTTGTTAATCCTTCATTGAATGATATCGCGGCACCTCATTTGCCGGCGCGGTATCAATCGTCCGTTACCAACCAAATAAGATTAGGAGGTTATGATACAATGGGCAATGTTGATTTAACACAGTACGGCATCACTGGCACAACAGAGATTGTCTACAATCCGTCTTACGAGACTCTTTACGAAGAGGAGACAAA
>ONSX01000100.1 GCA_900320615.1 uncultured Eubacteriales bacterium
CCAGATTCTGATCGGTAAAGAAAGGCCGATCTATTTTCTTGGAACGGGACTGTATGAGAATATCATGACACTGCAGAATGAGCAGAATATGACTTTTCTGTACAGGGCTCCGAAAATTATCCTGGGCCCGCTTGATATGGCCGCGATTGCACAGTCGTATAAGAAAATTCTGAAGATTAGTGCGCAGGAGAGTCTTGAACTGGCTGCGCTTACGAAGGGTTATTCATTTGCCTTCCAGGTGTTGGGCTATATTTACTGGGATGCGATGCCGGTGAGCTCGGTCAATGATATTCTGCCGGAGTATGACGCGAAGCTTGCGGACTCAGCCTATTCCAAGATGTGGATGGAAATGTCGGACATGGACCGAAAGGTCTGTCATGCCATCGCAGCAAGTGAGCGCGGCAGAACGAAGGATGTCCGTTCTCTTCTTAAGATGGATTCGAGCCTTTTTAATGTCTATCGTGTTCGTTTGAAGAACCGCGGGATCGTTAATGCAGAAGCGTATGGCAGAGTTGCGTTTGCGCTTCCGCGCTTTGCGGAGTTTGTGCAGAATCTTTCAGTCTTGTATGAAATCTGAGATTCATGGAAGCACCGGTGGAGAAATCCGCCGGTGTTTCTTATTGTGCCTGATACGCCTCCTGGCGCCGATTTTCGGCCACTTGCCGGAAATGCAGGGACAACCGGCGCATCGGTCGGTATACTGAGAACAGAAAGACGGGAGGGAGGCGGGATTTTGAAGGCGGAAGTCAAAATTCAGGAGTGCGAGGAGCCGTATGCCGTTATCTATACGGAAGAGATTACCGATGAAGTGCAGCGGGTCTTAAGCTACATGCGTGACAATGCCGACACGCTGGTCGGCACGGCGGACGGCCGGAGCTATGTCATCAGTGTGCATGAGATTGAAAAGGTGACGGTAGAGGATGACCACACGGTTCTGTACACGAAAAGAGGCCGGTATCTCACTGGCAGGCGGCTGTACGAGGTCAGAAATATCCTCGGCAAAGCGTTTGTTCAGATTTCGAGGTCGGTGATCGGCCGGATCTCGGCGTGCGAAAGCGTGGAGGCGGACTTCGGGGGCGTGCTGCTTCTGCATCTGAAAAACGGCGACAGGGAATATGTGTCCCGACGCTATGTTCCTGCATTCAAGAAAAGTATCGGACTATAAGGGGGTGCTGCGTATGTTAAAAAAAATGATGAAAGCCGCGCTGATCAGTATGGCAGCGGCCGCACTGATTTTCTGCGTGATTGGAGTTGCATTTGATCTGAGCCACAAGGGGACATTTTCCCTGCGGAACTATCAGTTCACAAAAATGTTCATCGGGGCCGCTGTCGTCGGTCTTGGCTTCAGCCTGCCCTCACTGATTTATGAGAAGGACAGCGTGCCGAGGCCATTGCAGGTCATTTTCCACATGGGGATCGGATGCGCCGTGCTGCTGGTGACCGGCTTTACGGTCGGCTGGATTCCGGTCCATGCGGGCATCGCGCCGCTCGTTCTGACCGTCGCCGGAGAAATTCTGGCTGCCTTCATTTTGTGGAAGGGGTTTGCGATCCATTACAGAAAGGAAGCGGAGGAGATCAACGAGCAGCTCAGGAAAAGAGAAGAGAACTTATAACGCTTTGCGATCCATTGTTTTCTGAAAAAATTCTGCCTTGATTTGCAAAAACTCCTCGATGTCCTGCATGAGGGCAAAGAGGAGGGCACGGTCCTCAAACTCCTCCCGGGTCACCGGGAGAGGAGTTTCTTTCATTTCCTGCCACATGGCGTCAAAGTCCGCAAGAAGCTTTCTGACATCATTGTGGGCGTCATAATCGTCTGCGATCTGCCCCAGAAAATCCGCAATCCGCTGCAGAGTCGGATGATTGCTGTGGATCCTCCTGATGAGCCTATACATTTCCATGAGCACATGACGCTGCTGCCTCCGCATATCGATATAGCGGAGATCAAAGGTATCATTTTTGGATAAAACGGGGATCTCAGCGATTGCTTCTATCTCTTCCGCATCTCCAGCTCTTCCAGATAGGCATCATATTCTGTCTTCGACATGCAAACCGGTCCGATGGGCGTGTTGTAGATCTGCCGGTCGCCAAGGGCCGCGGGCGCTTCATTTTGCAGGATTTGAATAGTCCTTGTATCGCGCTTCCCGGCATAAAATTTATCAAGCACTCTGGAAAACACAGATATTTCCGGATCCGCTTTTTCAAACAAGGTCATGCAGGAGCGTAGCTTCATGTTATCCGGACGGCCGAAGACCTCAACCGGATCGTCTGTTTTCAGCTCAAGCAGCACGTTGCTGATCTCCACGAGATGACTGCCGAGAACGGGATCCTTCAGATAGTCCCGCGCTTCCTGCAGACTCTTAATCGCGTAATACTGGGAAATGCTGCTGCGCCCCAGATCGTGAATCTGCGGGAAGATGTACCACATCCAGTGAGAGCGCTTCTGCCCCGCCCGGATCTCTGCAAGCGCGGTCTGATAATCCTGCGCCTGTGCCTTTCGAAAACGTTCCAATGTCAGTTTGTCATCCATTGCCGATACCTCCAGAGAGGGTGCCAAGAAGTGTAGGTTCCGATAAACATGATAACAGATTCCTGCCATTTCGTCCGCCGGGAGTTTTTGTGTCCTTTCTTCTGCCACATTCCGTCAAAGACAGGTGCTTTTTTGGACAATGAATTGGACAGGAAAAATGCACATACTCGCATTGTCTGAGAACAACAACTTCACTATCATAAACCTCATAAATGAAATAGGGGATGCTCGTGTTTTTCACCCCTTGATATCTGCTAAAGGAGTATATGCCTATGAAAGTCTGTAAGAACTGCGGCGCTCAGTTAGAAGACGATGACTTGTTCTGCCCTGCATGCGGAACAAAATATGAAGAACCGCGCAAATCTTTCTGCAGAAAATGCGGAGCGAAGCTGCCGGAAGGCGCCAATTTCTGTATTGTCTGCGGCACACCGGTCCGGCCTCAGCCGGCAGATACTGCTCAGGTACAGAAGCCGACGAGAATACAGTACAAAGTCGGTCATGGAAGAGAACGCACTTTACGGAAGAGACAGATTCCGGGGGCAGCGGCGGTTCCTGTCGGCGCAGTATGCAGCGATATTCGGACCGCGACGAATCCGGCGGAGGTGTGTCTGCCTCCTGACCAGCGGAGCGCAATATCTGGCGACACGCGGACGGCGACGAATCAGACGCTTCAGCGCCCGGCCTTAAATGCGGACAATCAGATCGTCCGGAGCAATTCCTCTTTCTATCTGGTGGATTTTGTGAAGTCCCTGGTAAAGGTACACAGGATACCGGTGATTATTTATCTGGTTCTCAATGTGCTGGTCATCTGGTGGCTGTTTACCCCGATATTCCCCGGAAATGCTTTTCTCAGCTTTGCGTGCGCAATGGCGTGCTATACCGTTTCTATTGCCCTCGCTCTGTCGCCGTTCGGAGAGATGATCCTGCGCTGGCAAAACGGATGCAGGAAGCTGGAGAGAGAGGAGATCATTGCCAGAATTGAGCCGCTCTTTCAGGAAGCGAGAAACAGAGCTGCGATGGAAGCCAGAGCGGAGGGGCTGTCCATTCCGGATAATATCCGGCTGTTCATGAAGGATGATGATGCGCCGAATGCCTTTGCGACCGGCAGAAGGACGATCTGCTTCACGAAGGGGCTTCTGTATTTCCCCGATGATCAGATCATCGCGACCCTCTGCCATGAATTCGGGCATATCGCGCATCATGATACCGATTTCCTGCTGCTTATCACGGTCGGCAATATGATCGTTTCCATTATTTATACGATCATCCGGATTACCATGAAAATCACGGGTGTTTTCCTGAGCATTTTTATATTTCTGTTTGGCGGCAGGGAGAGCCTGCTCGGAGGCCTCGTCAGTTTGCTTGTCACGCTGCTCACAGTGGTGATTCTGGATGCCATGATGTGGCTGTGGACGGGGCTTGGGAGTCTGCTGGTCCTGAAGTCGATGCGGTCAGATGAGTACAAAGCAGATGAGTTTGCATTTCGCTGCGGCTACGGCAATCCTCTGTGCGCGATCCTTGATGCATTCAATACATGCTCCTACAAGGAAACAGGCCTGTTTGCGACGCTGGCAAGCTCGCATCCGAGTGAGGACAAGCGGATTGCGGCGCTTCAGAGCCTCGGCGCAACATACAGGGCTTCCTTTTATTGAAGCATTTGTGTGAGTCTGGCGGAGTATGAACAAGATGAAAAGAAGTGGCGGCAATATGATTCCTGCCTTGATCATTCTGGCGGAGATCCTGGCGGGCGTAGCGTGTCTCCTCGCTCTGTACCTGCATTTGCCGGCGCAGCGTTACAGGAGTGCGCTGCGGCTTGGCAGAAAATACCTGAATGAAATGAAGTACGACGAGGCCGTCAATATGTACCACAAGGCAGTTAGCATTGAGCCAAAGAGGGAAAATGGCTACATCGGTCTCGGTCAGGCGTACACAGCGAAGGCGGATGCTCTGGCGAATGCAAAGAATTCGAAGCTGTCCGATGTGACTCCTGTCTATGACCAGGCCGCCGACGCGTACCAGAAAGTGATCGATCTTGATCAGGAGAACACGGACGGCTATTACTATCAGGCTGAGGTCTATACGAAGGCCGGAGATGCGGCAAAAAGCACGGATGCGGATCTTGCAGCCAATTACTACCAGCTCGCGATCGAGGTATATGGGAAGCTTCAGACGCTCGACCGCAATCAGGTGGTGACGAAGGAGATGACAAGGCTCGTGGCGATGGGAGGCACAGATTCCGATACAGCGGATACAGAACCGGAACCTGTACCGAAGTCCTCAGATGATAAGCTGACGATCACATTGGTTCCGCACAGTCAGGCGCGTGGCGAGTTTTGATGCACTGAAGGATACTGTTAAAGATTTCAATGATACGATGAAGACGAACGCTGACCAGGCGTACAAGGAACTGTCCGGCGAATACGGTGCGCGATACACAGAGAATATCGACGTGCTCCGCGCGGATGCGAAGGTACTCAGCTTTGTTGAGGACGTGAATCAGCCTGCTTACCCTGACAGTGATTCCTCGTCGAAATTCTGGAATTTTGACAGTGAGACAGGAGAAAGTATCACACTGGATGAGGTAGTGACAGATACGAGCGATCTCCCGTCTCTTCTCATGGACGCGATCCCGGATGATACGGACGTTGAGTCGTTGTCAGAGAGCGACATTGCCTCAGATCTTGCAGATGGTAGTCTGAACTGGGGCATCGGGTACGATGGCCTCCATGTACTTCTTGCAGATCAGAAAATGGGAGCATACGGAAGAACATGGATAACATCGATCGAAGTTACGCTTCGATTTGAAGATTATCCGAATTTGTTCACGGACACATTTCAGTCTCTTCCGTCCTCCTATGGAATGCCACTGGAAAATAACCGGCCATATACGCTGACGTTTGCATCTGACGGAAGCACGCACACTGTTGAGGTGATGACGGAGATGTCCGAGGATGATTACATCGAGGATGTGTCGATCGAGCTTGATGGGATGGATACAGAAATGCATGTGAGAGCGATATTTCAACGGTGTGGGCTATCCAGTTGGATAATGGAGTACAGATTCTCGGGACACCGACAGACTATATTGATGGTGATGCGTTAGAGGCATATTCCCGGTATCTTGAGAATCCGTCAAGGTTTTTGATGGTCCATCGCATGAATCTCTTGGGAACTCATTACGTGTATCGTTACTGTCGGGTTGGAGAAG
>ONSX01000007.1 GCA_900320615.1 uncultured Eubacteriales bacterium
ATTGCCAGGGGCAGCGATGCAGCCTGATCTTATTTAATTGCCTGTATGATTGAGTTTTCAAGGTGCGAGGCCCACTTGGGGTGTGGGAAGTTTTAGTTACTTACATTGTACGTGCATGGCCGCACCTCGTCAACGACACGAAAAATTTCCCGTCTGTTGCGTCTGCAACAGACACGCGGCTGGCTTTGTCCTATAGTACAGACAGTTACAGATCAATGAAGGATTTGACCCATACACATACAGATCAAGGAGGAAACAATCATGGAAAACAAGATGTTCTGCTTTCAGTGCCAGGAGACAGCGGGATGCAGGGGATGTACAATCCGCGGCGTCTGCGGAAAGACACCGGATGTAGCTGCTGCGCAGGACCTGCTCGTCTATGTCACGAAGGGACTGTCCGCCGTCACAACAGCACTCAGGGAAGAAGGCAGGACTGTTTCGGAGGATGTGAACCATCTTGTCACCGTAAACCTGTTTACGACCATCACCAATGCAAATTTCGACCGCACGGCGATCGAGGCGAGAATCGAAAAGACACTCTCCGCAAAGGCAGAGCTCCTTACTCAGCTGGGCGGTAAGGAAGACCTTCCGGAGGCAGCCCGCTGGAACGGAACAATCGCGGATTACGCCGTCAAGGCCGCAACGGTCGGCGTTCTTGCGACAAAGGATGAAGATATTCGCTCTCTCCGCGAGCTGATTACCTATGGACTGAAGGGCCTCGCCGCATACACGAAGCATGCAAATGCACTTCTCAAGGATGATTCTGACGTTGATGCATTTATCCAGAGAGCACTCGCCGCTACGCTCGATGATTCTCTCACAGTGAGCGACCTCGTTAATCTCACACTGGAGACGGGCAAATACGGCGTAAACGGCATGGCCCTCCTCGATCAGGCAAATACAGCCGCTTACGGCAATCCGGAGATCACAACGGTTGATATCGGCGTCAGAAAGAACCCGGCGATTCTCATTTCCGGCCATGACCTGAAGGATCTTGAGATGCTCCTCGATCAGACTCAGGGCACAGGCGTTGACGTCTACACGCACTCCGAGATGCTCCCGGCTCACTACTACCCATTCTTCAAGAAGTACGACAACTTCGCGGGTAACTACGGCAACGCATGGTGGAAACAGGGTGAAGAATTTGAGAAATTCAACGGCCCGATCCTGATGACAACGAACTGCATCATCCCGCCGAAGGACAGCTACAAGAGTCGTCTGTTCACAACCGGGGCTGCAGGCTATCCGGGCTGCAGACACATAGGCGGCGCTTACGGCGAGACAAAGGACTTCTCCGAGATCATCGCGCTCGCAAAGACGCTTCCGGCCCCGACAGAGATCGAGACAGGCTCCATCGTCGGCGGCTTCGCTCACGAGCAGGTATTCGCCCTCGCAGACAAAGTTGTTGACGCTGTAAAATCCGGCGCAATCCGTAAGTTCATCGTCATGGCAGGCTGCGACGGCCGCGCAAAGAGCCGCTCCTACTACACAGAATTTGCCAGGAAGCTTCCGAAAGACACAGTTATTCTGACAGCAGGCTGCGCGAAGTACAAGTACAACAAGCTTGACCTCGGCGACATCGGCGGCATCCCGAGAGTTCTTGATGCTGGGCAGTGCAATGACTCCTACTCGCTCGCGCTGATCGCGCTGAAGCTGAAAGAAGTCTTTGGTCTCGATGATGTGAACGATCTTCCGATTGTCTACAACATCGCTTGGTATGAGCAGAAGGCGGTCATCGTTCTCCTCGCGCTGCTGTCCCTCGGCGTGAAGAACATCCACCTCGGCCCGACACTTCCGGCATTCCTTTCTCCGAACGTCGCGAAGGTGCTCGTCGACAACTTCGGCATCGCAGGCATCGGTACTGTGGATGAGGATCTGAAGCTGTTCGGCCTCGAGTAAAAACTAATACCTTCAAAGAAGGCCTCCGGCGTAAAGTGGTGTGGGTCCCGTCAAGTGGACACTGAATAATAATGATGTCGTCAGCTGGGCTTGTCCCAGCTGACGATTTTTGATTACTTTGGGCCAAGCAGGTTCTGACCGCTTTTGGTTCGGAGAACCTCTCGATCCACTGTGATCTGGGAATTCTCCTTCGCAGGCTCATCATATGAGATTGCCTGATTTTCCCCGAGCTTATGCTCAGGTTTCTTCCCGGAAACCTGATCCCAAAAGTCTTTCTTCCGGATGGCTTCTACAGCAATTGTGATGGCGATCACACCTGCAACGACCAGGACAAGAATCAAAATCAAAAGTTGAGTTCCACTCATACGCATTCGCCTCAATTAATAAAGAATTTATACCCGTCAAGATAAGTAAATGGCGTACTTTTAATATCGCATTGGCATCACCTCCTTCAGGCGTTACAGGCAGTCAAAAAGCTGCATGCAAATTTACAAGACTCTGAAATTTATATGCACTTTCTACAATTATTTATGGACTTTCGAGATTCAATTGTCAAGTATTATACATATCAGGGGGACAACTTCACAGGCTCAGATCTCTTTTCGTTATTGGCTTTCCATTTCCGACAGTTCTCGTCTTTCTGCGTATATATGTCTTTCATCGGGAGAATACGTCCTTTAAAATGAAACAGGCTCTCCGGATCATAGAGCGTATAGAGCCGTTCCTCGATATTCCCCTGTATGTCAGGATCGTATCAAAGTCCGGAGGCTTTCTTTTTATTTCTTTCTTTCTCGTCCTTATCATATGCTGTATACTAACAGAAATGGAGGTATCGGCTATGATTTATACAAATACCCCGACGGAACCGACGTCAGCCGGAGAGAAGATCCGCATCCCATTCCGCCAGATTCCGCTCTTCGCGCATATAACAGACAGCGAAATAAAGACTCTGCTTCACTGCATGCAGAGCCGGGAGCGATCCTACAAGAAAAATGAAATTATCATCCTCGAAGAGGAGCATATCCGCATGATTGGCATCGTCCTTGCGGGACGCGTCCACATGATCAAGGAGGATATGTGGTCAAATAAGACGCTGCTCGCCTATATGCAGGAGGGCGAGCTCTTCGGCGAGACCTTTGCCGTGCAGGAGGACATCACCTCGCACGTCAGCTTCGTTGCGGCAACCGATGTCCTTGTCCTCTTCATTCCGGCCTCGAACATCATTCACCAGTGTCCGAACATGTGCGCATTTCACACGACGCTCTCGGAAAACATGTTTCACCTGCTCGGAAGGAAGAACCTGCAGCTCATGGAAAAGATCGAGATCACATCGAAGTCATCTCTCCGCGAGAAAATTCTCGCGTATCTCTCCATGCTGGCCCAGAAGCAGCGCTCAACCTATGTCATAAGTCCGCTCTCGAGGACTGAACTCGCCGAATACCTCGGATCAAACCGAAGCGCGATGACCCGGGAGCTGACCGCGATGCGCAGCGACGGGATTATAGACTACGACGGGAACTGTTTCCGAATCCTGGCCTGAACATACAGGCCAGATCTTTCGCAGTCCCCGTCGTTTTACAATCCTCACATAGCCGCTCTGCTGCCGCGTCATTCTGGTTTCGCGGTGCCTGTCACGCAGCCATCATACCGGTATCAACATCCGCACCTTAAATCCGCGCTTACTCATCATAGCGCTTTCCGCCCCAGTAGACAGTCTGGCTGACCTCAGCCTTCGGACCGAGCTCGACGCCCTCAAGAATCCATTTCTTGAACTCCTCAAATCCGACA
This sequence comes from uncultured Eubacteriales bacterium, assembly GCA_900320615.1. Lineage (GTDB taxonomy): Bacteria > Bacillota > Clostridia > Lachnospirales > Lachnospiraceae > Chordicoccus. The sequence goes on from ONSX01000007.1 coordinate 3,688, forward strand.
CGGTCGACGATGTAGCCGATGTGCTCCTTGTGTTCAACCGCATTCGGATCAATGTATTCCTCGATAAATGCGTAAACATTTTTTCCAATCTTGAGAACCGTGTCTTCGTCCGCCCACTTGATGAAATCCTGCGCGAGACGCGGATTCTTCTTGCCTGTGCGGCCTAGAAGAACGATGCGGAAATAGTGCTCACGGCTTCTCGTCCATGCTCTCGTCGGACAGTATGTGATGCAGACACCGCAGCCGACGCATTTCTTCGTGTCACGGACGATCTTTCCATTCACAACGGAGAGAGCTCCGACCGAACGTCTCCGGCAATAATTGACGCACTGCTCACAGGTCACGCAGCGGTCCGGATTATACTGCGGCTCCGTCATACCGATGACACCGACGTCAGACATGCGCACTTTTGCACAGTCGTTCGAGCAGCCCGTGAAATCAATCTTCACATGGCGATCATTCGGGAAAATTTGCGCCTCCATCTTCCGCGCAAGCTCCGTCGTGTCATAGCATCCGAACGGACAGAGTCTCGCACCCGGGCAGGCGATGACGTTGCGCGTTCCCGATGACGGATACCCCTTGCCGCGCTCGGTCTGGTTTGTTCCGACTGCATCGATGACAGCCTGAACCTCCGCGTTGACCCGGTCGACATCGTGCAGGTCAATGCCCGGGATCTCAATGCCCTGGCGGTTTGTGATATCAATGGATCCGTTGCCATACTTCTCTGCGATCCCGACAATCCGGCTCATGGCCTTCGCGTCGATGACGCCGCCCGGAATACGGATTCTCGCCGCCGTCTCCCCGCGAACCTTTGAGACGCGGAACGCGTTCTTCTTCAGCTTTCCTACATTTATATCCAATTCACCCATGATACTCTCCTGTCTTCATGGCAATGTTCTTCGCGCAGACGGCCAGTCTCTCCCATATGCTCATCTGCAAAATGAAGGGCCGATATAGATCAGTCCATCATGTCTTTAGCTTCCGTGTAGTTGAAAACCGGCCCGTCGAGGCAGATGTAGGTGTCATTTACGCGGCAATGCCCGCATTTTCCGAGACCGCAGCACATCTTTCGCTCGTAGGAGACGGTGATATTCGCATCAACAAAGCCCTTCTTTTTCAGCTCGATGATCGTAAACTTCATCATTGGTGGCGGACCGACAACGACAGCCCTGGCCGTTTTCGGATCACGGAGCGGAAGGTCCGCGATATACTTCGTCACCAGGCCGATGTTGCCCTGATATCCCTCCGGCGCGCCGTCCACGGTCAGCGTCAGATTGAGCGCCTTGTCCCAGGCCGCAAGATCATCGCGGAACAGCATATCAGCCGGACTCCGGAAGCCGACGATCACATATTTGTCGGACGCGTCCGGCATATTCGCGAGCGCGGAAATAACGCCCCGGACGGGCGATACGCCGGTTCCGCCTGCGACGACGACAGTCTCGCCGTCCGCATAGAGCGGAACATCAAAGCCGTTGCCGTAGGGACCGCGGAGGAGAAGCGACTGCCCCTTGTAAGTCTCAAATACTTCATTTGTCACGCGACCGACGCGGCGCATCGTGAGATCAACAAAATCCTGACCGATACCGCTCACCGAGATCGGGGCCTCACCGAACTTCGGCACGGATACCTCGAAGAACTGTCCGGGCTTCACATCGCCCTCGTAGTGCATGCGAAATGTGTATTCTTTCTGCGTATGTCTGATGACGTCCATGACTTTCGACGGGAACGGAACGTAAGGGTTCTTCGCCGCACAGACAGCGGCAGCAGCAGACGCGCCGTCACCGACACTGGCATTCTTCAGACTGACAATTGCACTCATGCCTTCTCCTCCTCTCCACTCTCCGCGATCGCGGCCGCCTTCTTAATGATATTGGAATAGGAAATGTACTCCGGACATACGTCGTCGCACCGTCCGCAGCCGACGCACATGTCATAGCCGAAACGCCTGCGGAAATCGTAAATCTTGTGCATGACCTTGAACCGCATGCGCTCGCCCTGTGTCTTCCGGTACTGGGCACCGCCCGCGACAGTCGTAAAGCCATCAACCATACAGGAAGATGCGACGCGGCGGCGCTCACCGACACGACCGTTGTCCGTGTAACTCACGTCCTGCATGGTCCAGCACGTGCATGTCGGACATACAAAATTACAGCGGCCACAGCCGATGCATCGCGTCGTGTACTCATCCCACATCGGGTTCTTCAGGATGTCAGGCGTGAACGTATCCGGGATGCGGACACGGATTTTATTTTCCGTGACATGAAGCGGAACAACCGTTTCCTCACGCTCCGCGCTCTCTGCAAAAACGGTCGCGAGCGCCTCATCCTTCACGTCACTCCAGATCTTTCCGTCGCGGACATCGACTGAAAAGATGTACCCGTCCTTTGTCTCGTTGCTGCCCATCGACGCGCAGAAGCAGTTGTCGAAGCTCTGGCTGCAGCCGATCAGTGCAAACTTCACGAGCTTGCGGCGGCGCGCATAGAACCAGTCGCCCGCACTGCCATTTGCGAGATACATCTGGTCGAGCCGCCTCACGGCGTGCATGTCGCAGCTTCTCAGGAAAATGAGAACCGGCTTGTCCGGCAGATCGGCCTCCTTCACCTGCTCCTCTGTATAGAAAAACAGTGTCTCGGAGAGTGGTGTCAGAAATTCCTTGAACGAATAGTCTGATTTTTTAAGAAGTTCGATTTCCTCCGCGGAATGCACCTCATCGTACATGACGACGTCGGTATCCGTGAAACGGCCCGCGCCGGTCTTCACCACCGGTGCGTAGATCCGGTAAGTCTCAAGCAGTCTGCCGACGACCCGTCCGAAGCCGTCGCTGCCCAATACATAGCCCATAGTCAGCCTCCCTGCTTTCTTTTTCCAGATACCGGTTGCGAAGAACCAGTGCCTGGTTGTGTTCCTCATCCTTTGCGCCATAAACAAACGTCACATTACCTTGCACAATCGGCTCTGTGATCCATTCTGCAAGAGCTGCAGCCGGTCATCTCCGGCATAACGACAGACAGACCGCCTCCAGAATATGCATTACTTTATAGATACTACGCAAAACGCACCGGCCTGTATGTTGCACGCGCAACATTTAACGCAGCTCTTACACGAAGAAATCAGAAAGATCCCGGAGCGGCACAAGCCGTCCTGGGACCTTCCCTCACACCCTCGCAGGCGAAATATTGTAGAATTGTATTTTACTTTCCGAGCTGCGGATCGTCGTTTCCGGAATTCGATGTAAACAGCTCAAGCATGTTGATCGGATCGTCGTAGTCGGCAAGCCAGCCACCGCGGGCAACATCGAAGTTGCCGGACTTGCGGTCGTTGAGGAATGTCTGCCAGTCTTCGACAGAGATCTCCATATCGATACCGACTGCTGCGAAATCCTGCTGGATCGCCTGCGCAATGCCCTCATGGCCAGTGCCATCATTTGTCAGGTAATTGATCTTCAGCGGTGTCTCGGCAGAGAGCTTGTTGTCATCGCCGAACTTGAAGCCCGCATCCTTGAGAAGCGCGATCGCGTCGTCCGTATCGACATCCTTCGGATAATAGCCGACAGAAGCCTTGTCCGGATATGTATAATCCGAATCATTCTGCTTGAATTCGCCGCCGTTGCCGTCGCTCATGCCGATCGGGACGAAGGATGTTGCAACCTTCTGCTCTGTCTGCGCAACCGTATCAATGATGTACTGTCTGTCGATCAGCATGGAGAGTGCGCGCCTCGTCTCAGCAGCCTGAACAGCTGTCATGCCGCTGAACATGTCGCTGTTGACATTAAAGCAGACATAATATGTGCCGAGATTGTCGATGACGTGGAATTCCGGTGTATCCTTCAGGTTCTGGATCTCACCTGTCGGGACCGTATCCGCGTAATCGAGATCGCCGGACTGGAATGCCGCAAGGATCGCGGAATCATCTGCCGAAAGCATGAAATCAAGCTCATCAACAGATACGTTGTCTGCATCATAGAAATTCGGGTTCTTGACATAGGTCATGGACTCGTTGTGCTTCCATGTCTTTAATGTGTAAGCGCCATCTGTAACAAAGCCAGCCTCGGAAGCCCATGCGCCCGGGTTGGAACCATCTGCATTTGCCGCTTCAACAGACTTCTGCGGAACCGGCATGAAGACCGGGAACGCAAGGAGCTGCATCATGTACGGGCACGGTGATGTGAGCTTGAAGGTGATCGTGTTGTCGTCTGTCGCCTGAACATTAATCTGTGTGGAGCCGTCCTCTGAATAGCCGTCAAAAACGGAGAAGAGGTAGGAGTAGTCAGACGCTGTAGCCGGATCTGCCGCTCTCTTCCAGGAGTAGACAAGATCGTTCGCGTTCAGTGTTGAACCGTCGGACCACTTGAGGCCTGTCTTCATCTTGATCGTGTACTCTGTGCCGTCATCGGAGACCTGCGGATCACCGTCTGCAAGAGCTGCAACGATATCCCCGTCAGCGTTGTATGTGTAGAGACCAACGAAAGAGTTCGCCGCAAGAGCTGCGCCATCAACAGTCGAGTTGAGTGCCGGATCAAGATGATCAGGCTCAGACGCGAGATTAATCTTCATCTTGTCGACGTTCTTACCGTTCTTCTTCGCATACAGGAAATATTTCGTGCCGAAGACGGTCGAGAAGTCACCCGAAAACGCTGTGTTCTCGAGATACAGATCGTTGTAGTAGTAGATCGGGCAGGCAGCTCCTGTTGCCATGAGCATGTCTTCTGCCTGATGGAGCTTTGCTTCGCGATCCTTGAGATCTGTGTCCTTACGGATCTCATCAATGAGAGAGTCATAACCAGACCAGTCCGGAGCCTGCGAATCGCCCTTGATCAGAGCATTCAATGTCTTGTTGACGTCAGCCGCATCAAATGCGTCCGCCATCGAAGATGAGCCGGAAGACTCCGTCGTGACGACTGAGCCGGTTCCCCCGGCAGTTGATGCTGCAGACTTCGATGTCATCGCACTGCCGCAGCCGGCGAGCATGCTGACGACCATGGCGCCGGACAGCGTGCAGGCTAAAACCTGTTTCTTTTTCATAACCTTTCCTCCTTTTCTATCGGCGGCCCTGGAAGCCGCCCTCATCGAAGCTGTGCCTTCCTTTGTACACGGCTTCGTGATATATGGAATCATACCGCGCTTATGAAAACCCGTCAAGAAAAAGCCTTTCTGTGATCGGTTTCACAGGTAAATTTGTATTATTTCTCCCAGCAGGCGACCATGTGACCGTTGCCGCGTTCCGTGAGCGGCGGGCATTCTGCCGCGCAGTGCTCTGTCGCGTACCGGCAACGCGTGCGGAACGGGCAACCGGTCGGCATATGGAGCGGCGACGGGACGTCGCCCTCCAGAATAATCCGGTGGGAGTGTCTTGCGGTCTCCGGATCCGGGATCGGAATCGCGGATAGCAGGGAGAGCGTGTACGGATGAAGCGGATGGCTGTTCAGCTCATCGGCATCCGCTACCTCGACAATCCGGCCGAGGTACATGACCGCAATGCGGTCAGAAATATGGTGGACGACAAGCAGGTCATGCGCGATAAAGAGGTACGCGACACCAAGCTTGTCCTGCAGATCCTCGAACATATTGATGACCTGTGCCTGAATCGAGACGTCGAGAGCCGACACAGGCTCATCGCAGACGATGAAGCTCGGGTTGACTGCCAGCGCGCGGGCAATGCCGATACGCTGTCTCTGGCCGCCGGAGAACTCATGCGCATAGCGCGTCGCGTGCTCCGCATTGAGGCCGACCAGTTCCATGAGGTGCATGACCTTATCGTGGCGATCCTTCTTCGTCGTGTAGAGATGATGGACATCAAGAGGCTCACCGATGATATCCTCGACCGTCATACGCGGATCGAGTGAGGAATACGGATCCTGGAACACCATCTGCATCTTCTTGCGGAGGCGGAAGATGTTCCTGTCCGTCACAAGCTCTCCGTCGAACCGGAACTCGCCGCCCGTCGGCTCATAGAGCCGGAGCAGCGTGCGGCCGACCGTTGTCTTGCCGCAGCCAGACTCACCGACGAGACCGAGTGTCTCTCCCGGCCTGATATTGAAGCTGACGCCGTCGACAGCCTTCAGCGGAATGGTCTTGAGGAGCCCCGTCTTGACCGGGAAATATTCCTTCAGGTCCTTGACCTCGACCAGATAATCACTTTTTTTCTTCTGTTCTGCCGCCATTACGCGTTCGCCTCCTTCTTGCCGGACTCGGCCAGCTGTTTATCCCGGACATTGATCCAGCAGGACGCGTAGTGTCCGTCCGCGATCTTCATTTCCGCTGGAATTTCCGTGAGGCAGATCTTCATCGCGGCATCGCAGCGCGGACAGAAAGCGCAGCCCCGCGGCATCGCGAGCAGATTGATCGGGGTTCCGCCGATCGGAACCAGCTTCTGCTTCATATTGTCCGCGCGGGGGATCGAGCGGAGCAGTCCCTTCGTGTACTCATGGTGCGGCCTGTAGAAGATATCATCCGCCGTGCCGCGCTCACAGACGCGGCCGCCATACATGACGATAATCTCATCGCACATGGAGGCGATGACACCGAGGTCATGCGTGACGATGATGATCGCCATGCCGAGCTGCTTCTGCAAATCCTTCATAAGCTCGAGGATCTGCGCCTGGATAGTGACGTCGAGAGCGGTTGTCGGCTCATCAGCGATCAGAATGTCCGGCTCGCACGCGAGCGCCATCGCGATCATAACGCGCTGGCGCATGCCGCCGGAGAGCTCGAACGGGTACTGCTTGATCCGGCTCTCGGGCTCGTTGACGCCAACCATCGTGAGAAGCTCAATCGCGCGCTTTGTCGCATCTTCCTTCGTCTTGTATTTTGTGTGGAGCTGAAGCGCCTCGCGAAGCTGCCAGCCGACCGTGAAGACCGGGTTCAGGGCCGTCATCGGGTCCTGAAAGATAATGGAACATTTATTTCCGCGGAAATCCGCCATCTTCTTCTTGTCCCATTTCAGAATGTTCTCTCCCTTGTAAAGGATCTCGCCGTCAATGACCTTTCCGTCCTCGTCGAGGATCTGCATGATCGAGTACGCCGTGACCGATTTTCCAGAGCCGGACTCACCGACGACGCCGAGGATCTTGCCTCTGCCGACATCAAAGGACACGCCATTGACTGCCTTCACTTCGCCGGAATCCGTGAAAAATGAAGTATGTAAATTGCGCACAGAGAGGACAGGTGCTTCGTCCGCTCTGACCGCCGAAGCGGCATTGCTTTCATATTCTGCCATAACAGGTTCCCTTTCTCATATCAAGCCGCACAGACTGTGCGGGCGAAATTCATTTGCGCAGCTTCGGATCGAAGGCATCGCGAAGCGCATCACCGATCAGGTTGAACGCAAGGACGATGAGGACGATCATGGCCGCCGGGAAGATAAGCTTCCACGGATAGGACTGCATGCCGGAGCGGGCCGTGTTTGCCAGGGAGCCGAGAGACGGCATCGGAAGCGCAACGCCAAGGCCGAGGAATGACAGATACGACTCCGTAAAGATAGCTGCCGGGATCTCCTGCGCCGTTGTGATGATGATAACGGAGAGGCAGTTCGGCAGGATGTGCTTCCGGATGATGCTGCCTGAGGACGCGCCCATGGACTTCGCCGCGAGCACGTATTCATTTTCCTTGATGGTCAGAATTTCGCCGCGGACGAGCCTCGCCATGCCGACCCAGTAGAGAAGGCCGAAGACAATGAACATTGCGACCATATTTGTACCCAGCTTTCCGATCAGCGGCACCTTCGAGAAATCCATCGTCTCTTTGAAGACGACAGAAAGAAGGATGATAATCAGAAGGTCGGGCAGCGAGTATATGATGTCGACGATACGCATCATGACCAGATCGACGCGCCCTCCTGCATAGCCGGATATGGATCCGTAAATTGAACCAATGACGAGGACCATGAGGGCCGCGAATACGCCGACAAGAAAAGACACTCTCGTGCCGTAGACAACACGGATAAAATAGTCGCGGCAGAGCTCATCCGTTCCCATGATGTGCGGGAACAGACTGACGTCATTTTCCTTCATGTACTCCTGCTCCGCCTGGGAGTACTGGAACGGTGCGAGGTTCGCAGCCGTCTTGTCTCTGTGGCCGTTGACGGAAATAATATCCGAGTAGCCATACGGAACTATCATCGGCGCGAAAATCATGACGCAGATGACGATAACAAGAATAAACATCGAGATGACGGCCAGCGGATTCCGGAACAGCTTCTTCATGCCGTCGCGGAAGAACGTCGTGGACTTCGCCATGACGTCCTGCTGTCTCTTCTCCTCGTCCGTGGCCTTCTCAAAGACCTTCGGATCAAGCTGCAGGCTCAGCTTACTTTTCTCAGGTGCTGGTATATCCAGATTTTTTGCCATTTCTTACATTCTCCTTACTAAGCAGATTCCGGAATCCGTCAGTCGAGCTTGATTCTCGGATCGACGATCTTGTAGACGATATCGGACAGCAGGTTCATAATGATCATGATCGTCGCAAGGAAGATCGTGGTGCCCATAATCATGGTGTAATCACGGTTCGTGATACTGTCGACGAATTTCGAACCGAGACCTCCGATCGTGAAGATCTTCTCGACGACAAGAGAGCCCGTCAGAATTGAAGCAATGAGCGGCCCGACATACGTAATGACCGGAATCAGCGCGTTTCGGAGCGTGTGGACGAAAATAACCTTGAGCGGCCTGACGCCTTTCGCACGCGCCGTGCGGACATAATCCTGTCCCAACGCATCGAGCATACTCGTCTTCGTAAGCCTCGTGATCGTCGCCATCGGTGAAAGCGAGAGCGCAATGACCGGCAGGACATAATTCGGATTTGCCGTGCTCCAGACCGGCACCCAGCCGAGCTGGATACAGAAAATAAGGAGCAGGAACGACGCCGCGACAAAGGACGGCATCGCCGTAAATAAGGTGACGAAGAAAATGATAACATGGTCGATCCATGTATTGCGCTTCAGAGCGGCGAGACATCCGAGCACAATGCCGAAGATCAGAGCGACGATAACCGCCATCAGACCGAGCTTTGCAGAGATCGCGAACGACTCACGAATCGTTTTTGCGATGCTGCGCCCCGTCTTCAGGGATATACCGAAGTCTCCATGGAGAAGGTTCTTCATATAATTGATAAACTGCACACCGACAGGCTTGTCGAGTCCGTAACGCTTGTTCAACGCGTCCATGACTGCCTGTGTTTTTGCCTTTTCACCGTTGAACGGCCCGCCGGGGATTGCGTTCATGGCGAAAAAGGTGATAAAGCAGACCAGGAACAGTGTGACAATAGCCAGCAGGACTCTCTTCACGATATACTTTGTCAACTTTTTATCCTCTTTTCACTGATTTTTCCCATTTTCATTATGAAACGTCAAGAAAAAGGCAATGGCACCCGCCGCACCATTGCCTCAGATGTTTCACAAAGAATATGTATGGATTACCCACAAAATCCGGTCTGATCAGGCCGTTTTTATAGGTGAACATAGACAACATTGTAAGGTTTGTGTAAAGTAATGTCAAGAAATTACACAAGAAGTATACCGGATCGTGAGCTCCTGTATAGACAAACCGCAGGTTCCCCGGATCCGAAAAGTCCCGGAATGGAAGAAAATTGCGTGTTCCTACAATATTGCTTATTGTTTATACTATAGATTCATGAAGTTCTCAAGCAGACGCATTGCAGTGGTACCGCATTAACTTTGTAAATCGTTCTGGGGAAGACGAAGAGACGACGGCACAGCTTTCGCCTGGCCGCCGTCTCTTCGCACACACATATAAGGATTCAGGATTTACAGAATATGGCGGACATTAGTCCGCGACAAGAAGTTTCTCTATACAGCCGTTCTTCTCAAGGAACCGGCTGTAGCAGGCCGTACATTTGCGGTACTTCGCAAATGTACGCTTTGCCGAATCGACGTCCCCGTAGACCTTCCAGAGGCCTGTATATTTACAGTTTGCCGCATGGTTGCGAATAAACCCGGCGACATCTTCCGGCGGATAACTGAGGAAAAGCCCGACCTCATGGGGAAATGAGTCCCCTGTCTCAAACTGCTCCGCGAGCCTTCTGATGCACTTTCCCGCGTCGCTGCAGTCATAGCCGTCCTCAGACAGAATCTTCCGGGCGTCTTCCTTTTGCAGATCGGCGGTGAGATGCGTCATGCGGAAGGCATACACAAGCGCCCGGTCCTCCCGCATGTAAAGCGGCACGATGCTGACCCCTTTGCCGGCAAACCGCCTGTTGTAGTCCCGCACCTCTCCAATAAATTCCCCTCTGTCCTCATACCGGCATAGAAAAAGGCTTCCGGTCTTGAGCCCCGCCATCGTTGGCGAAGCATGTTCAACAAGCTCCTGGTCAGACAAGGCTGGCTCCGAGCTCCTTGCAGGAGGCTTCCGCGTCAGCATCCGGCGCGTCCTGGCAGATCACAGAGTCATGCGCAAGGACAGCGCCGTCCTGCTTTGCCCGATCCTCCCAGGTGCGCATCCACTCCCCATCGCCCCAGCCGTAGGAACCAAACAGTGCGATCCGCTTATCCTTCAAATCCCCCTCAACAGATGAGAACATCGGCTCGACCTCGGAATCCTCGAGTTCCTCGGCACCCATGGCGGGGCATCCGAATGCGATGCCGTCATAATTCGGCACCATGTCGGATGTGAACTCGCCGGCCTGGATCAGATCGACGTCATAGCCCTTCTCCTTAGCTCCTTCGGCGACTGCATTTGCCATCGCCTCTGTGTTGCCTGTTCCGCTCCCATATACAACTGCTACCTTGCTCATAGCTGCTCCTCTCCTGCAGAAAGATTTTTCCAGAGAATCTCCGGGCTGTATCCCCTTCTGTCAGCGGATACGGTAAACCTGGCCTCATCTCTTGTTTTATCCATCTTTCCTTCGTTAGATATATTTAATTTTATGGCATAAGTTTATCCCGCCTGACCGTGTATGTCAACCTTTTTCAAAAAGAAGCATAAACTGGCAAAGTCACTGTTCATTTTCCGAATGGGCTGCGGTATGATGGATGCCTGATATTCAGCAATTCCGCTCTCATAGCGGCAATACTATGAGCCATCTAAAAGAAAAGGAAATGCAATGCTTCAGATCAGGGATATACGGAAACAATATAAGACCGGCAGTTACGTCCAGCAGGCGCTCGGAGGCGTGAGCCTTAATCTCCGCGACAACGAATTTGTCGCGATTCTCGGTCCGAGCGGCTCCGGCAAGACGACACTGCTCAATATTATCGGCGGGCTCGACCGCTATGACAGCGGCGATCTCATCATCAACGGCGTCTCGACAAAAAAATACAGGGACAGGGACTGGGATTCCTACCGAAACCACACGATCGGCTTTGTCTTTCAAAGTTACAACCTGATCATGCACCAGACAATTCTCTCGAATGTCGAACTCGCTCTCACAATCTCCGGCATTTCCGGCGCGGAGCGGCAGAAGCGCGCCGAAGAGGCCCTGCGGAAGGTCGGCCTCGGTGAGCAGATGCACAAGAAGCCGAACCAGATGTCCGGCGGACAGATGCAGCGCGTCGCGATCGCACGCGCCCTTGTCAATAACCCGGACATCGTGCTCGCGGATGAGCCGACGGGCGCTCTCGACAGCGACACGAGCGTGCAGGTCATGGATCTTCTGAAGGAGGTCGCAAAGGACCGCCTCGTCGTCATGGTCACGCACAATCCGGAGCTCGCGAAAAAGTACGCAACAAGAATCGTCAACATCCGCGACGGGAAAATCGAGTCCGACTCCGATCCGTACATGCCGGAAGAGACAGAAGACGCGCCGGTTCACAAGAATCTCGGCCACGCGTCCATGTCATTTCTCACGGCGCTCCACTTAAGCTTCAATAATCTGAAGACAAAGAAAGCGCGAACGCTGCTGGTTGCATTTGCCGGATCGATCGGCATCATCGGCATCGCGCTGATCCTGTCGCTCTCAAACGGCGTCAACCACTCGATTGCCGCGCAGGAGGAGGAGACGCTCTCTGCGTATCCGCTCCAGATCGAGAAGACCGGCTATGACCTCACGTCGCTCATGAGCGGCATGAACGGCTCAAATACGGAAAGCACAGAGAGCACAGAGAGCGGCCCGGTCGGCGTCACAGACATTGCCTCGAGTTTCTTTCAAAAAATGAGCAGCAACGACCTCGCGTCGCTGAAGGCGTATCTAGGCAGCGGGAAGAGCGGCATCAGCCGCTATGTGAACGCAATCGAGTACAACTACGGCATCACACCGCAGATTTTCCGGAAGGGCACAGCAGGCGACGGTTCCGCAAAATACACACAGGTCAGCCCGAACAGGGTCTTTCAGGACGCGCTCTCAAGTCTCACCGGCAGCCAGGTCACAAGCTTCATGAGCAGTGCCATGAGCAGCGATATCTTTTACCAGCTCCCGGAAAATGAGAACCTCTACAAAAACCAGTACACGGCGGTCGCCGGTCACTGGCCGGAAAATGACCACGAGCTCATCCTCGTTCTGGACAGCAGCGGCCGCGTGAGTGACATCACGCTATATGCGCTCGGTCTCCGCAACGAATCGGAGCTCACGGCGATGATGAAAGGATATGTGCAGAACCTGAACGACTCCGGCTCCTCATCTGCAAAGTCCGCGGCGCAGACCTCCGAAGCGGTCGTCCCGGATTCCGGGAACGCAGACAGATCGTCTGACGCCTCAAAAAGCGCTGCGGGGGGCAACTCCCCCGCCGCTTCGCAGACAGGCTCTTCGTCCCCGGAAAACGGAAGCTTTGCAGAAAGCGCCTCCTCCGGCACGGACAATGCCGCATCCCTCAGCTACAGTGACTTTCTGGGGCTTACGTTCAAGCTCGTGACGAGCAGCAGCTACTACACATACGACAGTGAGTACGGCGTGTACACCGACAAGTCCGACAATGATGCCTATGTCCAGAATCTCGCAAAAGGCGGCGAGGACCTTACGATTGTCGGCATTGTGCAGCCGAAATCCGGCACCAGTGCCGCCATGTTAAGCAGCGGTGTCAACTACCCGCACGCACTGACTGACAGCATCATAAAAGAGGCCGCGGGCAGCGACGTCGTCAAAGCCCAGCTGAAGACGCCTGACATCAATGTCCTCACCGGAAAAAGCTTCGGTGCCGACGAAAATGCGGACACACTTGATATGAGCAAGCTGTTCACCATAAACACGGATTCCATACAGAAAGCCTTCACCGCTGATATGAGCAAGGTGGATCTCTCCTCCATCGATGCCTCGCAGCTTTCTGGCGCCTTCTCAAATATCGATCCCGGAAGCATAGATCTTAGCAATCTGATTGACCCCTCGGCGCTCGCTTCTGCGCTCCCGTCCGCCGACTCGCTCGACGTCGGAAGCCTCCTTTCCGGCGTGAAACTGAAGGTGACGCAAAGTGACCTGGAGACCCTGTTCCGGAAAATCCTGTCCGGATATCAGGCCTACAGCGCCCAGGACCCGGCAACAAACTATGCGAATCTCTCCAATGCGTTCGCGCAGTATCTAAGCTCAGATGACGCCGGAAAGCTGATCCGCGATCAGATCCTCTCGATCGTGAAGGAGAAGGCAGACGGTCTCATCTCGACAGGCGACATCGAGTCCATGCTTAAGACAATTATGGCCGGCTACGAGCAGTATGTCGCAGACAACAAGCTCGATCCGAGTGCATTTGCCGAAAATCTCGAGAAATATCTCGCAGATGAGACGACCCAGAAGACGATCCGCGATGCCACTGCCACAATCATCGAAAAATTCCGGAATATCGAGATGACATCAGATGACATCAGCGGCCTTGTCACCGCGCTCGCAAATGGGTATGCCACCTATGCCCGGGCCAATGACCTGCCAGATCCGTCGAAGCTTATGCCATCCTTTGCCTCATATCTGTCATCCGAAGAGGTCCAGTCCATGCTGACCGGGACGGCGGCCTCCATGATCGATACAAGTGTGCTCCAGGCGAAGATCGAGTCCCAGCTCACCTCCGCGATGAATTCGTTCACCGCGGCGCTCGGTGAGCAGGTTGGAAATGCGATGAAAGCAGTCATTGCCTCTGTCAGCTCGCAGCTCGAGAAGACAATCAGCGCGGCCATGACGAACTATCTGTCTTCTCTTCAAAGCAATCTGTCCGGTATGTTCCAGATTGACCCGGATGCCTTCGCGTCCGCAATCTCAATGAACATGTCCGCCGACGAGATCAGGGATCTCCTCTCCTCCCTCATGTCCGGTGGCTCTGACGCAACCTATGAGAACAACCTCACGGACTTTGGCTACGCAGACGCATCCAATCTTTCAGAGATCAGCATTTACCCGAAAGATTTTGCCGCGAAGAACAAGGTGACAGAAATTCTCGACCGGTATAATCAGAAAATGAAGGATGCCGGCGAGGACGACAGAGTCATCACCTACACGGACATGGTCGGAACCATGATGTCGTCCGTAACAAGGATCGTCAACATGATCACCTATGTGCTCATTGCATTCGTCGCGATCTCACTTGTCGTCTCGTCGATCATGATCGGCGTCATCACCTACATCAGTGTGCTCGAGCGGAGAAAGGAGATCGGTATTCTGCGCGCGATCGGAGCGTCAAAGCACAACATCGCGCAGGTCTTCAATGCCGAGACTTTCATCACCGGACTGCTCGCCGGCATCATCGGCATCGGAGTGACCCTGCTCCTCATCCCGGTCGTTAACAGCGTGATCCGCCACCTGTCACAGAGCATGACTGTGACAGCAGCTCTGCCCGTGCCGGCCGCGCTCGCGCTCATCGCGCTCAGCATCGTGCTGACGCTGCTCGCCGGTCTCATCCCCGCTCGCAAGGCGTCAAAGAGCGACCCGGTGACGGCGCTCCGGACAGACTGAAGATTCAGGAATTTGCTCTCCCCCTGTCCTTCGTAAGAACCAGCGTAATCATAACGAGCGCGACCACGAAGGCAGCCTGGATGAGGAAGGCGTCGCGGATCTTTGCCATTGCCTGGCCGCTCAGAGACGAAAATCGTCCCAGCAGATCGTTGACCGTCTCGTATCAGTAGAATGGCAGAAATCTTCCCACTGACTGCATGCCCTTTCCCATAAGATCGAGCGGAACAAAGACGCCGCACATAAAACTCACGCCAAGTCCGATGATATTGACCATCGCGGAGAGCGCCTGTGTGCTCCGGATCAGTGAGCCAGTCAGCATGGCAAGCGCAGCGCTGTCCGCAAGAAGCAAAAGGCTGTTGCCGATATAAAGGCCTATATGCTCAGCTCCGTAGAACTCCGGGTGGCCGGTCAGCGCCGGAAGCAGCATGGAGACAAGCCAGAGTCCCGCAAATAGAACGAAAAATGCCAGCGAACGCTGCACAGCCATCCCTGATCCGGTGACCGGAGACGCGGCGATGCGGGCACGGACGGTCCGGCTGCTGAAGGCCTGCATGACCGTTCCGACCGCGTAGATCGAAACGCTGAGATAAAGATACGGGAGCAGGCGGAACGCGTACAAATATCCGGGCTGACTCTCTCCGGTGCCCTTTCCTTTCCGGATCGTGACTGCAGCCTCATCATCGGCCAGTGCCCCGGCTCTTTCGCAAGCTTCCTCATCCGTCATGCCGGAAGCCCGGAGCGCGCGCATCCGGTTAAGACACTGCGAGAGCTCAGCGCGCATAAGCTGTCCCTCCGTCGATCCCGGGACACTGCTCACAACGAGCTTTGCCTGTTCATTTTTCGCAGACGAATCAAAGAGAGAAGTTGTAAAGCCCTTCGGAATCCGGATGACAAAATCAATCTCCCGATAGTAGAGTTTCCGTGACAGCGCTTCCGCCGACGCACCCGTGAGCGTCACGTCATTATTTTTTCTGAGAAACCGGATCACACCATCGGCGGCCGCCCCTCCATCCTCATCGACGACGGCGATGCCAACGCTCCCGCGGCGGAACAGATCTGTCTGCGTCTTCTCAGTCTGGCTCGCCATGCCAATGGTGACGAAGAGTACAATGGCAAGGTACATGAGGTTCTGCCCCATGTTCCGCCAGATAATCTTCAGATATCCCTTACAGACTGTCATATCTCGTCCTCCGCATCATAAGAAATGCAATGCTCGCAAGTCCGAAACTGATACCCGCGAGTGTCGCAAGGCACCGCGCAAGGCCGCGCCTGTCCGGATAAATATTGATGTAATAAAATGCATCGCTGATGACGGCCGACGGATTGACCCGGTTGATAAGCGGCGCGCGCTCCTCAACGATCTGCTTCATGTCACCGATCATCATGCCGGCAAGAAAGCTGCAAAGAAGCGGGACACTGATCGAAAGGCCGATCCGTATGCTCTTACTGATCCTTCCCGCACAGCCGAGCACAATGCCAAACGACACGCCGGTCAGTGATCCGCATGCGCAGACAAGAAGTGTCGCGATGAGGTTTCCGGACAGCCGGATGTCCAGCACAAAGTCAAGAAATGCAAGCAGCGCGAGCACCAGACAGAACTGAACGCTGAAACCGACCAGCATATCGGTCAGGACCATTTTTCCCTTGCGGACGGGCGCAATAGAGCGCCTTGCCGCGAGGACCGACTGATTGGCCGTGCACTCCTCTCCGAGCTCCATGCCCATAAAGCAGCCGAAGAAACAGGCCATACCGATCAGCGCGTAAAAATAATCCATCGTGTAGTTATAGGTTTTCCCGCCGAGCGTCTCCTCCCTCAGGTACGAGTTCTGCTCCGCCAGCAATCTGACCGCCGCCTCAAAGCCCTCCGGGCGCTCATCTGCCACCTCCGCAAGAAGCGATACGTCGCCGAGATAAGAATCGAGTGCCGATGCAAGAACCGTCTGCGAAAGGCCGCTCGCTGCAACGGTGAGCGACGGCGTCTCATTTTCATAATAGATGCCGCTCACTTTCCCGGAGTCGAGCGCATGCGCGGCCTCCTCTTCGCCCATCGTCTCCGCCTCAATCAGCTCGCCGTCGATGTCCTTGAGAAACAATTCAAACGTCTCATTTTTATTCCGTATCACGACGGCCGCCGGTATATTCTTCCAAGTCTCCTCGCCCAGATCCTTGAAGGAAAAATTAAAGAGAAGGGCAAGCGCGATCGGAAAAATAAGGGCCCAGAATATATTTCCGCGGTTCCGGAGGACCTGCAAGAACCGGTATCTGATTTCTGTCATTTCATTTTCCTCCGCTCATTCCCGGAGTTCTTTTCCGGTTATCTCAAGGAATACGTCATTCAAAGTCGGCATCTCGGAAAAGACGCGGCCGAACGTGATCTGCTCCCGCTCAAGGCCATGCAGAACCTCGAGAAGATGATTGCGCCCACCGGAGAACCGGATTTTCAGAACGCCGTCTCTGTAGCTCGTCTCGAAGACATCCGGCATGGATCGGATGCCCTGAATGCGCTCTTCGTCGAGCGCGATTCCCTCGATCGTGACCGTCTCGCCGGTCCTGATCATCGCTTTCAGCTGCTCCGCCGTACCGGTGGCGACGTTTCTCCCGCGGTCGATGATCGTGAGCCTTGTGCAGAGCTGTTCGGCCTCTTCCATGTAATGCGTCGTATAGATCACAGTCGATCCCCGTCGATTCAGCTCGCGGATTCCCTCAAGGATATGGTTCCTGCTCTGCGGGTCGACAGCGACCGTCGGCTCATCCATAATAATCAGCTCCGGCTGGTGCGCGATGCCGCAGGCGATATTGAGGCGGAGGAGGCCGCCTGAGAGCTGCCGCGGACGCTTCTTCAGCTGCTCCTCGAGGCCCGTGAACACAATGGCCTCGTCAACCATCTGCTTTCGTTTTGCCTTGTCCTTCACATAGAGGCCGCAGAAATAATCGATGTTTTCATAGACGGACATCTGGCCGAAGACGGCCACGTCCTGAAAGACAACACCGATCCTTCCCTTCAGCGCATAGGCGGACGGCGTCATTTCCCGGCCGAAGACCTCGACTGTTCCGCGGTCATATTTCAGCAGCGCGAGGAGACAGCCGATCGCTGTCGACTTGCCTGATCCGTTCGGACCAAGCAGGCCGAAGATTTCTCCTTCCTCTACACTGAGGTCCAGGTGATCAAGCGCCAGTACATCGCCGTAGCGCTTCACAAGATCCCTGATTTTCACTACTTCCTCTGCCATAATTCTCCTTCCAGCCGGCACATGCCAGGCAGAAACAGTATTTGCTCTGTTTTCATAGTAGCAAAGGAAGAACCAGCCGCACAGTGTCGTCTGTCAGCACTTTCCAATGACATTTGTCATAGTTTATGGGATAATAATTTCAAACTAACAGGGCCATTCGTCCTGCCAGAAAGGCGTTCCGATGGCATATCGTACATATACATGGATCACAGATGAGATACTCATCCTCGTTTTCTGTCTCCTGACATTACTTCTTCACAGCGTGACGGCAAACTTTATCCTGTGCATGTTTCTGTCGCTCGCCGTCTCGCTTGCATCAGAGCTTCCCCACGGAAAATGCGGGAAGGCCCTCGTGCAGCTCCTCTGGCCCATTCTCTGCCTCGCAGTCCCCGAGGGCTGGTATTTTCTACCACTATCCGGCTTTGCGACGGCCCGCGCAGCTCTCTGGATTCTCTATATTCCGGACGCTCTTGTCCTTTTGTACCGGGGAAAGCAAGAGCCGGCGGCCGCTGCATTTCTCCTGACCGGTATGGCCCTTGCATTCGCGCTGGCCCGGAAAAATACGCAGCTCAACGAACAGACAATGAAAATGAACCAAAGCCGCGATGACATCACGGCGAGGAGCAAGGCCCTTGCGGAGCGCAACCGGGAGCTTCAGCGGCAGCAGGACGCAGAGATCTACGCCGCTACGCTGAAGGAGCGAAACCGCATCGCCTGGCAGATTCACGACAATGTCGGCCACATTCTGTCCAGGACGATCCTGATGGTCGGTGCACTAAAGACCGTCAATGAAAGCCCGAAACTTACAGAGCCTCTGGATCAGATCGAGTGCTCGCTTCAGGCAGCCATGAACAGCATCCGGGAGAGCGTGCGGGAGCTTCATGACGACTCCATCGATCTCAGGGCATCGTCCGAGGCACTTCTCCGGGGCTTTACGTTCTGCCCGGCGGAATTTCGCTATGACATGAATGTTCACGCGAATCCCGCAGTGAAGTACGCTTTCCTCGCCGTCCTCAGGGAATCGCTGGAGCAGATCGAAAAGCTGGGCAGTGCGAGTCTTGTTATGGTTCGTATGCAGGAGCATCCCGGCATGTACCAGATCGTCGTGCAAAGCGACGGTGTCTCCTGCCCCCCTGACTTCTCTGACCTTGAGGAGCGGTTCCGTCAGCTCGGGGGCACGATCTTTATTTCTCACGAAAATGGGTTCGGCGTCTTTGCGATGGTTCCGCGGGCGCAGAAGGAAGGAGAAGCATAAGACATGCATGTTGCAGTGATCGATGATGATCCGCTGATCACAATCGCTCTCAGAACAATTCTGGAGGCCGATCCAGACGTCTCTGTCTGCGCGTCAGGCGGCAGCGGCGAGGACGCAGTCCGCATTTTCCGCGCGCTAAGGCCCGATATTCTTCTCATGGATATCCGGATGAAAGGCATGGATGGCCTTGCGGCGGCCGAACAAATACTCCGTGCAGATCCGTCTGCGAAGATTCTTCTTCTCACAACATTTCTCGATGACGAGTACATCGTCCGGGCGATCCGCGCCGGGGCCCGCGGGTATCTGCTCAAGCAGGATTATGCAAGCATCGTGCCCGCCCTGAAGGCCGTCGTTTCCGGCCAGACCGTGTTCGGAAAGGACATCAGCGACAAGATTCCGGAGCTCATCAATAAGAAACCTGAGGCAGGCCTCGGTGATCTTCCGCTCAGCGACCGCGAAAAGGCGGTCATCGCGCTCGTTGCAGACGGACTTTCAAACCATGAAATCGCGGAATAGATGCACCTGTCCGAAGGTACGGTGCGGAATTACCTCAGCGTAATTCTCGACAAGCTCGATCTCCGCGACCGCACGCAGCTTGCGGTCTTCTACCTGCGGGGCGGACGCCGGTGACATGGCATTGCCGCGCTGCATAATGTGATAATCCTCAAGCGGCTGTCAAATGATGTCACAGTTCATCATGCGTATAGCGCAGGAATCCTTCCCCGCGGATTTCCTCCGCGTCCGTAATGATGCAGAAAGCGGTCGGATCGATGTCCGCCACGATGTCCTTCAAAATCACACTCTCCTTGATCGAGACCGCGCAGATCAACATATTCCGGTCCTCTGACGTATACATGCCCTTTGCCGGCACGACAGTCGCACCGCGATCGAGCGCCTTCATGATCTCATTTCCAATGGTCAGATACTGATCGGAAATAATATACGCCAGGCACGCGTTTCTGTGACCGCTGACAAAACGATCCGCCACAATCCCCGAGAGAATAACCGACACGATTGCATATCCGGATTTTTCCACGCCGAAAATGAACACCGACATCAGGATGACAATGCCGTCGACAGCCGGCAGAATCTTCGCAACAGGCAGATGCGGAACCTTCTTCTGGATCAGCGCGGCGAGCGTGTCCGTTCCTCCCGTCGTCGCGCGGCCAAGAAAGACCATGCCGCAGCCGACTCCCATGAGGAGTCCACCCAGAATCGCGGCAAGAAAGAGATCCGGTCCCGAGATTGCAAAGTCCGGGATGACCGCAAGCCATACCGAGAAAAAAGCGGACGCAAAAAGCGTCCGACGAATATAGCGCCAGCCTCTCATTTTCACGGAGGCCATCATCAGCGGAATATTGAGGACGATGTTGCTGACCCAGACCGGAATTCCTCCGGGGACCAGCGGCTTTGTCAGATGCCGGATAAACATCGCCAGGCCCGTGAAACCTCCCGCCACGACGTCGGCCGGTACAAAGAAGAGGTTCGTCGCCGCTGCCATCACCAATGTTCCCGCGACGAGCCAGAGAATCGTCGCGCGCCGTTCATGTGTCATAAGAAAAACTCCCTTTCCATCCATTCTTTTCTGTTTACATCGTATCAGTTCGAACAACTTCCGTCAAATTGACACAATTTATCCGCGGCAATTCCCCGACCGGTTCACACGCGGCCGGCGCGCATACTCACATATCGCGTCCTCACATATCATGAGTTAACAAATTCTTTACATAGTTTTCATAACTACATGTTGACAATGTCTATGTTCTGGAGTATGGTATATCTAGTTTTGAAAACCACATCATATATTTTGCCGCGCAGATGGTGCTTACATTATGATAAGCGCTTCCATCTTCTGCAGCAGAAAAGGAGGCCGCTATGACAGCAAAAGAACTCAGAAAATATTTCAAGGAGCATCTCGTCCCGAAGAAGCTGTACACGCTGAACGGCAGCCACAATAAGCGCATCTGCCTGTCAGGATCCGAGAAGACCGGCTGGGACGTCTACTTCAGCGACAAGAAGCAGAAGGTCGGAAATATGCATTTCGCGAATGAGGCAGACGCGTGCATGGAAATGAAGAACCAGATCCGCCGGATCATGGAAGTCATGTACGGCGTCACATGGGCCGGCTTCGCGGGATGACGGGGCGCGCCATCATTCGTTCTGATCAATCTGACGGATCAGATTGATCATCTCGATGGCACTGACCGCGCAGTCATACCCCTTGTTTCCGGCCTTTGTTCCGGCGCGCTCGATCGCCTGCTCAATATTTTCCGTTGTCAGCACGCCAAAGAGTACCGGAACGCCACTTGTAAGGGACGCGGCCGCTATACCCTTGGAGACCTCATTGCAGACATACTCGTAGTGGCCGGTCGCGCCGCGGATGACAGCGCCGAGGCAGATCACCGCGTCATATTTTCCGCTCTTTGCCATGCTTGAGGCAATGAGCGGAATCTCAAAGGCCCCCGGAACCCATGCGACGGTCACGTCGTCCTCCGATACGCCGTGGCGAACGAGTCCGTCCATGGCGCCGCCGAGGAGCCTTTCGGTGACAAATTCATTGAATCTCGCGGCAACGATGCCGATTTTGCTGTGGTCACTGACCAGTTTCCCTTCCAGTGTGTGCATTTTACATATCCTCCTCACTCATTTTTTATGTAACGATGCCGCCTTTTCTGCAGCTTTCCATCTGCCCGTCAAAACGGCATCCATCTGTTTCCTGCCTGTCAGGTCAATAACTCAGGATGTGCCCCATCCGCTTCTGCTTCGTCCGCAGATAGAACAGGTCGTGCGACGTGGCATGCATCTGAATCGGGACCCGCTCCCTGATTTCGAGTCCGAACTCCTCCAGCTGGTATACCTTGTCCGGATTATTCGTCAGAAGGCGCATGCTGTGAATGCCAAGATCCCGCAGAATCTGCGCGCCGATATAATATTCCCTCTCATCTCCGGCAAAACCGAGCGCAAGGTTGGCATCGAGCGTATCCATGCCCTGCTCCTGCAGCTCATAGGCGCGAAGCTTATTGAGAAGGCCGATGCCGCGGCCCTCCTGGCGCATATAGAGAAGAACGCCGCGCCCCTCCCGGTTGATCTGCGTCATCGCCGCCGCAAGCTGCTGCCCGCAGTCGCAGCGGAGTGACCCGAAGACATCGCCGGTCAGGCATTCCGAGTGTACACGGCACAACACATCTTCTCCGTCGCCAAGGTCTCCTTTGACCAGTGCGACGTGGTGCTCGCCATTCAGCAGGTTCCGGTACCCGTATCCGATGAAATCGCCGTATTTTGTCGGCATTTTCACCCTGGCGACCCGCTCAATGAGGCGGTCATGGCATTTCCGGTAGGTCTGCAGATCCCTGATCGTAATGAAT
Source organism: uncultured Eubacteriales bacterium (assembly GCA_900320615.1). Lineage (GTDB taxonomy): Bacteria > Bacillota > Clostridia > Lachnospirales > Lachnospiraceae > Chordicoccus. The sequence goes on from ONSX01000007.1 coordinate 26,354, forward strand.
TTGAGTCCATACTGCTTTGCCAGCCCATAGAGTTCTTCCGTCCGCATCATCGTCCCGTCATCCCGCATGATCTCACAGCAGAGGCCGCACTCCCTAAGTCCCGCAAGCCTGCACAGATCAACCGTGGCCTCTGTGTGGCCGTTCCGCTCAAGGACGCCGTTTTTTCTCGCAAGCAGCGGGAACATGTGACCGGGCCTGCGGAAATCCTCCGGCTTTGCATCTCCGCTCACGCAGGCGCGCGCCGTCATCCCCCGCTCCTCCGCGGAAATCCCGGTCTTCGTCCTGACATAATCGATGGAAATCGTAAATGCGGTCTCATGATTGTCTGTATTCGGTCTGGTCATCGGCGGGAGGTTCAGCTTATTCACATACTCCTCCGACATCGGCATGCAAATGAGTCCCTTTCCATGCTTTGCCATGAAATTTACATTTTCTGTCGTCGCAAATTCCGCCGCGCAGATAAAGTCGCCTTCATTTTCCCGGTCCTGATCATCCGTAACCAGAACAATTTTTCCCTTCTTCAGATCTTCAAGTGCCTCTTCGACCGTATGAAATGCAGCCATCTTCTTTCCTCCTCTGTAAATAATGCCCTGCTTTGTGGCTTCCGCTCCGAAACCAGGACTTATCCGGTAAAGCCGTAATGCTCCAGAATGTCTCTTGTAAGGCCCGGTTTCTTCTGTCTGCCGGCAGGCGTCACGAACCGTTCCACATATTTGCCGATCATGTCCGTCTCCAGATTGACCTCATTTCCTCTTCTTCGCTCCCCGAGAGACGTGCGGCTCATCGTCTCCGGAATCGTGGAGACGGAAAAGCTGCCGCTTTTGACATCCGCGACCGTGAGGCTGATGCCGTCAACTGCGACGGACCCCTTCTCCACGATATAGCGCATGATCCCCGGTCCGGCCGCGACTGTAAACCAGACCGCATTGCCATCGCGCCGGATGTCTGTGATTCTCCCGACGCCGTCGATGTGACCGGCGACGATATGGCCGCCGAACCTGCCGTCCGCCCGCATGGCGCGCTCGAGATTGACGTGACTTCCGGGGGAGAGAAAGGCAAGATTGGAGCAGTTTAAGGTCTCATGCATGACGTCCGCGGAAAATGCATGTTTCTTCATCGCAGTGACGGTCAGGCATACCCCGTTGACCGCAATGCTGTCGCCCGGCTTTGCGTCCGCGAGGACACGCCCTGCCTCAATCTCAAGCCTCACGGAGTGCTGCCCGTATTGAATGCGGCGCACCATGCCGATTTCTTCAATGATTCCTGTAAACATCCGGATATGCCACCTCGCTTTCAATCAGAATGTCCTCGCCAAGTCTCGTCACATGGCTGTTCGTAAGCAAAACGGCCTGCGACGGATCCCGGACTCCCTCTCCCTCGACAGGCGTCTTCGCGCCACTTCCGCCGAACAGTTTCGGCGCGATATACGCCTCGAGCTTCTGCACAATGCCGCTGGAGAGCGCAGCAGCATTCAGCGTTCCACCTCCCTCAAGCAGAATGCTGTCAATCTTCTGCTGTCCCAGGAGCGTCATAAGCGATAGCAAATCAACGCGCCCGGCACATGTATCTGTCTTTAGAACCTGACATCCCATGTCCTCGAAGGCCCTGATTTTGTCCGCATCCTCGCAGCAGGTGGCAAGAATCGTCGGGACAACCGCTGCCGTTTTCACAACTCGCGCTGTCAGGGGCGTTCTGAGCGACGTGTCGCAGATGATCCGAATCGGGTCCTTTCCGCCCTCCATCCGGCACGTGAGGAGCGGATCATCGGCGAGCACCGTCCCCACGCCGACCATGATGGCGGTGCAGCGATGACGCATATTCGCCACTGAGACCCTTGCCTCTTCTCCGGTTATCCATTTCGAGGCGCCCGTATATGTCGCGATCTTGCCGTCCATCGTCATCGCATACTTCATCACGACATACGGCCTGCCCGTCCGTATAAAATGAAAAAAAGCCGCATTCAGCCGGTCGCATTCGTCTTTCAGAACGTGCTCCGTCACATCGATGCCGTGTCTTTTCAGGATTGCAAGTCCTCCGCCGTTGACCAGCGGATTCGGGTCATCGGATCCGACAACAACGCGCCTGATTCCAGCCTCAATGATCGCATCGACGCAGGGAGGCTGCTTTCCGTAGTGACAGCACGGCTCGAGCGTCACATACATGGTCGCGCCGGCCGGCGACTCCCGACACAGCCGCAGCGCGTCGCGCTCTGCGTGAAGATCTCCGAATTTTCTGTGCCAGCCCTCCCCGATCACGCGGCCGTCTTTTACGATAACCGCGCCGACGCAGGGATTCGGTGCTGTAAAGCCGATGCCATTTTCCGCGAGCCCTAAAGCCCGCCTCATATACTCCTCGTCGCTCTTCATTTTCTGCCTCCGCATCATGATCCATAAATCCCGCCGGATTACTTCGCCGGTGTCTGCGCGTACCTGGAACTTTCACCCGTCAGAGCGCGCCAATGGCGCGTAAACTAAAAAAATGTCCTGAACGGAAATCGTCCAGGACAAAGATGGGAATGATGCCGAATAAAAAAGCTCTGGAATAAACTATATTCCAGAGCAGTTTTATACAAACATTTCTACGACTATCTTCTTTCATCCAGACTGTACTGTCGGCCTCGGAGTTTCACCGAATCATGCCTTGCGGCTCGTGGGCTGTACCACCGGTAGGGAATTACACCCTGCCCTGAAGATCTCTATTCAACTTATTGAAATAATATTAGGCCCGTGTCCCGCAGTTGTCAAGGGCTTTCATATATGCTTCTACCGCATACATATGGCGGGAGGATTGTTTATCGATTGAATGCGTTCTTTCCCGGATAGACGGCCGCGTCGCCGAGTTCTTCTTCGATGCGGAGCAGCTGGTTGTACTTCGCGACGCGCTCACTGCGGCTCGGCGCTCCTGTCTTGATCTGGCGCGTATTGAGCGCAACAGCAAGATCTGCGATCGTCGTATCCTCTGTCTCGCCGGAACGGTGAGAGGTGATTGCCGTGTATCCTGCCTTATGGGCCATCTTGATCGCCTCAAGAGTCTCGGACACGGAGCCGATCTGGTTCAGCTTGATCAGGATCGAATTCGCGCAGCCGAGGCTGATGCCCTTCGAAAGGCGCTCTGTATTCGTCACAAAGAGGTCATCGCCGACAAGCTGAACCTTGTCGCCAAGCTCCTTCGTCATCTTCTGCCAGCCTTCCCAGTCCTCCTCGTCGAGGCCGTCCTCGATAGACCAGATCGGATACTTTTCAATGAGAGATTTCCAGTGAGCGATCAGCTCCTCGGATGTGAAATCTCTGCCGGACTTCGGCTGATGATAGAAGCCCCTGCCTTTTTCGCTCTTCCATTCGGAAGAAGCCGCATCCATCGCAAGGACGAAATCCCTTCCGGGTTCATAGCCTGCGTTGCGGATCGCCGTCAGGATATGCTCGATTGTGTCCTCGTCGCTCTTCAGGTTCGGAGCAAAGCCTCCCTCATCGCCGACGGCTGTCGTATTGCCCTCACTCTTAAGGAGAGACTGCAGTGCGTGGAAGACTTCCGTGCACCAGCGGAGCGCCTCGCGGAATGTCGGTGCGCCGACCGGCATGATCATGAATTCCTGTGTATCGACGGAGTTCGTCGCATGAGCGCCGCCATTTAAGATATTCATCATCGGAACCGGGAGGCAGTTCGCATTTGCGCCGCCGAGGAAACGATAGAGCGGAATACCAAGAGACTCCGCCGCTGCTCTCGCGCTCGCAATCGAAACAGCGAGAATTGCATTGGCGCCAAGCTTCGACTTGTTTGGTGTCCCGTCCGCCCTCAGCATGGCCGCATCGACCGCGTAGACATCCTGCGGATCAAGACCGCGGACCGCGTTATGAATAATCGTATTGATATTGTTCACGGCTGTCAGAACGCCCTTGCCGCCGAACCGCGACTTGTCGTTGTCGCGAAGCTCGATTGCCTCGAACTCACCTGTCGACGCACCGCTCGGAGCCGCCCCGCGGCCGACCGTGCCGTCGCTAAGCGTAACCTCCGCCTCAACGGTCGGATTGCCTCTCGAATCCACGATCTCGCGTCCGATAACCTTCTCAATCTCCAAATGTTTTCTCAAAATTGACCATCCCTTCTGCCCGAAGCGGGCCTTGCTCATCTGACAGAGTGTCATTTTTCGCCGACACATCAAATGTGTCTGTCCTATCTGACACCTATAGTTTAATACAGCTAACCTCGGATGTCAATTCCTTTCAAAGGAGCCTGCGCGCTCACACGAGCAGCGCAATTACAAGCGCAGTGAGCAATCCTGCGATAAAACCACCCACGTGCGCCGTCATATTGATTCTCCGGTTAAGGAACCCGTACACGAGATTAATGACGATGCAGAGCAGAATATTCTGAATTCCGGTCCTTGTCAGAAAGCCGTACATCGCGGCAACCAGATACGCCCCGAGCAGTCCGAACACAGCGCCGGAGGCCCCCGCCGAGATGCCTCGCCGGTTTTTCATTTTCCAGAGAAGCTGCGTGAGAAGACCGCCGGCAAGTCCGGACACAAAGTAAATAAGAAGAAATCCCTTCTCACCGAAGATCACCTCAATCCCGGGACCGAGGCAGTACAGGGCCCAGATATTGCATATGAGGTGCACGCCGCCGAAGTGCACGAACATGCTCGTCAGATACCGCCAGCTCTCGCGCGCCGGCATTCCGCTGTACATCGCGCCGAAGCGCTTTGCGACGGACGTTTTTTCGCTGCCGCCCGCCATCGTCTCCATCAGAAACACGATGACATTCACGGCCATCAGTATGTAAGTCAGATACCCTGCTCTCATGAAAATCTCCTGCGAATCGCGCCAAGCCAATTGATACGATGCCGCCCGACAGCCGGAACTCACCAAATTTGATGCACGATCAAATTCTTATCAATGTTCCTCACATCTTCAGCATCTGGTAGCCGACGCCGACATGCGTCTTGATAAACTGGTCGCCGCCGGACGCCTTCTCGAGCTTCTTCCGGAGCGATGCCATGTAGACGCGGAGCGACGCCATGTTGTTCTCCCAGGAATTGCCCCAGACCTCCTTTGTGATCATGCGGTACGTCAGGACCTTGCCGGTGTGGCGCGCAAGGATGCAGGCCAGCTTGTACTCGCTCGGCGTCAGATGCACCGGCTGTCCCGCGACCGTCACCGCTCCCGCAGCATAGTCGATGCTGAGCTTCCCGTTCACATAGACCGACTCATTCTCCTCCTGCGCATTCCTTAAAAATGCAAGGCGCCTGATCGTCACGCGGATCCTCGCGAGCAGCTCCTCAACGGAAAACGGCTTCGTCAGATAATCATCAGCACCCGCGTCGAGCGCGTCGATCTTGTCATTTTCCTCGGAGCGCGCACTGATCACAATGATCGGCAGATTTGACCAGGTCCGGACGCGGCGGATCACCTCGATCCCGTCGATATCCGGGAGCCCGAGGTCAAGCAATACAATGTCCGGATTGTGCGTCGAAATCTCCATGAGCGCTTCATTTCCATTGTCTGCCGTCATGAACTTATAGCCGTGGGTCTTTAATGTCGTGGAAATGAGATGCCGGATCGGCGGATCATCTTCCACGATCAGAATTGTCGTCTCATTCATCAAGCGTTACCTTCTCTTCCGGAAGCGTAAAGGAAAATATCGTTCCGCGGGGACTGTTGTCCGCCACGCAGATCGTGCCGCCGTGCACCTCGACGATTGACTTGCACAGGGCAAGTCCGAGTCCGAGGCTCCGCCGGTCATCGGCAATCTTCCGCTTCGCCGTATAGAACATTTCAAAAATATGCTGCTTATCCTCGTCCGATATGCCCGGTCCGTCGTCCGCAACCGATATGCGGATCATCCCGCTGCCCGTCTCCACAGAACTGACCGTGATCTGCGACCCCTTCTGTGTATACTTTACCGCGTTGTTCACAAGGTTGAGAATCACCTGCATAATCAGCCGCGAGTCAGCTTTCACGACCTGCACATCGTCTCCGAGCGCCAGTACAAGATGGTGCTCGCTGATTTTCCGGTCGACATGCTGAACAGCCTCCCGCACAATGTCCTCGACAACCTCCGCCTTCATGTCAATATTCAGACGTCCCTCCTCGATCCGCGTGATCGAGAGCAGATTTTCGACCATGTTGATGAGCCACATCGAGTCGTCATAGATGTCGAGATAGACCCGGTGCCGCTCATCTCCGCTCATCTCCGCCTCATTGGTCAGAAGATTGCTCGCGTTGCCGGAAATGGACGTGAGCGGCGTGCGAAGATCGTGCGAGATGCTGCGCAGAAGAGTGGAACGGAGCTTCTCATTTTTCACAAGAAGATCCGACGCCTCCTTGTCGCGGATGCTTTTTTCATTTTCAAGGGCGAGTGCGCATTCACCGAGGATCGCAAGACAGATACTGTACGCAAATGAACTGACCTCGTCGTGCCCGAGGTCGATGCCGATGACCCCGTAAAAACCGTTCCGCGTGCGGATTGCAAGATACTGATAGCGCGCGCCGGAATAGCGGTCCGTCTCCGCGCCGGTCTTCTCCTGTATCTCCCGCGCGAGCGCGGCAGCCTTCTTGTCCTCATCTCCCGGATCCGTCGGTCTCGGCGTGTCATCCGGCCAGTACATCTGCGGATTCCCCGGTGCGCCCGCATCGGTCTCGGGATATACAATGACGGCGCGGCCCGTCAGCTTGACCAGCTGCCCGGCCGTCTCCTTCAGGATTTCCTGCTGGTCATGCACTTGCTGGAGCATCTGATTTGCCTCAAGCAGGATTTTCATGCGGTAGGCGTGCTTGGCCGACTGTTCTGCGAGATCCTTCAGGCGCGATGCGAGCAGTCCCGCAATAAACGCCGCCGCGAACATGACCGCAAACGTCAGCATATAGCCCGGGTCATAGGCGTGAAATGAAAAAATCGGCTCCGTGAACAGGTAATTAAAAATGACGACGCTCGCCCCGGACGCGATCACGCCGTAGATCCATTTGGTGGTCACGACGGAGATAATGAGGACCGCGAGAATATAGAGTGTGATGATATTCGCCTCATGCATATTGAACTGCTGAAGCCACATGCCGCAGAGGGTTACGCCCGTAAGAATCCCAAGTGACGAGAGCGAGTCCTTGATCCAGCTGTTCTTTGCCGTGCTCCGCGGCATTTCCCGAAGCGGCCGCGCGCCCTTGTCCGGAATCACAACGACGTCAATATCCGGCAGATAGGTGACGAGGCGGTCCGAGAGCAACCCCTTCGACAGATGAAAATGCCCTGACGGCGCGCTCTGCCCGATAACCACCTTCGTCACCGCGTTCATCCGCGCGTACTCTGCGATTCTCGCGGCGACGTCGCTCCCGTACACAGTCTCCGTCCGCGCACCGAGATGCCCGGCAAGCTTCATATTTTCAGAAAGCCTCCGGCTCTCCGAATCCTTCATCGGCCTCCGCTCTGGCACCTCGACATAAAGCGCCGTAAATTCCGTCTGCGGCGCGGCCGCGAGATCCGACGCGAGCCGGATCACCCGTGGATTGGTAAATGAAGAGGAAAGACAGACCAGTACGTGCTCACCCTTCATAAAAAGGCGCCTCCATTTATTTGAATATATACAAAATATACCACAATGCAAAGTGATTATCTATCACGCCGTGAACGAAACGTCATTCATTCCACGGTCTAAAGACCGATGGGATTTTCCGTCTGACAGTAAAATTCAGCCGGGCTCCCGTATCCGGAGTCCGGCTGAAATCTGCTTGCTGACTATCCGCGGTAACTCTTTCGAAGGTTAATGACGACCGGCTTTCCCGATCCGACATTCACATGGCCATTCGAGCCGTCATGCGTCTGCCTCTCGGAAAATGCAATGCCTCGTCTCCAGGACTCTCTTCTTCGGAGAAGGTCCTCCCAGTACTCGCGTCTTGCCTTCTTCCGCCCCGCCTTCGCGGCGGCACGCACAGCCTTCGCCTCCTCTATGCGGCGCCTTGCTGCGAGCGTGCTCTCCTCTTCTCCGCTGTTGATCAGTTTCATGAGCCTGCCAAGCCCGAGATATACGGCGCCGAGCTCAAACACGAAGCTCACGCATAAGATAATATTCAGTAACATAAGTCACACCTCCCTTGTTCACGCCCTGCCGGAGCATTTCATCTGCTCTCCTTCCCCTATCCCAAAGGCCACAGTCATCTGCCGCCACGGCAGTTCGCACGCCGCCGGTGGCGGAGTCACTTCTCAGTGGAAACACTTCCGCACATCGTCCTGCCTGCCGAGCACGAGCATCGTCTCGCCCGGCTCAAGCACGTAATCCGTGCCGACTGCGATCTCCATATCGCTGCCGCGCTTCACCGCCATGATGTTGAGACCGTAGCGCCGCCGGATATCGAGCTGTCCGATCGACTTTCCGCACCACGCGTCCGGAACCTTCACATCGAAGACCGCGTATTCATCGTTCAGTTCCAGATAGTCGAAGATGTTCTTCGTCCCGCAGCGAAGCGCCGTCCAGTTCGCCATCTGCTTCTCTGGAAATACAATCTCATCCGCACCGTTCCGGAGAAGAAGCCGCTCGTGAATGTCCTTCGACGCGCGGGCGATAACCCGCTTCGCGCCGAGCTCCTTCAGCTGGCAGGTCGTCTCGATGGATGCCAGGACGTCGTCGCCGATGGCTACAACACACTCATCAAAGTTCCCCACGCCGATTGTTTTCAGGAACTCCTCGCTCGTGCTGTCACCGACAACACCGCTCGTCACATATGGCACCGCAGCTTTGACCCGTTCCTCATTTTTATCGACAGCCATAACCTCAACTTTCATCTCAGCAAGGCGCACCGCGATCCGAAGTCCGAAGCGGCCGACGCCAATCAGAAGTACTGTTCTCATAAAACTCCCTTCTTTCCTTATTAAATGTAGGAAACCAGAACTCCGGGAAATTGTCATCCCCGGTCCGGAAAATGGGCTTGTCCGGACATCCCGTTCTTCCTTATGGAGCGCGCAGGTCCGCTCAGCCCACCATGACCTTCTCCGACACGAACTTTGCATCCGCCTTCCGCGTTCCCGGAATCGTCGCGAAGATCAGCGTGAGCCCGCCGACGCGCCCGATATACATCAGCACGATCAGGATCACCTTTGAAAATGCGGAGATCTTCGTCGTGAGGCCTGCCGTAAGACCAACCGTTCCGATCGCCGACGCCGTCTCAAACAGACAGTCAACGAGCGGAAATCCGTCCAGCCGGCTGATAATGAGTCCGCCGGCCAGGAACAGAACGATGTACATCGCGCAGATCGAGACCGCGTAGCGGATCGTCTCCGTCTCAACCCGCCTTCCGAAGCACCCCGTCTCGCTCTTTCTCGCCATAACAGCGATGGCCGTCATCATGAGGACGCCGAAAGTCGTCACCTTCATACCGCCTGCCGTTGACCCGGGCGCACCGCCAATCAGCATGAGCAAAGTCATGAGCGCCTTGCCCGTATCACTCAGGGAGCTGATATCCGTCGTATTGAAACCGGCCGTCCGCGTCGTCACAGACTGGAAAAGAGATGCCAGAACTCTGGAGATGCCCTTCATTTGTCCGTATTCACCGAAATAAAAATAGATGGCCGGCAGAACGATCAGAAGAAGCGTCACCGAAAGAACGATCTTACTCTGCAGGCGGTACCTGCGGATGTGCCATTTCCAGTGCGCAATGTCCTCCCAGGTCAGAAAGCCGAGACCGCCGCTTATAATAAGCAGCATGATTGAGAGATTAATGACCGGATTTCCGACAAAACCCGTCAGCGAGCTGTACGGCCTTGCTGCTCCCATGAGGTCAAAGCCCGCATTGCAGAATGCGGAGACCGAATGAAAAATGCTGTAATAGATTCCTCTCCCGATTCCGAATTTTCCGGCGAATACAGGAAGCATCACAAGTGCGCCGGCAAGCTCTGCTGTCAGCAGAAACTTCAGGATGAACCGCGTAAGTCTCACAATTCCGCCAACCTGCGGCGCCGACATCGCGTCCTGCATGCGGCTTCTCTGCATGAGTGAGATTCTCCGCCCGGAGAGCATCGCAAGGCCCGTCGCAATCAGCACAACTCCCATGCCGCCGATCTGAATCAGGGAGAGGATCACGACCTGCCCGAACGTGGACCAGCCGGTCGCCGTGTCCCGCACGACGAGGCCTGTCACGCAGACGGCTGATGTCGCCGTAAACAGCGATGTCCCGAAGCCTGCGCTCCGACCGTCAGCCGAAGCCGCCGGGATCATCAGCAGAAGGGTTCCCGCAAGAATAACAATCAGAAACCCGAATATAATCACCTGAAATGAAGACATCTTCTTCATGTGTAGGCGCTTCATATCTGTCACCTGGAGAACGTTCCGATGGCGCTCTCCGCTCCTTTCGTCATCTACAGTATCGCAGGTTCCGCATAAAGCTCCCGTTAAAATTCGCCGGGTGGTATTAAGATTGTATAAAGATCTCCGGCAATCCCCCAAAAAAGCCCCGGATTGCATTTATCGCGGGACGTGTTATTATGTTAGGGTAACTGCCCTGAGATACCCGACCCGGTATCGGCGGGCGAAACACGATAGAGAGATATGTAGTTATTCGGCACGCAGCAGGGAATATCAAGTGTTCCGGATCTGTGGCCGAACAAGTACAGGGATTTGAATGTTATGGAAGATACCAGAAAGCATAAGAAGGGCGTCCGCCGCAAGGTGAAGAGCGAAAAACCCGCAAGCACCAGGCAGGCAGCTGACGAACAGGCCGAGATCGACGCCCTCCTCGCGAAGAAGGAGGCCAGGTGGCGCCAGCAGAACACGCCTGAGCGCCGTGCCAGAAGGAAGAGACGCAACAGGATTCTTCTTGTCCTTCTCGCCATCATGATCGCTGTATGCGCCTTTCTCTATATCAAGATTCATCCGCTCTACGTGGAAGCGCAGAGCCAGATGTACGATATCCTGTCGGAAATGAACTACGGCACG